>NZ_JAUSUZ010000001.1:8095612-8458724 GCF_030813715.1 Catenuloplanes indicus
CCATCGTGCCCAGTCGGCCGGGCCGGCGTCGCCGGACAGCAGCGTGCCGGCGACCGGGAACGGCGTCAGCCAGTCGCCGAGCGGCGGGACGAGCAGCAGCACAGCCCACAACCCCAGCGGTACGACGACGGTGGCGGCGCAGGCCACCCAGGCCGGCCGGATCAGCACGCCCAGGCCGGTGCCGGTCAGATTCGCCACGATCTGCACCAGCACGCCGCCGGCCAGCACCGTGCCCGCGCCCGCCCAGGATCCACCCGCGGCCGCCAGCGCGCCCGCGGCCAGCAGGCCGCCGGTCAGCCCGGTCGCGGCGCCCAGCAGCACGGCGGTGCCGAGCACCGGTGCGGCCGCCCGCCCGGCCGTGGCGCGCAGGTCCCGGCCGAGCAGCACGCCGTGGAACGGCAGCACCACGGACATGAACATCTGCGTGCCGAACGCGACGAACGCGAACGTGCGCTCGTCCGGCGGCAGCGCGATCGCCATCAGCGCGGCGATCACCGCGCCGGTCAGCAGCGTTATCCCGAGCAGCCACCGTTTCGCCGCCGTGCCGTACACCCGCTCGCCCATCCCCATGGCCCCCGATCGATCTCGATGAGCCCTCATGATGGCGGACCGTCACCTGGCGGAGCCAGAGCGTTTTCCCGAGAACGGGGCGCCCACCGCGCGGTGGGCGCCCGCACCGTCCTATCTGAAGGTGACGTCGCTGCGGTTGACCTTGCAGTTGGCGTCGTTCCAGCCCTCACCGAGGTAGCTCGGCTCGCTGCCCTTCGCGACACCCTTGTACTTGCCGCACACCGTGGCCGAGCCGACGATCGTGACCCGGGTGATGGTGGCGGTGTCGTTCCAGTTGCTGTTGATGCCGGCGACCATGTCGATGTCGTCCAGCAGCACGTTGTCGATCTTCACGTGCCGCGTGTGCGAGCTGGTGCAGTTGCCGCAGGCCCGGTACAGCTTGCCGGAGCCCTTCAGGTAGAAGCCGCTGATGCTCACGGTGCCGTTGCCGTTGTGCTGGAACGTCTTGTCGCTGCCGGACCGCGCGCCGCCACCGATCACGTACGAGGTGCCGCCGCTGGTGCCCTTGAACGTGGCGGCGTCCTCACCGATGTCGTTCCACCAGACGTTGCGCAGCGTGCAGGTGCCCTCGCAGTGCACGCCGTCGCCGGCCGGCGAGCCGAGGATGACGTTCTGCAGCGTACCGCCGTTGGCGATGGTGAACATCGGGTCCTGTGACTCGCTCTGCCCACCGTCACCGATGCAGCAGTAGGTCTTCATCCCGCCGTCGAACGTGCCGGACACGTTCACCGTGCCGGAGATGCTCACGTTGCCCTGCGACGACGGCCAGGCGCCGGTCGGCGTGCCCGGGTTGCCGGAACCGCCGGTCGGAGTGGGCGTCGGGTTGCCGGTCGGGCCACCCGTGGTCGGCCCGGTCGTCGGGTTCGAGCTGCCACCGGAGTACGTCTCGAACTCCGCGATCCGCGGCACGCCGGACGCGCTCGTGATGTCCAGCGTGACCTTCTTCAGCGACGTCGCGGCGACGTTGATCGTGCTCGGGCTGCCGCTGCCGCTGGCCAGGACCGCGCCGCTGTCCGCATTGAGCAGACGCCACGCGCTGATCGACCCGCCGCCGGACGCCTGCTTGATCACCACGCTGCTCACCGTGGTGGCGCTGCTCCACTTGACCGACACGTAGCCGGTCGCGCTGCCCGGTGCCCAGTAGGTGCCGGTGTCGCCGTCCTTGACGTTGCCGTAACTGGTGCCGCTGGCCTTGCTCGACCCGTCGGCACCGCCGCTCAGGCTCAGGTTGCCGTCCGCCGCCCACGCCTGCGGCAACGACAGCATGACCGCCGCCCCCACCGCCGCGACGGCACCCCCGGTCATCCACCGGAGGGCTGCTGATCTTTTCATCCGTGTCTCACCTTCATGGTCGACAAGTGCGCCGGCGCCACACCGCTTCCATTCTGGAAAGCGCATTCCTGGAGGATAGATACGTCTCGATCCCGAAGGCAAGTGCCGGCTCGCCGCCGGTCCCGGGTCCGTGGCGCGGCCGCGTCCCGGCTCGCGCGACAGTCCCTGTACGGGGAATTGAGGCCGATGTGACCCGGTCATACAGTCGCGGAATGCGACCTCATGCGTACCGGACCGGGCTGGTGGCCGTCCTTCTCGCCGGCTGTGCCGGCACCGGGGGCACGGGTACCGGTGGCGCGGGTACCGGTGGCGCGGGTACCGGTGGGCCGGCCTCGCCGGTGCCGAGCGCGGTCGTGGTCCCGTCGTCGCCGGCCGCCGCGCACAGCCTGGTGATCACGGCCGAGGGGGACGCCGAGATCATCTCGATCGTCTACGAGCTCGACGGCGAGACGAGTACCGAGGGGCCGGCATCACTGCCGTGGCGGAAGACCGTGGAGGTCCCGGCCGACGGCCGGCCGCACCGATGGAGCCTCACCCTCACGCACGGCAGTGGCCGCGCCACCCTCGTCGCGACGTTCGACGGCGCTCCGGCCGGACGATCCCAGGGGGCCGGGACCGGTCAGGGCACGCTGCGGGTGAGCGGCTCCGTCGATGCGTGACCGCCCGCTGGCCGCCGCCGTGGCATGCTTCCTCCTGCTCACGGCCTGCGCGACGCCCGGAGAGCCGCCGCGGCCGTCCCCGGCGGCCGGCCCCGCCACGTCGCCGACCGCCCCCTTCGAGGCCTCCTTCACCGAGATCGGAGCGGCGAACATCGTGCTGATGTCCTGCATCGGCAGGTTCAACGTCGAGGAGAGCGAGTGGTGCACCGGCACCTTCATGTCCGACCTGGTCGACGACGTGACCACGACACTGCGGAAGGACATCGCCGGCCGCCCCGACCCGGCCCGGTTCGCCGGCGTCTCGGCCGCGATCCGGGACCTCGAGAAGTCCGCCGCCGCCGTCCGGCAACCCTGCGACGACCTCCCGGCCCGCAAGCTGCACTGCCTCGCCGCCTTCGACACGATGATGAACGACTGGTACACCTTCACCAGCGCCACCGGCTACGGCTAGCGACCCGCGACCACGGCGCCTGCCGACGGGCCTCTCCGGGACGGGCCCGGCGCTGTCCGATGGAGACATCGTGCAGGTCCGGTGCGGAACCGCCGCCGGCTCCCGTTGTCCCGTCATGATCCAAGCCATGCGAAGCCGGATGTTGTTCACCGTCGTTGCCTACGTCGCCGGAGCCGTGATGGCCTGGGCGGTGTACTGCATCGAGGTCACCGTCGTCTACGCCGGCCTGCTGGTCACCGCGCTGCTCGCCGGCACGGACCCCGGCGGCCCGCTGGCCGGTCCGCTCATGGTTCTCTGGGCGGCCGCCGCCGGCGCGTTCCTCACGATCATCGTGCTGTTCCCCGCCGTACTGATCAGCCGCGCGGCCCGGCCCGTCAGCTGGCCCGCCGCGCTCGCGCTCGCCGCCGCCCTGCTGGCCCTGCTCACCACCACGTCCGACCTCGCCACCGACCCGACGACGACCTGGGTGGTCCTGGCCGCCGCCAGCGCCACACCGCTGACCGTCTACTGCGCCATCGTCTCCGTCGTCACCCGCCGCCCCGCCGAGCAACCCCCGGCGGACGACTGGTTGTTCGCGTCGCAGTCCTGACCCCGAGCCGTGGCTCGCGGCGCGGCGGTCACGGCGTCGGCGCGGGCCCGGCCGAGGAGTTGTACGCGACCTTCGCAGCGAGGACGGCCGGTTGGCGACGCTCGGGACTGACGCCGTGCACGTTCAGCGGCGGGCGCAGACGCTGGACCAGATCCGCCTCGATCGTCTCCGGATCCTCGTCCTCCGCCCAGGTCAACCGCAGGTGCGCGTGCATCCACGCGGTCAGCCGCGCCTCGTCCTCCGGGATCAGGACGACCCGGTCGGTCCAGGTCGTCCGGTAGCCCTCGGACAACATGAGTCCGGCCAGCGTGCGGCGCAGGGTCGAGCTCCCGGACCGCCGCAGATGGTTGCGCAGGATCCGGCCCCGCAGGCTGGTCGCCCGGCCGAGATAGAGCAGCCGCAGCGACGGGTCGCTCGCGTTGGCAGGCCCGGGCAGATCCGGGAAGACCGAGGGCCCGGCCCACCACGCGTAGACACCGCCGCCCCGGCCGAGTCTCTTCACGGCGACGTCGAGCGCGAACGGTGTGAACGACAGCAGCCGCAGCGCCTCATCCGCCCGTTCCTGATCGGTCGGCAGGTCGTCGTCACGCACAGCGGAGAGGTTCATCGAGCCCATGCTAAGGCCCGGCGCCGCACCGGACACGCGCGCCGCGACCGGCAACCGCTGACCACGGTACGTCGGGGGCATGACCGTACCGGTCTTCTACGCGCGACCCGGGGGCGCGGGTAGCCCGTTGAGCGTTCCCCCTGCCGTGGCGAGCCGGGACAGAGCGGGGGCGCCGGGGCGGATCCGGTCTTCGGCGCCGGCGGACCGTGACGCCGGTGAAGTGCGCAGCGAGCCCGTCAGGTACGCCGGGCGAGGTGCGCGACGATGTCGGCGGCCAGGAGGACGGTGGGCGGGAGCACGGCCTGGATCGCGCGGAAGGCCTCCGCGCGGCGGTGTGCGGGGAGCTGGAGGTAGGCGGAGACCGTGGCGAGGTGGCCGACGTAGCCGGCGGCGGTGACCCGTGACGTGGCGCGCGATGGTGACCTGGCGGACGTCGGTGAACAGGCCGGACCGTTCGAGTTCGGTGCCGGGCCACTGCATCGCCGCACCGGCCGGGGTGCCGTCGGGGGACGGGAACTCGTCGGTGTCCAGGAACGGCGCCCGCGCGGCCTGGACGGCGGACTCGACGGCCGGGTCGGCGAGGCGGGCCGGGCCGCCGAAGGAGGCGAACGTGCCGCCCGGCGTGAGCATCGCGGCGATCCGGGGCCAGCGGCCGGCGGGGGACGTCCAGTGCAGCGCGGCGGCCGCGTAGACCAGGTCGTACGTACCGCCCGGTGGTAGTTCTTCGAACGAGCCCTGCACGGTCCGCACGTCCGCGGGTACGTGGCGGCGCAGTTCGGCGAGCATGGCCGGGTCGGGTTCGGTCGCGGTGACGGTGGTGCCGGGACGGGCGAACAGGCGGGTGGCCTTGCCGGTGCCGGCGCCGATCTCCAGCGCGGTGCGGATCGGGCGGCCCGCGTAGCCGGTCACCAGCTCGTGCAGCTGGGCCGGATAGCCGGGACGGTACCGCTCGTAGGCCTCCGCCACCGACCCGAAACTCAACGCGCGACCGGACATGCCGGACATGGTGGCACGCCGGACCCGACGGTGACGCCGGGGCGAGGAAGCGTAGCGGATCAGAGCGTGGTCGCCGGCCGTTCCGCTGCGGCGTTTTGTCGTTTTCAGCCTGATGGGGGAGTTTGGCGATTTGTTTGTCCGATTTACACCAGTTACGCATATTTTTGTCAACGCAGGCGCCGGCCTCCATGTTTCTGCGCCGGATGATCTTGCTTCTCTCCAGGCCGCACCGCGCGAGAAGGCGTGGTGGCCCACATCGATCGGAGTTGTGCGCGTGACTCTTCTGGACACGGTCGGGACCCGGCCCGCGGAGAACGGCGACCAGCCGCAGCGGCGGTCCCTCGGGCCGGAGGCCGCACGGAACCTGGCCACGACCACCAAGACCGCGCCCCAGATGCAGGGGATCACCTCGCGGTGGCTGCTGAAGCTGCTGCCCTGGGTGCAGGTCTCCGGCGGCGTCTACCGGGTCAACCGGCGGCTCAGCGTGGCGATCGGCGACGGCCGGGTGACGTTCACGTCGACCGGCTCGCAGGTGAAGGTCGTGCCGATGGAGCTGACCGAGCTGCCGCCGTTGCGCGGGTTCTCCGACGCGAACGCGCTGGCGGCGCTGGCCGAGCGGTTCCAGCAGCGGGAGTACGGGCCGGGCGAGGTCATCGTGACCGAGGGGCAGACGCAGGACCGTGTCTACCTGATCGCGCACGGCAAGGTGAACAAGATCGGGGCCGGGGAGTACGGCGACCAGACCGTGCTCGGCCTGCTCGCGGACGGCGACTACTTCGGTGAGCAGGTGCTGACCGGCACGCCGGGCCGCTGGCAGTACTCGGTCAAGACGATCACCTCGTGCACCGTGCTGGAGCTGCCAGCGCAGGCGATGCAGCAGCTCAACGGCCAGGCGGAGCCGCTGCGCGCGCACATGCAGCGGATGGCGGAGCGGCCCGGCCGCAAGCAGAACAAGCACGGCGAGGCCGCGATCGAGCTGGCGTCCGGGCACGACGGCGAGCCGGACCTGCCGGCCACCTACGTGGACTACGAGACCTCGCCGCGCGAGTACGAGCTGAGCGTGGCGCAGACCGTGCTGCGCGTGCACAGCCGGGTCGCGGACCTCTACAACGAGCCGATGGACCAGATCGAGCAGCAGCTGCGGCTGACCGTGGAGGCGCTGCGCGAGCGCCAGGAGCACGAGATGGTCAACAACCGTGACTTCGGTCTGCTGCACAACGCGGACCTGAAGCAGCGCATCTACACCCGGTCCGGCCCACCGACACCGGACGACATGGACGAGCTGCTGGCGCTGGTCTGGAAGGACCCGACGTTCTTCCTCGCGCACCCGCGCACGATCGCGGCGTTCGGCCGGGAGTGCAGTAAGCGCGGCGTCTACCCGAGCGCGATCGACGTGGCCGGGCACCAGGTTCCGGCCTGGCGCGGAATCCCGATCTTCCCGTGCAACAAGATCGGCGTGTCCGGCCGGCGGACCAGCTCGATCATGCTGATGCGCGCGGGCGAGGACAAGCAGGGCGTGGTCGGCCTGCACCAGACCGGCATCCCGGACGAGTACCAGCCGGGCCTGAACGTGCGCTTCATGGGCATCACCGAGCAGGCCATCATCCAGTATCTGGTCAGCGCGTACTACTCGACGGCCGTGCTGGTGCCGGACGCGCTGGGCATCCTGGAGAACGTCGAGCTCGGACGCGAGGACTGATGACCGACCTCCTCGAGCGGCAGGCCGGCGAACCGCGGCGGTCCCTCGGGCCCGCCGCGGCGCGGAACCTCGCCACCACCACGAAGACACGGCCGCAGAACGCGGCGGACTCACCGCGGTGGCTGCTGCGCATGCTGCCGTGGATGCCGGTCAAGGGCGGCGCGTACCGGGTCAACCGGCGGGCGCGGTACCAGACCGGCGACGGCCGGGTCCGGTTCGTCAACGACGGTGCGGCGGTGCGGGTGATCCCGGGCTCGCTGCGCGAGGTCCCGGCCCTGTCCTCGTTCACCGACATGTCCGGGCTCGCGCGGCTGGCGGACCGGTTCGTGCAGCAGGAGTACGTGCCCGGGGCGGTCATCGCGGAAGCCGGTGCGCGGGTCGACCGGCTCGTCCTGATCGCGCACGGCAAGGCGTCGCTCCACCAGACCGGCGAGTACGGCGACCGGATCCGGCTGGGCATGATCGCGGACGGCGACCACGTCGGCGGCGAGGCGCTGACCTCGACGCTGCTCGGGTCGCAGCTCGGCACGCCGGTGACGTTCCCGCACACGGTCCGCGCGGAGACCGCCTGCACCGTGCTGACGCTTCCCGCGGACACGCTGCTCGCGCTCGACGGCCCGCTGCGTAGCGATCTGATCGGATGTCTGCGGTCCTGGGTCGGGGGCATGTCCGCGGTCCCGCGCAACAGGTTCGGCGAGACCGACATCGCGCTGGCCAGCGGCCACGACGGCGAACCGGACCTGCCCGGCACGTACGTCGACTACGAGCTGAAGCCGCGCGAGTACGAGCTGAGCCTCGCCCAGACCGTGCTGCGCGTCCACACCCGCGTCGCGGACCTCTACAACGACCCGATGAACCAGGCCGAGGAGCAGCTGCGGATCACCATCACCGCGCTGCGCGAACGGCAGGAGGACGAGCTGGTCAACAACCATGACTTCGGCCTGCTGCACAACGCGGACCTGACCCAGCGCGTCGCCACCCGCACCGGCCCGCCCACGCCGGACGACCTGGACGACCTGATCTCCCGCCGCCGCAAGACCAAGGTGATCCTGGCGCATCCGCGCGCGATCGCCGCGATCGGCCGGGAGGTCACCGCGCGCGGCCTGACCGTGCCGCCGGTCGAGGTGCAGGGCCGGCTCGTACCGTCCTGGCGAGGCGTGCCGATCCTGCCCTGTGACAAGATCCCGGTGACCGGCGCGGGCACCACGTCGGTCATCGCGATGCGGCTCGGCGCGGAGGACCAGGGCGTGGTCGGCCTGATCCCGAAGGACCTGCCGCACGAGACCGCACCCGGCCTCAACGTCCGGTACATGGGCGTCGGCGCGAACGCGATCACGTCGTACCTGGTCAGCAACTACTTCTCGGCCGCGGTGCTGACCCCGGACGCGCTCGGCGTCCTGGAACACGTCGAGATCGGCACCACCTCATGACGACCCTCTCCACGGTACGGGGCTCCGCCGGGTCATCCGGCGCGGCGGAGCCCGCCGCCGCGGTGCTGGCCGGCGCGCGCACGCTGGTCGCACCGGCGCTGCGGGCCGCGATCGAGGCGCTGCCGCAGTCCACCGCCCGGCCGAGCGGATACCACTTCGGCTGGTGGGACCCGGCCGGGAAACCGGCCGCGGAATCCGGCGGCAAGGCGCTGCGCCCCGCGCTCGCGCTCACCGCCGCCGCGGCCGTCGGCGGCGACCGGGCCGCGGCCGTGCCCGCCGCGGTCGCGGTCGAGCTGGTGCACAACTTCTCGCTGCTGCACGACGACGTGATGGACGGTGACGCCACCCGGCGGCATCGGCCCACGGTCTGGGCGGTGTTCGGCATCGACACCGCGATCCTCGCCGGGGACGCGCTGCTGGCCACCGCGATCGACGTGCTGGCCGCGTCCGGCGCACCGGCGACCGTACCGGCGATCAGGGGTCTGTGCGCCGCGGTGCAGGCGCTGGTCGACGGGCAGGCCGCCGACCTGAGATTCGAGCAGACCACGACGGTACGGTTGGAGGACGTCCTCGAGATGGCCGCCAACAAGACCGGCGCGCTGCTCGCGGCGTCCTGCTCGCTGGGCGCGCTGTTCGGCGGCGGGTCCGCCACCCAGGCGGGCCTCCTCGGCCGGTTCGGCTCCGATGTCGGGCTGGCGTTCCAGATCGTCGACGACCTGCTCGGCATCTGGGGCGACCCGGCCGCGACCGGCAAGCCGGTCTTCTCCGACCTGCGCAACCGGAAGAAGTCGCTGCCGGTGCTGGCCGCGCTCACCTCCGGCACCCCGGCCGGCCGGGAACTGATCCGCTACTACGAGCGGGAGACCGCGTTCACCGACGCCGAACTGCCCCGGATCGCCGCGCTGATCGACGACGCCGGTGGACGCGCCTGGTGCCACGCCCACCGGGACGCGCTGCTGCATCAGGCATCCGCGTCGCTGGCGGCCGCCGGCCCGCTCCCCGCCGCGGCCACGGAACTGACCGCCCTGGCCCGGCTGGCGACCCACCGTACGTACTGATCTACCACTATCCTGCTTGGCATGTCCTCCGCGGAGCAGTTGCTCGAGGCACGTCTGACCGCGCTCGGCGAGCTGTGGGCGGTGTGGGCGGCGCACGGACACGATCTGGACGCCGCCCGCTGGACCCGCCCGACCCGGCTCCAGGGCTGGGACGTCAAGGCCCTCTTCGCCCACCTCGCCGCGTGGCCGCACGGCTTCGCGCAGATGCTCGGCCTGGTCCGCGCCGACGAGCCCACCCACCCGTCCGCAACCGCGCTGCTGCGCGACCTGAACCGCCCCGGCGGTCTCGCCGCCCTTCAGGCCCCACGCGTCGCCAGGGGCGCCCGCGACGCCGCCCAGCAGTACACACCGGCCCAGCTGACCGAGGCGTTCGCCGAGGTCGGGCCGCGTGCGCTGACCGCCGCCCGCGCGCTCGGCCCGGTCGTCGTCGACTACTTCGGCATAGCCCGCCTCACGCTGACCGAGGCCGCCGGCATCGGCATCGTCGAGTCCACGGTCCACCTGCTCGACCTGCAGCGCGCTCTCGGCCGGGAGCCGGCCGTGCCGCCGTCCGGCCTGGCCCAGACCGCGGAGATCCTGGCCGCGATCCCGTCCCCGATCGCCTTCATCGAGGCCGCCACCGGCCGCGCCACCGGCCCCCTCTTCCCTCTCGTCTCCTGACCGCCCGGCCGTCCCTCGTCGATCCCTCCTATCGGGGATGGCCGGCCGCGGCCAGCGCGGCCGGTATCGCCGCCTCGATGGCCCGGATGCCGGGCGCGGACGATATTCCGCTCGTGGTCGTCGAGGTCGGAATGATTCTCTCGCTGAGCCGGGTCTTCCGGATAACGCTTACCGAAGCCGGCGCTAAATCGATTCTCGGCGGATTCGTCGGGACCGACGTCGGGCGCGGCGTCTTCCAGTTCCTCGGCGGCTGGATACCCGGCGCGGGGAACGCGTTGAATGCGTTCACCGCCGCCGGAGTGGTGGAGGCCATCGGCTGCGCGGTCGCTGCGGACTTCAGCCACCGCCCCGAGCCGCCCTCCCTGGGGTGATCCCGGGTCCGTGACGGCTAGCGGACGCGGCGGTAGAAGGCGATCGTGGCGCCGTGGACGGTGAGGAGGGTCTCGCGACGGAAGTGGGTGCGCAGGACCGGGGCGGCGCGCGGCTTGTGGATCAGGGGGTCCTCGGGGCCGGTGGAGGCGACCACGAACCAGACCCGGGTGAAGCCGCGCAGGTGGGTGGCGACGTCCGTGTGCTCGACCGCGGTCAGCCGGCCAGCCTGGCCGGCGGTGCGGGCGAGCAGCACGTCGGCCGGGCGGGCCGGGTCGCCGAGGTAGTAGTAGTCGACGCCGGCCCGCAGCGCGCGGTTGTTGTCCTGGTAGAGGATGGCGTCGCCGGGGCGGTCGTGGGCGGCGATCATGCGGGTGAGCGCGCGGTAGTCGGCGCCGTTCTTGGCAAGGTCGCCGCGCTGCTGCCGGTGCTCCGGCCAGGCGGCGGCGAACAGCACCGCGAGCGTCACCGCGACCGGCAGCCACGTGCGCACACGCGGCCGGATGCGCCCGGGACGCCATCGGGGAAGCCGTGACCGTTCAGTCGCGCGGGTGTTCGCGCTCACGTGATCCGGCCGGTCCGGCGACGGCCGGGACGTGCACACGATCGCGGCCGCCAGCAGAGCCAGCGGAGGCAGCACGACCAGCAGGTAGCGGGGGACCCAGAGCGGCCCCACGACCAGCGAGTACGCGGCCAGTGCCACCATCGGTGCGGCGCACAGCGCGACCGGCTCGATGAACCGGGACCGCCAGGTGAACGCGAGCACCAGGCCGATCAGCAGCCACGCGGCCGCGGCGGAGCCGACGATCTCGGCGGGGGAGCGGCGCAGCGTCGCCGTCGAGAGCGGCTTGATCCAGGCGACCTGGCCGCTCTGCTGGTCGGCGCCGAGCAGCACCAGCGGCGCCAGCAGCACCAGCACCACGGCCGCCGTGACCGCCCACGCCCGGAGCAGGCGGCGGTCGCGGCGCAGCACGATGACCGCGTGCGCGGCCAGCACGGACACGCCGACGATGTGGCTGAGGCCCAGGCACAGGACCGAGACGGCGTACCCGGTCCACCGCCGGCGTGCCGGGCGGCGCAGCGCCAGATGCAGCAGCAGCAGGGACAGGACCGAGAAGAGCACACTGAACGCGTACGGGCGGGCCTCCGCCGCGTACCGGTAGGAATTGGGCATGATGACCAGCAGCAGACCGGCGGTCAGGCCGGTGAGCGGCGTGAACAGGCGGCGGCCGAGTTCGCCGGTGAGGCCGGCGGCCAGTGCCATCGCGATCACCTGCGGCAGGCGCAGGACGGCCTCGGACGTGCCGGCCAGCCCGGTCCACACGTGCATGAGCAGGTAGTACGGCCCGAGCACACCGTCGACGTGCCGCATCAGCGCCCAGATCTCGGCCGGGGTGCGCCGCGCGATGTCCGCGGTGGCGACCTCGTCCCAGCTGAAGCCGGGACCGGTGATGCTGATCAGCGCGGTGACCAGCAGTAGCATCGCAGGCACGGCGGCCGGTGCGATAACTCGGGCGTGACGCATCGGGAACCCTTACATGGGACGCCGCCAGGCGTCGATGATCTGGACGACGCGCATGCCCTCGGACAGGTACAGTCCGAGCGCCGGGCGCCGCGGATCCGTGTCCACGTGCAGGATCGTGCCGGCCCAGCCGTCCCGGGCGTCCTCCGCGAACGCGTGCCGCAACAGCCATCGTCCCAGTCCGTGCCCCTGGAACGTGGGATGCACACCGAGCAGCCGCAGGTAACCGCACTTCTCGTCCGGCGCGAACATGGTGGAGCGCAGCGTCAGCCCGGCCGGCTCGCCCGCGTCGGTGTAGAGCACGGTCAGGAACGACCAGTCGTGCACGCTGCCGGACTCCAGTTGCGCCACCCACTCGTCGTAGGTCTTGCGCACGTGCCCGTAGTGATCGTGGAACGCGGCCTCGCGCGTGGCGTGCGCGTCGCGCCGCACCTGCTCCGCGTCATGACCGTTCCGGACCACGAATCCCGCGGGTACGTCCGGGATCGGGCGGTCTCCGGTGTGGTCGATGCGCAGCCGGTGGTAGACCGTGCCGACCTCGAAGCCGTACCCGGTGAGCCGCCGTGCGGCCGGCGTGTCCTCCCGGTGCACACCGACGTCGCCGGTCACGGACGGCCAGCCGCGCTCGCGCCCCAGCTCGGCGGCACGCTGCTGCGCGGTGGCCCAGAGCCATTCCGCGACCGCGTCGTCCAGCGTGAACACGTCCATGTCGACGATGCCGTCCCCGCTCGGCCACGCCCAGCCCCACCCGACCGCGGTGCCGTGCTCGTCGAGGACCAGCCACGCGTCCGTGCCGAGGTCGCCCTCGGGTGAGCGCAGCTCGTCCCGGACGTCGGTGAGCGTGTAGTCGACCCGGCCGATCCGGGCCGTCTGGTGGGCCCGGATCACCGCGAAGATCGTCTCGGCGTCCGCCGGGGTGGGGTGGCGCACCTCGTACCGTGGGGGCAGCATGCGGGCACCCTAACCTCAGGCGGTGGCGCACGTCCCGGAATTTGCCCGGGGCTCGACCCGGTCGGCCACCGTGTGCAGCGCCCGGGCGAGGGCCCGGCGGGCACCGGCCGCGCGTACGGTGCGCGCGGGCCGGTCCGGGCGGACCGGGGCGCCCGGCTGGGCCGAGGTCACCTCGCGCATCATCGCCTTCATCGCCATGCTCATGCCGAGTCCGTCGGTGGTGTCCATGTCAGATCCTCCCGTTGGTGGCCGGGCCGGTGCTGGCCCGGACGATGAGCTCGGTGGGGAGCGCCACGCGGCGCCCTTCGGCGGACGCCGGCGGGTCGAGCAGCAGCTCACCCGCGATGCGGCCCTTCTCCTTGGCGGGCTGGCGGACCGTGGTCAGGCCCGCCTCGGCCGCCTGCGGGATGTCGTCGAAGCCGATCACCGACACGTCCCGGCCCGCGCGCAGGCCCCTGGCCTCCAGCGCGTCCAGCGCGCCGAGCGCGAGCACGTCGCTGAACGCGATGACCGCGGTCGGCCGGTCGCGCCGGTCCAGCGCGGCGGCCGCGCCCTCCAGGCCGGCCTCGCGGCTGTTGCCGGGCACGTTGATGATCGTCACGTCGTCCCAGTCCAGGCCGGCCTTCGCCCAGGCCTCCTGGTAGCCGCGCAGCCGTTCACGTTCGCCCTGGTAGGAGATGTCCTCCGGCTGGCGGATCGGCGCGGTCCGGGGGCCCAGCGCCGGGTGCAGCATGTCCGCGATGATGGCCACCCGGCGGTGGCCGAGCGCGGTGAGGTGCGCGCCGGCCGCGCGGGTCGCCGCCGCCTCGTCGATGCCGGCCGCGAACATCGCCGCGTCCGGCGCCAGCAGCTCGGTGCCGACCACCGGCAGCCCGCGTTCGAAGATCGCCTGCCGGGCCGGGTGGCCCTCGGCCACGCAGAACACGCAGAAGCCGTCGACCGCGGCGTTGCGCACGGCGGCCCGGGCCGCCTCCGGGTCGTCCGGGACCGGGATGAGCAGCAGCCCGGTCGAGTGGCGCTCCGCGGCCTGCGACAGCCCCTGCAGGAAACGGACCGCGAACGGGTCCTTGAACGCGTAGGAGAGCACGTCCGTGAAGAGCACGCCGATCGCACCGGCCCGGCCGCGGCGCAGCGAGCGCGCGGTCGGGTTCGGGCCGGCGTAGCCGAGCCGGCGTGCCGCGGAGAGGATGCGTTCGCGCAGCTCGGGAGAGAGCTGATCGGGGCGCCCGTACGCGTTCGAGACGGTGCTGCGGGACACACCCACCTCGTCGGCCACGGTTTGTAGCGTCGGCTTCACGCCGCCCCTCCTCTGCATCGATCCAGTGCCCTTCTAAATCGATACAGTACGCGGCGTCCGCCGTACCCTCAAGGGTTTTTCTGGATCGATCCAGCCGGTCGTCGCACCTGCCGCGTGAAGTGGCTCCCGCGCCTGACATGATCTGGCGATGAGCGTGACCGCCCCGGAGAAGACCACTGTGGACCGGCTTGCACGAGTGATCACCGAGGCGTTCGCACCGACGATCTGGGCCGTGACCATGCCGTTCGTCTTCGCGATCGAGCAGACCCGGTCGCCCGCCGGCTTCTGGTGGGCACTGCTGGCCGCCATACCCTGCGCGCTGATCCCGTACGGCATCGTCCGGTACGGCGTGATGCGCGGGACGCTCACCGACCACCACATCGGACGCCGGGAGCAGCGCCGCACCCCGCTGCTGCTCGCCATCGCGTCCGTCCTCGCCGGCCTGCTGCTGATCTGGCTGCTCGAGGCGCCGAGCCACCTGATCGGCATCATCGTGGTCATGCTCGGCGTGCTCACCCTGGTGATGCTCAGCAACCTGGTCTGGAAGCTGAGCGTGCACGCGGCCGTCGCCGCCGCCTCCACCATCGGCCTGATCTGGCTCTTCGGCCCGCCGCTGCTGATCCTGGTGCCGGTCGTCGCGGCCGTCGCCTGGTCCCGCGTGCGGCTGGCCGACCACACCTGGCTGCAGGTCGCGGCCGGTACCGCGGGCGGCGCCGCGGTCGCCATGCTGCTCGGCCCGCTGTTCTTCTGACCCGGACCTGCTGGGCGACGTCCGAGCCGCTGGTCACGGTCTATGATTACGGATCGTGACGATATGACAGCGCGTGCCCGGTGCGCGTGGATATGAACAAGCTTCTACAGTGCATGTCGTGACGACGGAGAGCGCCGCGAGCGTCGAGATCGAGATCGAGGTGGAGGTCGAGCACCCCACCGAGCGGGTCTGGCGTGCACTCACCGAGCCGCGTCTGCTCCGCCAGTGGTTCGCCGAGACCGACCTGAAGCCGCGCGTCGGCGCGTTCTTCCAGCTCTCCGGCACCGACCTGCCGGGCCTGCAGCCCGATCCGGAGGCCGAGCAGCCCGAGCAGGGCTCCACGGTCGAGGGCGAGGTGGTCGGCGTCGAGACCGGCGAGCGGCTGGTGCTGTTCCTGCACGGGCCCGGCCTGGTGTCCCGGCTGCGCTGGGAGCTGGCCGCGGTCGACGAGCAGCGCACCCGGATCATGCTGCACCAGTCCTGGCGCGAAGGCGCCGGGTCCGAGGCCGAGCTGGCCGACAAGCGCATCGCGTACGAGACCGCACTCGGTCAGCCGCTCGCGGCCGTGCTCGACTGGCTCGCGTTCGGCGAGGTCGACCTGGAGGGCATGCGCGGCCGCCGCGGGCCGGAGACCGTGATCCTGCCCCGGCTCAGCGTCGCGCGGCTGCGCAGCGCCCGGGTGCCGCTGACGATCGCGGGCGTGGCCGTGGTGGTCGGTCTGGCCGCGGTCACCGCCGGGATCATCTGGGGCCGCAGCGGTGGGAGCGGCGACGTGGCGGCGGAGGGCGGCGTCACGGCCATCACCTCCTCGCCGACGCCGCCGGAGGCCGGCGGCGACACCCCGATCACGTCCTCGACCAGCACCGCGCTGCCGTCACCGGGCGCGACCCCGACGCAGTCGCCGGCGCCGGACCCGGCCTCGCTGCTGCCGAGCTTCCGGCCGCCGGCCAGCCCGACCGGTGCCGCGCCGACCCCGGCGGAGGACGTGCTGACGGCCGCGTACGCGACGGACGGGGACTGGGCGTTCGGCTACCGCGGCAAGATCTCGCTGACGAACCCGGGCCTGTTCCAGAACGGCACCTGGACCGTCGTGCTCACGCTGAAGAGCCCGATCACGGTGACGAAGGCGGACGGTGCGACCTTCACCCAGTCGGGTGAAACGGTGACGTTCACACCGGCGGCCGGCGCGATCCCGGTCGGCGCGTCCGGCGGCACCGCGTCGTTCACGTTCGAGGCCGACCTGAAGGGGTCGCTCTTCGCCGACCGCGAGCCCACCGCCTGCACCGTCAACGGCCGCGCCTGCGCCGGCGTCTGATCGGTTCACGCCGTCGTCGTCAGGCGGGACGGCGCAGCGCCGCCCGGTCAGCGTAGGGCGGCGGCGATCGCGTCCACCGGAGTCGTCGTCGGCCGCCCGATCAGGCGCCGCAAGTCGCCGGAGTCGGTGAACATTTCGTCGTGGCTCATCGCGCGGTCCGCGTCCGTAAGGACCTGCGCCAGTTCGGCGGGCACGCCCGCGTCGCGCAGCACCTGGGCGAACTCGTCGACCGGCAGATCGGTGTAGCCGATCCGCTCGCCCGTCGCGGCCGAGATCGCGGCGGCCAGCCGCGTCAGGGTGAAGGCCTCATCGCCGCCCAGCTCGTACGCCTTGCCGTCGTGGCCTTCGGTGGTCAGCACGACCGCGGCGGCGTCGGCGTAGTCAGCTCGGGTCGCAGCGCTGATCCTGCCCTGGCCGGCGGCCCCGACGAGCGCTCCACCCTGCAGCACCTGAGGGAGCTGGCCGGTGTAGTTCTCCAGGTACCAGCCGTTGCGCAGCATCACGCTGGGGAGGCGCTCGCGCAGGTACTCCTCCGTGGCCCGGTGGGTGGGAGAAAGAATCGTGCTGGACGTGTCCGCGTGCAGCATGCTCGTGAACGCAACCAGCGACGCGCCCGCCACCACCGCGGCGTCGATGGCGCGGCGGTGGTTGGCGACGCGCTCGCCCGGTGTCGTGGTGGAGATCAGCAGGAGCTTGTCCACGCCCTCGAAGGCCGCGGGGAGGCTGCCCGACTCCGCGAAGTCGGCCCGGCGAACCTCGACACCGCGGTCGGCGAAGTCCTTGATCCTGCTTATGTCACGGCTGGTCGCGACGATCTCGGACGCCGGTACCCCACGGGTCAGCAGCGCCTCGACGGTGAGCCGGCCCAGATTCCCGGAGGCCGCGGTGACAACGATCGACATGGCGGTTACGCCCTTCCGCCGCGGGCCCTCCGCGGCACGAACCCACGATGAACTGGTCGCTCTCCTTTGGTAAGGACGAACTTTCGGGTAAGGTGCCCACCCGGACGAAAGGATCCAGGTGAGATTCGTGGCGACGGTCCGGGAAGTGAGCGAGTCCACACCATCGTGGGACCCGTATGCCCGGGGCTGCCCGTCGCGTGACGTGCTCGACCAGATCGGCAGCAAATGGGCTGTCCTGGTGATGGGCGAGCTCGGCAGGCGCGGGGCACGCCGGTTCACGCAGCTGCGGCAGGAGCTCGGGGGGATCAGCGAGAAGATGCTCACCCAGACGCTGCGCACGCTCGAACGCGACGGGCTGATCCTGCGGACGGTGTATCCGGAGGCGCCGATCCGTGTGGAGTACGAGCTGACGCCGCTCGGCCAGACCCTGCGCGGTCCCCTGAAGGCGCTCACGGAGTGGTCGACGCAGCACATCGAGGACGTTGTCGAGGCCCGCAAGAAGTACGACGAACGCACCAGAGAATAGCGGGCGCCTCCGGACAAGCGGGGTGATCCCGCCGGGACCCGGAACCCTGATCGGCCGGGGAACGTGCTTGCGTCGTCCACATAGAGTGATCAACATGGCGGAACCGACGTACATGAGTCCCTTCGTGCTACCGGTCGCACCGATCGCGCCGGAGTCGCACGACCCGATCGACCTCTACCTGCCGGACGGGGACGGCCCGCACCCGGCGATCCTGTTCGTCCACGGCGGGCCGATCCCGCCGGAGATGCAACCGTCGCCGCGGCACTGGCCGGTGTTCCGCGGCTACGGCGCGCTGGCGGTGTCCCGGGGGGTGGCCGGTGCGGTGGTCGACCACCCGCTGCGGACACCGGCCGACTACCCGGCCGCGGCCGAGGCGATCGCCGCCGCGATCGAGACGGTCCGCGCCGACCCGCGCGTCGACGGCGAGCGGGTCGCGGTGTGGTATTTCTCCGGCGGCGGCATGCTCAGCTCCGCGCTGCTCCGGCAGCCGCCGGCCTGGCTGCGGTGCGTGGCGATGAACTACCCGCTGCTGGAACCGTTCCCGGGCATGGACGTGGACCCGGCGTTCCGGCCGGCGGAGACGGTCGCGTCCGCGGGTGACCTGCCGATCGTGCTGGTCCGGGCCGGGCGGGAGCACCCGTTCATCGCCGGCACGGTGGCCACGTTCGTCGCGGCGGCCGAGCGCGCGGGCGCGGACCTGCACATCGTCGACACGCCGAACGGGCAGCACAGCTTCGACATGATCGACGACACCGACGAGTCCCGCACCGCGATCGACGCCGCGACCACCGCGGTCGTCGCCCGCCTCACCGCGTCCTGAGCCCCGCCGGCCCCGGGGTACGCACGCTTCGGGGCCGGCGGACGGTCACACCACGTCCGGCTCGGTCAGCTCGGCCAGCCAGTCCGTCACCGCGGTGGCGACGCCGCCGGACACCGGCCGGGCGGCGCCGCGCAGAGCCCGCCGCCAGGACATCGCCCGGGACACCCGGCTCACCCGGCCGGCCAGCGTGGCCGCCCGGCGCAGCGCGGCCGGGTCGCCGGGCCACGCGGACAGGTAGGCGTCGCGCAGCCGGATCAGCTCCGGCGCGCCCGGGGCGGCGCCCAGCGTGTGACCGGCGAACGACAGCGCCACCAGCAGCGACCCGAACGGGTGCGCCACGCCGGCGTCGCCCCAGTCGAAGAACCGGTACGGCGGGCCGGCGAACACGTTCGCGTCCGTCAGGTCGTCGTGCTGCACGGTCGCCGGGACGCCGGACGCGGCCAGCTCCGCGCACCACTCCGCGAACGCGGGTGCGACCGCGGAGACCGCGGCGTGCCGCGCCGGGCCGAGACCCGCCCGTACGTCCGGATCGGCCAGCAGCGTGGCCAGCTGCTCGGGCAGCACGTCCGGACGGTGGTCCGGCACGCCGAGCGACAGCAGGTCGTCCGCGAGCGGCGTGGCGTCCCGCTGCAGTGCCGCGTACGCGCGCAGCATCTCCGCCCACCGGGCCGTCCGCGCCTCGCCGCCGCCGTGGGAGAGCGCGTCGCGCAGCGTCGGGCCGGCGTCCGGGGTGAGCAGCCAGCCGCGCGCGACGTCCACGGCCAGTGGGACCAGCACCCGGTCCGGCATCCGGCGGGCCAGCGCGCCGGCGAGCGCGGCCTCGTAGCGGCAGTCCGTGGTGTTGGCCTTGAACCAGCGTGGCCCGGCCACGGTCGGCACCCGGTGGGTCACCGACCAGGGACGCGACCGGACCTCCTCGACCGGGCCGGTGGCGGGCGCGTCGAGGTGCTCCCGCACCCAGCTGTGAGCAGCGGAGATCCAATCGGGATCGTGCCAGTCGTGGTCCACAGCGCGCCACGATAACGGCGGCCCGGGCGGCGCCGCACCGCATTTCACCCGCGCTCGACCCTCGACCCGCTTCCCCCCGCACCGTCGGGCTGCTCACGTCACCGACCCGGGTGGAGACACCGTGCCCCTTCGTACCCCCGCTGCCGTCTGGCTCACCGGCACCGCGGTGAGCCTGCTCGGCACCCAGGCCATGGCGTTCGCGCTGCTCTGGGCCGCGTCCGCGGGCGGTGCGCCGCTCGCCGCGATCACGCTGACCGCGGTCACGCTGCCCCGTGCACCGCTGCTCCCGGCGGCACGCTCGCCGACCCCGCCGGGCCGTGGTGGTGCCGGCGCGGACGCTGCCGCTGCCGGCCACGAACAGTGCGTTCGGCGTTCTGGCCGGGCCGCACGGCGTACCGGCGCTGCTCCTGGATCGTGCGGTGGTGCCGGCGGGTGCCGGTGCGCGGGCACTGCGCGCGATGTGATCGGAAGTGGATTATCGTCTGGCGGGTGCGTTTCCTGGCGATCGGCGACAGCTTCACCGAGGGCGTGGGCGACGAGCTGCCCGACGGGACCGTGCGGGGGTGGGCGGATCTGGTCGCGGCCGGGCTCGCGGCGGCCTCCGGCGAGACCGTGCACTACGCGAACCTGGCCGTCCGCGGGCGGCTGCTGGCCCCGATCATCGAGGACCAGCTGGAGGCGGCGCTGTCCATGTCGCCGCCGCCCACGCTGATCTCGCTGAACGGCGGCGGCAACGACATGCTGCGCCGTGGCATGGAGGTCGGCCACCTGATGCGGCTGACCGAGCGCGCGGTCGAGCGGTGCGCGGCGGCCGGTGTGCGGCTGCTGCTGATCAGCGGGCCGGACCCGTCGGGCCGGCTGCCGTTCGGCCGGCGGATCCATCGGCGCGGCGCGGCCCTGACCGTCGCGGTCGGGGAGCTGGCGGCCCGGCACGGCCTGCCGTTCGCGAACTCGTTCGACGACGTGGAGATCCGGCGCCCGGAGTACTGGTCGGCGGACCGGCTGCACCTGAACGGCGCGGGGCACCGCCGGGTCGCGGGCATCGTGCTGACCGCGCTCGGGCACGCGGCCGAGGACCACCGGCTGGATCCGGCGCCCGCTCCGGCACGCCGGCTCTTCGCGGAGGCCCGGTACTACCGTGAGCACGTGCTGCCGTTCGTGCAGCGCCGGCTGCGCGGGCGGTCGTCCGGCGACGGGCGCTCCGCGAAGTACCCGTCCTGGACGCCGGTCACGGCCGCCTGAGGCCCGCCCGGCGATGGTCGCGGGCGGGCCGTCGCGTGACGGTCAGGCCGTGGTGAGCGCGGCGACGCGGGCCGCGATGGTGCGGCCGTGCGCCTCCGCGGCGGTGTGCGCGTCCGCCAGCGACTGGGCGGCCAGGCCGCGCAGCGCCTCCATCGCCGGGTTCACACCGGCCAGCGTCAGTTCCGCCTCCGCGATGTGCACGTCCAGGCCGAGAATGTCGGCGAACATCCGGCGCAGGTACGGCGTGCTGTGGTCCCAGCCCTCGCGCGGCGTGCCCGGGCCGTAGGCGCCACCACGTGCGGTGACCACCACGGCCGGCCGGCCCTGGAGAATCCGGTCGCCGCTGGGCGCGAAGCGCGGCTCGGTGAGCAGCAGGTCGAACCACGCCTTCACGTGGTGCGGGATGTTCCAGTTGTACAGCGGGATCGCCAGCAGGTACGCGTCCGCGGCGAGCAGCTCGTCCGCGATGACGGTGGCCAGCGCCGCGGCGTCGCGCTGCGCGGCCGTGCGGTCCTCGACCGGGGTGAAGCCGACGCCGACGGCGTTGCGCCAGGAGTCCGCGGGCAGCGGGTGCGCGCCCAGGTCGCGGCGCAGCACCGGCACGCCGGGGTGCGTTTCTGACCAGGCCTTCTGCACGGTGTCGGCGACCGCGCGGGTCACCGAGCCCTCGGTGCGGATGCTGGCGTCGAGGCGGTAGAGGGTCATCGTCGCTCCAGGAGAGTTGCCGTTCTGTCTCACAGATCGTCTGTCTGAAATACTATCTCGTCAACGGTCGTATAAATCACAGATCATCGGAAGCCCTTGGCGAATCGGGGGGTATGGCGGACGTCCGTACTATGGGTGCGTGACCATGACCGCAGCCGAAGCGCTGACCGAGATCGCCGAGCGCGCGCGGGCCTGCGCGGAGCAGGGCCACAAGCCGATCGACACCGATCTCGGCTGGGGTCTCGGCGTGGTCTTCCGCAGCTACGTCCGCGCGTCCGAGCACGTGGTCGCGGACCTGCCGGGCGGGCCCCGGGGCTACCAGATCCTCCGGATCGCGACCGGGGAGACGGCGTACAGCCAGGCCCAACTCGCCCAGCACCTCGGCATAGACCGCACCGTGATGACATACCTGCTGGACGATCTGGAGCAGGCCGGGCTGGTCGAGCGCCGCCCGGACCCGGCCGACCGGCGCACCCGGCGGATCGTCGCCACGCCGCACGGGCACGAGCGCCTGGAGGTGCTCACCCAGGGCTTCGAGGCGGCCGAGGAGCACGTGCTGGCCACGCTCCCGGTGGGCGACCGCGCGGTGTTCCGGGTGCTGCTGCAACGACTCGCGACCACGGTCGAGGCCGAGTCCGCGGAGAACCCGTGTCAGGCGGTGGATGACAGCGCGGCACCGGCCGCCCAGGCGGTCGCTACCGGCCCGCGGCGGTCCCGCCGACGCTGACCGGTCACCGCGGCCGGATCAGGACTTCGGGCTCGGCGACGGCGACGCGCCCGGCGGCTCGGCGGACAGGCCCGCGCACTCGCGCAGCGCGGCGAACCGGGCGAGCGCGGTCTCCGCGGCCTTGCCGGCCAGCGGCTCCGCCTGACCGGTCGCGGCGGACACCCGGGCCGGGGTGAACGACGCGTCCGTCACCGCGCCGCCGTTCACGGTCACCCGCAGCACGCCGGTGTCCGGCGAGACCGGCGAGTTCTTGAACCAGACCAGATCACCCAGGCTGTACGCGACGTACGCCGAACCGAGCCAGCCGGCACCCTGCAGCGTGTGCGGCGCGCCGGTGCCGACGATCACGTCTGCGCCGGCCTCGGCCAGCGCGGACGCCAGCTGCTGCTGCTTCGGCGACGGGCACTGCGCGTCGGTCTCGCCCCACTGGTTGTAGACCACGACCACGTCCGCGGAGCGCTTGGCGTCGATCACCGCCGCGATCGCCCGCTTGGTGTCCACCGGCGCGGCCACGCCGGGCCGGCCGCCGGCGGCCGCGAAGCTCTCCGCGAACAGCGGCGTGGTGTTCAGCGCGATCACCGCGACCTTCGCACCCTGCGTCTCGGTCACCCAGGGCCGGAACGCGGCGCTCTCGTCCTGGCCGGCGCCGAACACCGGAAAACCGGCCTTGGTGGCGGCCGCGACCGTGTCGGTGAGCCCTTGCGGGCCGAAGTCGAGCACGTGGTCGCTGGCGATCGAGACCGCGTCCACGCCGGCCTCCTCCAGCGCCGCGAACGCGGTGGCGGGCGCACGGAAGTTGCCCTCGGTGCGGACCGGTGTGCCGCCCTTGGTGATCGCGGACTTGAGGTTGACCACGGTCACGTCCGGGTCGGAGAGCGCGTCCTGGAGGTCGCCGAACGCGGTGGACGGGTCGTCGAGCAGCGTGGCGGTGCGGCCGGCGAAGTGCACGTCACCGGCGAAGCCGAGCGTGATGGGCCGGGCCGGCGCGGCCGACTCGTCGACGTACACCGGCAGGAAGGGGGTGCCGGTCGCCGCCACGGTGCCCGTGCCGCCGGCGGTGCCACAGCCGGCCGTCAGGCAGAGGACCGCCACCGGGAGAACGAGCGCACGATGCCAACCCCGTATCACGGGTGCATAGCGTAGGGACAAACTCGCCCGGTGCGGGTCACAGCCGGATAACGAAGTCCTAGGACGCAGGAATCGTCACGAACGGGGTGTAATCACAAGATCAGCGTGGGGCTCATGGGAGGCCGCCCACCGGGCGTTATAGTGGCCCGGCAGTGCGACCGACCGGCCCCCGGGCCGGACGAGACCGCACCACGGACCGCCGCCTCGGCGGAGCCGGGCATCGGTGGGGCATGCCCGGCGTGCTTGCGCGGGAGGGGAAGCTGTGGCGCGTCCGCCTGCGCCTTGGGCGCCCGGACAACCGCTCGAGGGCATTTTCACCGAGCGGGTCATCACCGTGCCGAATGCGATCAGCTTCGTGCGCCTGATCGGCGTGCCGGTGTTCCTCTGGCTGCTGCTCGGCTTCGACGACCAGCAGGTGGCCGCGTTGATCGTGCTCGCGATCGGCGGCACCACCGACTGGGTGGACGGCTGGGTCGCGCGCCGGCTCGGCCAGGTGAGCCGGCTCGGTGAGCTGCTCGACCCGTTCGTGGACCGGCTCTACATCGTCGCCACACTGGTCGCGTTCACGCTGACCGCGGTGGTGCCCTGGCAGTTCACGGCCGCGCTGGTGGCCCGCGAGGCGGTGCTCGGCGTCTGCCTGCTGATCCTGCGCGCGCACGGCTACGGGCCGCCGCCGGTGCACTACGTCGGCAAGACCGCCACGTTCATGCTGCTGGCCGCGTTCCCGGTGCTGCTGCTGTCGAAGGCGTCCGAGGCGGCCGGGCCGTTCGCGCACGCGTTCGGCTGGGCCTGCGCGGTCTGGGGTCTGGTGCTCTACTGGATCGCCGCCTTCTTCTACATCTACCAGGTGTCGCTGCTGGTCCGCGCGACCCGGCCGGCGAGCGGGACGGCATGACCGATACCCCGGAGAGCCCGAAGCGGCGACAGTACGCTCCGGACTTCCTGACCGAGCTGTTCCGCAACCCGCTCGACCCCGGGTACGCGGACGCGGCGGCCCGGCGTGCCAAGGAGGGCCCGCGGACCGGGTGGCGCGGCGCCTCCGCCCGCGGGCTCGCGCTCACCACGCTGGTGCTGGTCGGTTTCCTGTTCGCGATCGCCTACCGGCAGACCATGGCCGAGGAGCCGGCCCGGGGCAAGGCGCGCGCTGCGCTGGTCGATCAGATCCGCACCCGGCAGGACGTGGCCGAGGGCCTGGAGCAGCGGGCCGCCGCGCTGCGGGCCGAGGTGAACGCGCTGCGTGAGGCGAACCTGGAGGGCGGCACCGCGGAACGGCTGCGCAACCTGGAGGCGCTGACCGGGCTCGCCGACGTCGAGGGCGACGGCGTGACGGTGACGGTCGCGGACGGGGACGCGCACGTCGACGTGGTCACCGGCGGCAGCAAGAAGGTCTCCAAGGTGCTCGACCGGGACCTGCAGGACATCGCGAACGCGCTCTGGGCGACCGGTGCGGAGGCGATCGCGATCAACGGTGAGCGGCTGACCGCCACGTCCACGATCCGGGCCGCGGGCGAGGCGATCCTGGTCGACTTCGCGCCGGTCACCAGCCCGTACGAGGTGACCGCGATCGGGCCGGACGACCTGAAGGACCGCTTCGAGGAGACCGGCACCGCGTCGCTGTTCCGCGCGCTGGTCGACAAGTACGGCATGAAGTTCCAGGTCGACGACCGTGACGACCTGAAGCTGCCGGCGGCGGCCGGTGGCGACCTGGAGCATGCCTACCGTTCGCCGGAGCCGACACCGCCCGCGACCGGCACCGGCACGCCCGCGACCAGCGGCACCGGCACACCCACCCCGACCACTCCGACCTCCCCGGAAGGCGACTGATGTACGCGGTCATCGCGTTGATAGCGGGCGTCCTGCTCGGCGTGTTCCTGGACCCGACCGTGCCACCGGCGCTCCAGCCGTACCTGCCGATCGCGGTGGTCGCGGCGCTGGACGCGGTGTTCGGCGGCGTCCGGGCGCGGCTCGACCGGAACTTCGACGACAAGCAGTTCGTGATCTCGTTCATCTCGAACGTGCTGGTCGCGGCCGTGATCGTCTACCTGGGTGACCAGCTGGGCGTGGGCGGGCAGCTGTCCACCGGCGTCGTGGTCGTGCTCGGCGTCCGGATCTTCGGCAACGTGGCCGCCATCCGCCGCCACCTGTTCAGCGCCTGACGGGTAGCGTAGGCCGATGACCAGCGACGAGCCGATGCGAGCCGACTCGCCAGCACCGAAGGATCCGCCGCGGACACCGGTCGACGACGAGATCACGGTCGATCTGACCCGGCGGGACCTGCGTCATACCGAACCGCCGGCCACGTCCGTGCCGCCGGTGGTGCTGCCGCCGGTGGCCCCGCCGTCCGAGGTCGTGCCCGCGAGAACCGGCACCGACGCGGAGCCGGCCGCGCCGCGCAAGCCGAGCCCGGCGCCGCCCGCCCCCACGCCGGTGGCGAAACCGGCTCCGGCTCCGATCGTGCCGGTGAGCCCGGGCGCACCGAAGCCCGCCCCGGCGACCCCGAAGCAGAAGGTGGCCGCGCCCGCGGAAGCGCGGAAGATCGTCGCGCCGCCCCGGGTGGAGGAAGACCGCGCAGCCCCGGTAGCGGCGAAGCCGGAGCAGGACGGCGCCGGTTCGCCGGCCGAGGCCGGTGTGCCCCCATCCGTACCCTCGGGTGATTCCGGGAATGATGCGGCGCCGGCGGCGCGGCGGTTCAACGCGACCACCGTGATGATCGCGGTGTTGCTGCTGTTGTTCGGGTTCACGCTGGTCGTGCAGCTGAAGGCGAACGACGGCGACTCGACGCTGCTGACCGCCCGCCAGGAGGACCTGGTGCGGATCCTGTCCGACCTGGAGTCGCAGGAGCAGCGGCTGCAGCAGGAGGTCACCGCGCTGGAGGACAGCAAGCAGTCGCTCAGCTCCGGCGCGGAGGGCCGCGAGGCCGCGCTGCGCGAGGCGACCGAACGCGCGGACGACCTCGGCGTGCTCGCCGGTGAGCTGCCCGCGCGCGGCACCGGGCTGGTCATCCG
This sequence comes from Catenuloplanes indicus, assembly GCF_030813715.1. Classification (NCBI taxonomy): domain Bacteria; kingdom Bacillati; phylum Actinomycetota; class Actinomycetes; order Micromonosporales; family Micromonosporaceae; genus Catenuloplanes; species Catenuloplanes indicus. The sequence goes on from NZ_JAUSUZ010000001.1 coordinate 8,121,932, forward strand.
GATCAACGGGGGAGAGGACCAGGTCGAGTCGGACGCGCTGCTCAACGCGGTGCAGGAGCTGCGCGGCGCGGGCGCGGAGGCGATGCAGATCGAGGGCGGCGACGGCACCGCGGTGCGGGTCGTGGCGTCCACGTCGTTCCAGGACTCGCCGGCCGGGCAGGGTGGCGACCGGTTCGGCGTGGTCGTCGACGGCAAGCGGCTGACGTCGACCTACACGATCACCGTGATCGGCGACCCGAAGACGATGGACACCGCGTTGCGCATTCCCGGCGGGGTGATCGAATCGATCACCGATGACGGCGGTAACGTGACCGTGCAAGAACAAGGTGTGGTGGACGTGTCTGCGATCCATGACGTCACCACGCTGCGGTACGCCCGGCCGGTCTCCTGACCCGGCTCTCACCGAAGGACGAACGACCCGTGATTCCTGAGCACCTGCGATACACCGCCGAACACGAGTGGGTGTCCGGTGACGGCTCCGCTGCCGTGCGTGTCGGCATCACCGACTTCGCGCAGCAGGCGCTGGGCGACATCGTCTACGTGCAGCTGCCCGACGTGGGCACGACCGTCCAGGCCGGCGAGTCGCTGGGCGAGGTCGAGTCGACGAAGAGCGTCTCCGAGATCTACGCGCCGATCTCCGGCACCGTGGCCGCGAAGAACACCGCGCTGGACGACCAGGCCGAGCTGATCAACACCGATCCGTACGGCGAGGGCTGGCTGATCGAGATCACCCCGGCGGACCCGGCGGCGGTCGCGGGCCTGCTCGACGGCGCGGCCTACGGTGAACTGATCAACAAGTAGTTTCGTCGCACCGACAGAGTGTGATATCTGACAACCTGACGCGTTGCGCGCGTCCGGTTGCCGCACCCTACCCCGCTGGCTACTCTGCCGTAGTCACGCGAGAACTTGATATTGAAACCGCATTGTCGAACGTCCTTCACATGCCACGGATGGCAGCCGGGGGAGGCCCCGCCGGGCGCTGACCGGCGGTTGTCCCGGTCCGGGGGACGTGCGACCGAAACAGACACGAGGTGGTCCGATGACGCGCCCAGACGACGAGTTCCCCCCACTCGACGTCACGTCGACGCTGAACCTGGGTTCGCTCGACGAGGTCCTCGAGGGTCCGGATGCCGACGTGGTACCCAGCCGGATGTCCGGTTCGCTGCCGCCCGGCATGGCTCTGCTCGTCGTCCGCCGGGGGCCGAACGCCGGCGCCCGCTTCCTGCTCGACCACGACGTGACGACCAGCGGCCGGCACCCGGACAGCGACATCTTCCTCGATGACGTCACGGTCTCCCGCCGGCACGCCGAGTTCCACCGCGACGGCGGCACCTTCACGGTCCGCGACGTGGGCAGCCTCAACGGCACCTACGTCAACCGGGAGCGGGTCGAGGCCGCGACGCTCTCCAACGGCGACGAGGTGCAGATCGGCAAGTTCCGGCTCGTCTTCATCGCCGGGCCGCGCCCGGACGAGGGTGGCCGCTGATGACCTTGATCCTCCTGTTTAGCGAGGAGATGTCATGACCGTATCCGGGGCGGCGGCCGCCTTCCCCGGTCCGCCGCCCGGTAACCACCGGGCGGCGCAGCAGGACGGGCGCCGGCTGATGAGTATCGGCGAGGTGCTGTCCGAGTTGCGCGCGGAGTTTCCCGACACCACGATCTCCAAGCTGCGCTTCCTCGAGGCCGAGGGGCTGGTGGAGCCGGAGCGCACCGCATCCGGCTACCGCAAGTACAGCTGGGACGATGTCGCGCGCCTGCGGTTCGTGCTGACCGCGCAGCGGGACCAGTACCTCCCGCTGCGGGTCATCCGCGCGCAGCTGGCCGAGATGGAGGCCGCCGGTTCCGCGCCGGTGGCCCTCCGGCTGGTGGGCGCTCCGTCGGAGGACGAGCCGGCCGCGGAGCCGGTCGACACCCGGTGCAGCCGGACCGAGCTGCTGGAGCGTACCGGGCTGTCGGACACCGGGCTCAGCGAGATCGAGCGGCTCGGGCTGATCACCTGTCGCTCGCCCGGGTGGTACGACGAGGACGCGCTCACGGTCGCGCACGCGGTCGCCGGTCTCGCCCGGCACGGCATCGAGGCGCGGCACCTGCGCGCGTTCCGGGCCGCCGCGGACCGTGAGGTGGGTCTCTACGCCCAGCTGATCGCGCCGCTCGCCCGGCAGCGTGACCCGGCCGCCCGGGCCCGCGCCGCCGAGACCGCGCTTGAGCTGGCCGGACTTTCACAGATGCTGCACGCGGCCCTGCTCCGGGCCGGTCTGCGGGACATCCTCGAGCGCTGAGTTGGGGATTTGTCCGTAACACGCGTGCCGTAGGCTCGCTTGGGTACGGTGCCCGGCATCGCACGGCGCGGGTGGCACTTACGCATGGTGATCCGTGTACCGTGCAGGTGAGGGGCAGAACGCGCCTCGACGCCGCCGCTGGGGCGGTGGCATCGGGGCGTTCACACATAAGCGACACGGAGGCAGCGGTGCGCGAGCTGAGCGTGGTCGGGGTGCGGGTGGAACTGCCCAACAACCAGCCGATCGTCCTGCTCCGCGAGGTCGAGGGCGACCGGTACCTGCCGATCTGGATCGGCGCGGTCGAGGCCACGGCCATCGCCTACGAGCAGCAGGGGGTCAAGCCGGCCCGGCCGCTGACCCACGACCTGCTGCGGGACATCCTGGCGGCGCTCAAGGCGCCGCTCCAGGCCGTCGAGATCACCGAACTGAAGGAGAACGTGTTCTACGCGGATCTCCTGATCGGTGACGGCGTGCGCGTCTCCGCCCGGCCCAGCGACTCGATCGCGCTCGCGCTGCGCGTCGGTGCGCCGATCCGCTGCGCCGAGCAGGTGCTCACCGAGGCCGGCATCGTCATCCCGGACGAGCAGGAGGACGAGGTCGAGAAGTTCCGCGAGTTCCTCGAGGGCGTCCGCCCGGAGGACTTCGCCGGCTGACTTTTCGGCTCGGCGTTAACGGGTACGTAAGCTTCGCGATACGGTGACGAAGTCGTCACGCTGCGCAGGATCCCCCGTACGCGGCGTGTCGCGGCAAAGCTTCCGCGATCCGGTCCGATGTGCGCTATATGGTGGGGCTCGTCGAGGGACGCGGCACCGCACAGCGGGAGGTAGTCGCATGGACGAATCTGCTGGATCAGGGTCGGCCCCCGGGGCCGACGACGGCATCGGGATCGGCGAGGACGGCACCGTGGGATACCGCGGTGTGACCGCCTGCCACGCGGTGGGCATCAGCTACCGGCAGCTCGACTACTGGGCGCGGACCCAGCTGGTCGTCCCGAGCATCCGCGACGCGTCCGGTTCCGGGACCCAGCGGCTGTACTCGTTCCGTGATCTGGTGGTGCTCAAGGTCGTCAAGAGCCTCCTCGACGCCGGGGTCTCGCTGCAGAACATCCGCAAGGCCATCGAGACGCTGCGCTCGCACGGCGTCGAGGACCTGGCCGGCATCACGCTGATCTCGGACGGCACGACGGTGTACGACTGCCGCTCCCCGGAGGAGGTCGTCGACCTGTTGCAGGGCGGGCAGGGCGTGTTCGGCATCGCGATCGGCGGTGCGTTCAAGGAGATCCAGGGCTCGCTGTCGCACCTCCCGGGCGAGCCGGCGGTCTTCGCACGGCCCGCGGCGGACCCGGAGCCGGCGGCGGAGACGCTCGGCGACGAGCTGGCTGCCCGCCGGGCCCGGCGCCGCGCCGGCTGAACCGTTCTTCTCCCCGGCTACGCCGGCTGACATTCGCCATCCACCCGCTTCCGGCGTGGTGCGCTGGGCTCGCTCCCGCGGGCACCGGTCGTCGCTGGCGCTCCTCCCTGCCGGTCTCGTCGTCGGTTCCGCGCGGTCTCCCTCCCCGCGTGATGGCACGCCGGCGACGCGGTGCGCTCCGGGCGGACGTGGATCCGGTGCGGGCCCTGCCGCGGATGGCCGGATGTGCCGCGGGCGGGGCGCCCGGTCCACGGCCGATGCGGCCCGGCCGGACCGTGGCATGATGATCGGCATGGATGCGGCCTGGGGGATCGTCGGCGTGCCGTCCAGCGCGGGAGCGCACACGCCCGGCGTCGAGAAGGGGCCGGCCGCGATCCGGCGGGCCGGGCTCGCCGGGCTGCTGCCCGGCGGCGCGGCGGACCACGGCGATGTGCCCGGCGCTCGCTGGCGGCCGGATCGGGCACGCCCGGCCGCCAAGAACGCCGGCGAGGTCGCGCGGGTGGCGGCCGGGACGGCGGACGCGGTCGCCGGTGTGCTCGCGCGCGGGCAGCGGCCGATCGTGATCGGCGGGGACTGCTCGATCACGGTCGGTGTGGTCGCCGGTTTCGTCCGGCACGGCACACCGCCGGCACTGCTCTACGTGGACGGTGGTCCCGACCTGTTCACGCCCGCCACCAGGGCGAACGGGAATCTGGACGCGATGGGTACGGCACACCTGCTCGGGCTGCCGGGCTGTGCGCCCGAGCTGGCCGGGATCGGGCCGGTGACGCCGCTGCTGAGCCCGGCCGACGTGGTGAGCTATGGCGACGCGCTGGCCGGCGGGGACGATCCGGAGCGCCGCCTCCTCGACGAGCTGCGGATCCCGTACGTGACCGCGGCCGAGGTGCACGCGGACGTCCCGGGTGCGGCCCGGCGGGCGCTGGCCGCGATCGAGGCGACCGGGCGGCCGTTCGTGCTGCACCTGGACGTGGACGTACTGTCCTTCGTGGACGTTCCGCTCGCTGACGTGCCCGACTCCGGCGGCGACCCGATCGGCCTGACGCCGGCGGAGCTGACCGCGTCGCTGGCCGTGCTCACCGCCGGCCCGCGGTTCGCGGCCCTGGTGCTGACCGAGATCAACCCGGACCACGCGCCGGACGACTCGGTGCTGGGTGACTTCCTGGCCGCGATCGCGGGTGCGCTGCCCCGGGCGTGACGGCGGCCCGCCTGATCACCCGTTCAGGGGTGCATTTCCGCTGATCACGCCCGCGCCGGTGGTCGCGGTGACACGATTTTCGCGGCGTGCCGGTGGACCAGTCTCCGCGGACAAACCGCGCCACCGGCCGACATGGGGGGAAATATCATGCGAATCAAGGCGCGGTATGCAGCCGTCGTCGCCGGGGCTCTCGCGGCGATGGCGGTGCCGGGGGCCGCTCAGGCGGGCCCGGTCGAGGGTCCGGCCTACCTCCGCAACGTCGGGCTGGACGGCTGCCTGACCGCGGTCGGTGACGACGGCAGACGCGGTGCGCTCGTCCGGGTCAAGCCGTGCGACGGGTCGTTCGCGCAGCTCTGGCTGATGAAGGTGCTGCACGTCGACGCGGACGACCAGCCGGTGTTCACGATCCGCAAGAGCGGGTGGGAGTGCCTGGAACTGATCGGGGAGGAGCTGCCGGACAGCGGGCGGCTGGCGCTGCGCGACTGCGACGAGGGGAACCCGTACCAGGTGTTCCGGGCGTCCACGACGGACTGGTCCGCGCCGGTCTGGCGGGTGTCCGGTCCACTGCCCGGCGCGTGGCTGCGGGCCTACCACGAGCACGAGGCGCCGTACGTGGCGGCGGATGACGAGCGGCCGGGTGCGTTCGCCGAGTGGGAGCACCTGCCGATCGGTGCGTGAGCCGGTCCCGCCGGGAGGCCGCATCGGCCTCCCGGCGGGCGCCGTGACGTGGTCAGCGTTCCGCCGCGACCAGCTCCCGGGTCGCCGGCGCGATCTCCTTCGCGAACAGCTCGATCGCGGCCGGGTCGTCCGTGGCGAGGACGAAGCCGCTGGTGCCGTACTCCAGCGTCAGCCCGGCCAGCTCCTCCGCCCACTGGTCCGGCGGCCCGTCCAGGAACCCGCGGCTCTGCGCCGCGAACGAGCCGCCCACGTTCAGCAGCCGTCGCACGTCGGACGGGGACCGCCCGGCGTCCACGGCTGCGGCGTCGATTCGCGCGTTCATGTCGGTCAGGTCGGACGCACCGCCCTTCAGGTACGCGAGCGACGGCAGCCACCCGTCCGCGAGCCGCCCGGTCAGCGCCAGCATGCGCGGCTTGAGCGCGCCCACCCAGATCGACACGTCGTGCGCCGGGGCCGGGCCGCGCTTCGCACCGTCCACCGTGTAGTGCTCACCGGACACCCGCACGCCGCCCTTGACCGACGTGTCCCAGACCGAGCGGATGATCTCGATGCCCTCGGCCAGCGCGTCCACCGCCTGCCCGGGGGTGAGCCGCCGCCCGCCCATCGCCTCGATCGCGTCCCAGAACGCGCCCGCGCCCAGACCCAGCTCGACCCGGCCGCCGGAGAGCAGGTCCAGTGACGCGACCGCCCGGGCCAGCACCGCGGGCTCGCGCAGCGGCAGGTTGAGCACGTTCCCGGCGACCGTGATCCGGCTGGTCCGGGACGCGACGTAGCTCATCAGCGTCCACGCGTCGTGAAACGTCGGCTGGTACGGGTGGTCCTGGAAGGTGACCAGGTCCAGCCCGAACTCCTCCGCCGCGACGGCCAGCTCGACCGCCTGCTGCGGCGGCCGGGCCGCGGGCGTGACGAACGCTCCGAAGATCAGCTCGTGTCCGTAGTCGGTCATGACCGGTCCTCCGATGCGGGAGTGATGTTGAAGTTGTCGCGGAACAGGTTCGTCGGGTCGTAGACCGCCTTGATCTGCCGCAGGCGGGCGAGCGTGTCCGGCGGGAACGCGTCGGTCAGCCGCTCCGGCCGCGGATCGGTCTCGAAGCTGAGGTAGAGCCCTTCCATCAGCGGGTGCAGCTCGCGGTCCCAGACCCGGTCCAGCCGCTGCCGGTTGCTCCCGATCGCGGCGATCTGGAAGTTCGCGTCCCGGTGCGCGTACGCGGTGTCGAACGCGCCGACGTCGGAGACCGCGCCGCCGACCGCGCGGATCTGGAAGAAGTAGGTGGCGCCGCTGGCCAGCAGCCTTGTGATCCCGGCCGCCACCTCCGGCGTGAGGTGCCGGACGAACCCGGACCGGCTGACCGGCTCGCCCTGGCCGCGGTGCGGTTCGGTGGACGCGTTCGAGATGACCGCGGCGTACGGCGCGATCACCACGTTCTGGTCGTAGAGCGCGGAGACCGAGGCGATCGGCGTCATCTGGGCCACGATCGTCTCCGGGTCGGACGCGTCGACCAGCGCCATCACCTGCGCGAACGACGGCTGACCGGGCTGCGGCGGGCCCATCAGCAGGTTCGCGGTCAGGTCGCGCGGCGCGGCCTCGACCGCCTGCCCGTACCGGACCAGCATGCCGGCGGTGTCGGACGCGTCCAGCACGAACTGGCCCCAGCCGACGTCGCCGACCTCGTCGACCCGGAAGTCGAAGTCGATCGCCACGCCGACGTTCGCCCCGGCGCCACGCAGCGCCCAGAACAGGTCCGGGTGCTCGTCCGCGGACGTGCGCACCACCGTGCCGTCGGCCAGCACCACGGTCGCGGCGCGGACGTGGTCGAGCGTCAGGCCGTACTTGCGGGTCATCCAGCCGACGCCGCCCGCGGTGGTGAGCCCGCCGACGCCGACACCGCCGTAGTCGCCGGAGGTCAGCGCCCAGCCGTGCGGTGCCAGCGCCGCGGCCACCTCCATCCAGCGCAGGCCGGCGCCGATCCGGACGAGCCGGGCCGCGGGGTCGAGCACCTCGAACGTCGTGAACCGGCCCAGGTCCAGCACGATCCCGCCGTCGTTGGTGGACCGGCCGCTGACGCCGTGGCCGCCGCTGCGCACGCCGAACGGCAGGTGCCGGTGTGCGGCGGCGAACCGCAGCGCGTCGCCGACCTCGTCCGGCGTGGACGGTCGCAGCACCAGGCCGGGTGAGCCGCCGCGCATGTAGTTGGAGCGCACCGACGGGTACTCCACGTCGCCCGGCTCGACCGTGGACCGGGCGAGGGAGGCCGGTACGTCGTCGTAGCCGATGCCGGGGCGGCGCTTCGCCCGTACCGCCGAGGGTCTGTGGTTGGTCCTGGCCAGCGGTGCGGCGGCGTCCCGGAGCGCGGGCATCACGTCGGTCGCGAACGTCTCCATGTCGGCGGCGGAGTCGGTCATCAGGATCAGCGTGCCGATGCCGTCCGCCAGGATCAGCGGCAGCAGCTCGTCGATCCACTGGGCGGGCGGGCCCTGCAGGAAGCCCTCGGACGTGTCCCGGAACGTGCCGGAGATGTTGAGCAGGCGGCGGATGTCGGCCGGTTCGCGCCCGGCGGCCACCGCGGCCTCGTCGATGATCTTGTTGCCGGCCGCGATACCGTCCCGGCCGACGTAGGGCAGCGACGGCAGCCAGCCGTCCGCCTTCGCGCCGATCAGCCGCAGCATGCGGGGCTTGACGCCGCCGGCCCAGATCGGGATCGCGTGCGCCGGCGCCGGTCCGCGTTGTGCGCCGACGACGCGGTGGAACTCGCCACCGGCGCGTGCCGGCCGGCCGCTGGACAGGTCCTGCAGCTCGCGGATCACGTCGATCGCCTGGCCGAGCGCCTCGATCCTCGCGCGCGGCGGCTGCACGGTGGCGCCCATCGCCCGCGCCGCGTCCGGGAAACCGCCGGCGCCGAGCGCGAGCTCCAGACGGCCGCCGGAGAGCAGGTCGAGCGAGGCGGCCGCGCGGGCCAGGACCGAGGGGTTCCGCAGCGGCACGTTGATCACGTTCGGTGCGAGCCGGATGCGCGAGGTCTGGCCGGCCACCCAGGCCAGCAGTGTCCAGGTGTCATGAAATCTCGGTTGATATGGGTGGTCCTGGAACGTGACGAGGTCGAACCCGAGCTCCTCGGCACGCTTCGCCAGGTCGACCGGGTCGTGCGGCGGCGCGTTTCCGGGCGTGACGAACGTGCCGAACTCAAGGGGGTGTCCGTAACTCATGATCACGCTCCGTCTTAGGTTGATGCATCAACCAGTGTGCCAGATTCGCCGGAGATCGGCTGTGACCCTCGCCGCGTCGTACCGCCGCACGGTTTTAAATGTTTCGGAACGTCGTGAAACGATCACGCAACACCGCACGTGACCGCCCGTAATCAACTGTGAGTTCACTGCCGCTCACAACGCTTTGAGTCTCAAGGGAGTACATACAGTGGACAGTGGTAGCACCGCGTGGGTGTTGACCAGCACCGCGCTGGTCCTGCTCATGGTGCCCGGCCTCGCGCTGTTCTACGGCGGCATGGTCGGCGCCAAGCGCGTCATCAACATGGTCATGATGACCTTCGGCGCGGCCATCGTGGTCTGCGTCATCTGGGTGCTCTACGGGTACTCGCTCGCGTTCGGTGACTCCATCGGCGGCGCGGGCATCCTCGGCCTGGACACCGCGAACTTCGGCCTCGGTGGCGTGATCGCCGAGGACGAGGCCGCCACCATCCCGCCCGCGCTGTTCGCCGTGTTCCAGATGCTGTTCGCGGCGCTGACCACCGCGCTGATCGCCGGTGGCGTCGCGGACCGGATGAAGTTCGGCGTCTGGCTCGCGTTCACCGCGGTCTGGGCCACCCTGGTCTACCTGCCGGTCGCGCACTGGGTCTTCGCGTTCGACAGCGACACCGTCGTCGGCGGCTGGATCGCCAACGACGTCGGCGCGATCGACTTCGCCGGTGGCACCGCCGTCCACATCAACGCCGGCATCGCCGCGCTCGCGGTCGTCATCGTGCTCGGCAAGCGCACCGGCTGGCCGTCGTCGCCGCACAAGCCGCACAACCTGCCGCTGACCGCGCTCGGCGCCGGCCTGCTCTGGTTCGGCTGGCTCGGCTTCAACGGCGGCTCCGCGCTCGCCGCCGGCAACTCCGCCTCGGTCGTCGTGCTGAACACGGTCGCGGCCGCGTCCGCCGCCGGCCTCGCCTGGATCGTCGTCGAGCGGTTCCGTGGCGGCGCCATGACCTCGCTGGGCAAGTCGTCCGGCATCGTGGCCGGCCTGGTCGCGATCACCCCGGCATGCGGCGCGGTGAACCCGCTCGGCGCGCTCATCATCGGCGCGGTCGCCGGTGCGCTCTGCGCGCTCGCCGTCAACCTCAAGTACAAGCTCGGCTACGACGACTCGCTGGACGTGGTCGGCGTGCACCTGGTCGGCGGCATCATCGGCACGCTGCTGATCGGCTTCCTCGCCACCGCGGACGCGCCGAACGAGCGCGACGGCCTGTTCTTCGGCGGCGGCGTCGAGCTGCTGCTCGACCAGACCATCGCGGCGGTCGCGGTGCTCGCGTACAGCTTCGTGCTGACGTTCATCATCGCCAAGCTGTTCGACCTGGCCGTGGGCCTGCGGGTCAGCGCGGAGGTCGAGCAGGAGGGCATCGACAGCGTGCACCGGGAGTCCGGCTACGACTTCCTCGGCCCGGACCCGGTCGCCGAGCCGGAGCCGGTCAAGGCCTGACCAACGCTTGCGCAGACGTGGCCCCGGCGCCCCGCCCACTCCTCCCGGGCGGGCACGCCGGGGCCCGCCGCGTTCACGACCGGATCGGCGCCGGCCGGTCGTGGCTCAGGATGGCGGCCGCGGGGCACCGGAGCACGGCCTCGCGGACCGCCGGAGCCGTGTGTGCCGGCGGCCGCGCGTCGAGCAGGCGGACCAAGCCGGCCTCCTCGTCCAGATCGAAGACCTCCGGGGCGATCGACCGGCACATCCCGGAGCCGATGCAGCTCGCGCCGTCGACCTCCACCCGAAACGCACTCATGTGTAGCCTCCCGCTCACTGTCGGTCTAGGACATCGTTCCTGACCGTCATTCCGCGCACCAGACGCGGAGATCGCGGATGACGCCAATCCCGGCACGTGTCCGGCCGAAAGCACTACCTGCCCGCGGCGTTCCCGGCCTTCCGGCCGAGGTTCCGGGCCGCGCGTGCGCGCAGGCTGTCGGGCATGTCGTCGAGAACCGTGGCGCTCGACGTGATTCGCGGATTCGCACTCTGCGGCATCACCGTCGCCAACATCAAACCCATCGCCCACCGGGGTACGGTGCACGAGTCCACGGGGACGGTGCTGCCGCCCGGTCCGGTGCCGGACGCCGTACCGTGGCTGCATCTGTTCGTCGATCAGCGCTTCTATCCGATCTTCGCGGTGCTGTTCGGCGCCGGGTTCCAGCTGCTCCTGCTGCGCGCGGCCGGGTCGCGGCGGGTGCTGCTCCGGCGGCTGCTGGCACCGTCACGGACGACGGCCGTGTGATCACGGGCGGCAGCCCAGTCGCCGGCCTGACCGGCAGCACCGGCACCGGCCTCACCGCCGGCACCGGCTGCTGGCCGAGGCGGTTCGGGCCGCGCACGCCGGTGACGCGCTGGTCTCCCCGTCGATCACGACGCGCCTGCTGCGGCACTTCGCCGGCGCCAGGCCGTCGACGGGCCCGCCGCCCCCGCTGACCGGCCGCGAGCTGGAACTGGTCCGGAAGGTCGCGCACGCCGGACCAACCGGGAGATCGCCGCGGAGCTGTTCGTCTCGGTCGCACCGTCAAGGCACACCTGGCGAACGTCCAGGCCGAGCTCGGCCTGCGCAACCGGGTCGAGGTCGCGGCCTGGGCCTGGCAGAACCGCCAGGTCTAGAGATCGCTGAACGTGGTCAGGAAACGGTCCCGGAACGTGTCCATCCGCCAGACCGGCGCGTCCGGGGCCGGCTTGAGCCCGGGCGTCCACTCCCACGAGGCGACGCGGTCCAGGACCGCCGGGTCCTTGGCGACGATCGTGATCGGCACGTCGCGGGTCGCGTTGTCGCCGGTGATGATCGGGGCCGGCTGGTGGTCGCCGAGGAACACCAGCACCGTGTCGTCCGTGCCGTAGGTGGCGATCCACGAGGTCAGCGCCTCGATCGAATACTCGATCGACTGCCGGTAGGCGGCGCGCACCCGGTCGGAGTTGCTCCACAGCTCGCGGGTCGGGACCCCGGCCTGCGCCTGCGGCGTGAAGACCGTGCCGTCGCCGACCGCGTTCCAGTCGACCATCTGCGGCAGCTTCGTCCACGGCGAGTGACTGGACAGCGTGTCGATCTCCGCCATCACCGGGCCGTCGTGCACGTCCAGCTCGCGCCGCTGCAGCGTGGAGTAGGAGAACTGGTCCGGGACCACGACCCACGTGAAGTGCTCACCCTCGTACCCGATCGTGTTCGAGTCGTAGACCTGGTCGAAGCCGTAGAAATGCTGCTCAGGCCAGGCATAGGTGAGGGCCGGCATGACGCCGACCGTGCGCCAGTCCGCGCGCTGGAACGCGCCGGTCAGCGTGGTGTGCCGGGTGCTGACCAGGTTCCGGTACCGCTGCTGGTTGTCGATCCACAGCCCGGACTGGAACGTGGAGTGCGCCAGCCAGCTGCCACCACCCGCGGTCGGCGAGGTCAGCCAGCCGCTGCGCGCGCTGAACCCGGCCGCGGTCAGCCGCTGTTCACCCGCGTCCAGTGCGGCCGTCACCGGCCCGGTGTAGTCGTACCCCTCCACCGCGGTCCGCCCGTAGCTCTCCACGAACGTGAGGAAGAAGTCCTTACCGGCCAGCCCGGTAAGCAGCCGCTCCGGCGGCACGTCCCGGAACGCGTCGTTCGCGGCCAGTTCCGCGAACTCCCGCGAGTCCGCCAGCCCCGTGTTCACCTGCCGCACCTTGTCCGCCGCCATCCGTGCGGTGCTCCACGCCGCCACCGGCCCACCCGGATCGGCCCGCAGCCCCGTTCCGGCGATCAACACCCAGATCACGGTCAACACCGCCACGGTACGGACGGAGGCCCGGTCGTGCCGCACCACGAACCCGGACAGCCGCACCGTCGCGGCCGCCGTCAGCGCCAGCACCCCCACCGCCAGCAGCACCACCCCGGCCAGCACCGCCCACGCCACCGCCGTGTTCGTGTTCCCCTGCACGATGTTGTAGGCGTCCGCGAAGAACGGCCAGTCCAGCACCAGGTCGAACGACCGGGACAGCGTGGTGTAGAAGCCCATGTCGACCAGCTTGACGATCAGCAGCAGCCCGAGCACCGCCCCGAGCACCGCCGCCAGGATCTTCCGCGGCCGGGCCGGGAGCAGGCGCAGGACCGCCACCGCGATCAGCGCTTCCAGCGGAATCCGGAGGAACGCGGCGGGCCCGAGGCTGCTCACCTGGTTGGGGGAGAGCAGCGCCCCCAGTACCAGCACGGCCGCCAGTAGCGTGACGACCCACCCACCGACGGTTCCCAGTCGCGTCCCGGTTCGCACCGGCGCGGACGCGGGCGCCTCGGGCGCGGGCTCCGTGGCCGACACGGTCGTGTCGACGGGCGGCGTGTCCAGACCTGGTGTGATGAGCGACAACGGTCAGTTCCTTCGCAGCGGGACCCGTATCGGGCCGTCAGACCTACCCGGTCCTAGGTACGGCCGCCCGGCCCCGCAGCGTTCAACATCACGCGATCTTTCTGCCGCCGGTGGACCGCGCCGCGACGGCGAGCTAGTCTAACGTCGTTAGTGTATCTAACAACGTTAGGAATATGGAGAGCAGCAGATGATCTATCACGTCATTCGCGCCGCGCTGAAGAAGACCGCGTCACCCGAGCAGGCCGAGGCCGCGCTGGAGAGCTGGCGGGAGACCGGCCGGTCGGTTCCCTCGGTCCGGTCCTGGGTGGTCGGCCGCGATCATGGCGGAGAGTTCGAGTACGGTGCGACGTTCGTCTTCGACGACCTCGACGGCATGTTCGAGTTCCTGATTCACCCGGCCACGCTCCGCACCGACCTGATCGGGCTCGAGCTCATCGAGAACATGCAGATCTTCGACATCAGCGACGACGACGATCCGGCGCTGTCCGACAAGATCGCTGCCTTGCACCGCCGCCGCAACGAGCACAGCCCCGAGGTCTCCGGTCTGCTCGCCGACGTGCCCACCTACCTCGGCGCCGGCGTCGACGCCCGGCCGTGACGACGGGCATGGGCGGGCTGAGCTGACCGTCCGGTGGAGCGGCGGAATCCACCGCCGCTCCCCACCGGGCGGGCGATGCGAGCCGGGCGCCGGTCTCGGCAGGCGGACGGCGTGACGGAGATCAGTCGCCGCGGCCTGCTGACCGCGGCCGGAGCGTCCGCGCTCGGTGCCACCGGGCTCCCGCCGCCATGCCGCGCCCGCCGCGATCGTCATCCGGCCCGGCGACCGCCGCTACGACAACCTGCCGCGCGGCGACAACCACCGGTTCGCCGGCCGGACGAGATCCGGATCGCGTCGGCGGTCGCGGACGTGGCGCGCAGTGTCCGACGCGGTCCGGACCGGGCGCCGGATCGCACCGCACAGCGGGAGCACCGCTTCGAGAACTTCACCGCGGACCGGCCGTACGCCCGCTGCTGGATCTGTCGCGGTTGGACCGGGCCGGCTGGGACGCGGCCCGCACCGCGGCCTGTGGTGGGCGCACACCGGCACCCGATCCGCGGGCCGATCGTACGAGTCGTGGGGCGTGCGGTGGGTTCCGTGGGGTAGTGAGTTCCACTTACGTGGCGAATCTTGAGGTGCGGCTCCTACAGTCGGTGGATGCAGAGCGACCGTCGGGCGCCGGTGGTGATGACCGTGCTGCGTGACCCCGCGTCCGTTCCGGTGCCGGCCGAGCGGCCGCCGGACGATGGGGCGAGACCGGGGCGCCGGCTGGACCGGCGGCGGCTGCTGATCGGCGCGGTCGCCGTCTGGGCCGTCGTGATCACCGGGCTGGTGGTCCTCCAGGGCACGCGCGCGGAGCCGGAGGCCGCGCCGGTGGTGGCCGTGCCGTCGCCGAGCGAATCCGGCGGGCCGCTGGGCGTGCCGCAGGTCTACGAGGCGGTGCTGCCGTCCGTGGTGCGGATAACCGCGGGCGGGTCGACCGGGACCGGAGTGCTGGCGAACGCGGACGGGACCGTCCTCACCGCCCATCACGTGGTCGGCAACGGGCAGGCGATCACCGTGACCTATGCGGACGGCAGCGAGACGCCGGCGGCGATCGCGCAGGCGGAGCCGGCCATGGACATCGCGGTGCTGCGGCCGGAGCGGCTGCCGGAGACGCTGGTCCCGGCCACGCTGGGCGGTGCGGCCGGGGTGGGGGAGGCGGTGGTGGCGATCGGCAACCCGCTGGGGCTGACCGGGACGACCACCAGCGGGGTGGTGTCCGCGCTCGACCGCACGCTGGATCGCGGGAACGAGCCGGACCTGCCGGGACTCATCCAGTTCGACGCGGCGGTCAACCCGGGCAGCTCGGGCGGGCCGCTGATCAACGACCGTGCCGAGGTGGTGGGCATCGTGGTGGCGCTGGCGAACCCGACCGACGCGGGCACGTTCATCGGTATCGGTTTCGCGGTCCCGATCGGTGCCGCGCTCGGCGCCGTCGACGGCGACGGCCAAGCACCCCCGCTGTAGCGATCCTAAGGAGCGACCCATGCCGGATGCCGGACCGATCGAGCAGGTGCTCTACGAGGTCAAGAAGACCATCGTGGGGCAGGACCCGCTGCTCGAACGGCTGGTCGTGGCGCTGCTCGCGCGCGGCCACATCCTGGTCGAAGGTGTGCCCGGGCTGGCCAAGACGCTCGCGGTGAAGTCGCTGGCGGAGGCGATCGGCGGCGAGTTCCACCGGGTGCAGTTCACGCCGGACCTGGTGCCGGCGGACATCCTCGGCACCCGCGTCTACCACCAGCCGACCGGCGAGTTCCAGGTGTCGCTCGGGCCGGTGTTCACGAACCTGCTGCTGGCCGACGAGATCAACCGGGCGCCGGCCAAGGTGCAGTCCGCGCTGCTGGAGGTGATGCAGGAGCGGCAGGTCACGATCGGCCGCGAGACGCACCGGGTACCGAACCCGTTCCTGGTGATGGCGACCCAGAACCCGATCGAGAACGAGGGTACGTATCCGCTGCCCGAGGCGCAGACCGACCGGTTCATGATGAAGGTCCTGGTCGGCTACCCGAGCGTGACCGAGGAGTTCGTGATCGTCGAGCGCGCGCTGACGCCGGCCGCGGTGATCCAGAAGATCATCGACCCCGGGACGCTGGTGGGCCTGCAACAACAGACCGACCGGGTGTACGTGGATCCGTCGCTGATCGAGTTCGCGGTGCACCTCGCGCACGCCACCCGCGAGCCGGGCCGGATCGGGCTGGACGACCTGGCCCGGTACGTCACGTACGGCGCCTCGCCGCGCAGCTCGATCAGCCTGGTGCTGGCCGGGCGCGCGCTGGCGTTCATCCGCGGGCGCGACTACGCCGTACCGGCGGATCTGACCGATCTTGCGCTGGACGTGCTGCGGCACCGGCTCGTCCTGTCCTACGAGGCGCTCTCCGACGACGTCACCGCGGACCTGATCCTCCAGAAGATCCTGGCGAACCTGCCGGTGCCCGAGCCCGCCGGCCGCCGATGACCAGCGCCCCGGACCGGCTGCTGCGGCGCCTGGAGTGGCGGCTCGGCCGCCGGCTCGACGGGCGGCTGCAGGGTGCCTACCGGACCGTGTGGCACGGCACCGGCCTGGACTTCACCGACCTGCGCGCGTACACGGCCGAGGACGACGTCCGGCACATCGACTGGAACGTGACCGCGCGCCTGGACGAGCCGTACGTCCGGCAGTACACCGAGGACCGCGAGCTGACCGCGTGGCTGGTCGTTGACCGGTCCGCGTCCATGCGGGTCGGTGCGCGCGGCAAGGAGTCGGTCGCGGCGGACCTGTCGGTCAGCCTGGCCCGGCTGGTGTCGCAGGGCGGCAACCGGGTCGGCGCGATCCTGTTCGACAACGACGCGCAGCGGGTGATCCCGCCGCGCGGCGGCCGCGACCAGATCCTGCGGATCGCGGCCGAGCTGATCAAGGCGGACGGCGCGGCGGCCGGGCAGACCACCGATATCACGCGCATGCTGACCTTCGCGGCCGCCACCACGAAGCAGCGGCGCAGCCTGGTCTTTTTGGTCTCCGACTTCATCGGCGACCCCGGCTGGGAGAAGGCGCTGGCCATGCTCACCCACCGGCACGAGGTGGTGGTCGTGCGCGTGGTCGACCCGGCCGAGCTGGAACTGCCGGACGTCGGGCTGGTGCTGGTGGAGGACGCGGAGACCGGCGAGCAGATCCTGGTCGACACCGGCGACCCGATGCTGCGCCGCCGGCTCGCCGAGGAGGTCGACGGCCGGGAGTCGCTGATCACGACCGCGATGCACCGGGCCGGCGTGGCCGCGCACCGGATCACCACCGATGCGGACCTGCTCGACGCGCTGGTCTCGATGACCCGGCAATCCGGGAGGGTACGCCGATGACCGTGCTCTACCCGGCCGTGCTGGTGCTCGCGGTGCTGCTGACCGGCGCCGCGATCGCCGCCTACGTGCTGTTGGCGCGTCGTCGTACCCGCGTGCTGGTGTCCGCGGGTCTGATTCCCGCGGCGGACCGGCGCGCGGCGGTCAGACGGCACCTGCCCTGGGCGTTCTTCCTCGCCGCGCTGCCGATCATGCTGGCCGGTGCCGCGCGGCCGGAGGCGGAGATCGCGGTACCGCGGGTGTCCGGCACCGTCATCCTGGCGTTCGACATCTCCAACAGCATGGCCGCGGACGACGTCAGCCCGACCCGGCTCGGCGCCGCGCAGGCCGCGGCCGGTGAGTTCGTGCGGCGGCAGCCCGAGTCGGTGGACGTGGGCGTGGTGGTCTTCGGCGATCAGGCGCTGACCACGCAGGCGCCGACCGGCGACCACGACCTCGCGATCGCCGCGATCGACCGGGCCAGGGCCGGCGGCGGCACGTCGCTCGGCCAGGCGATCCTGGTCTCGCTCGGCGCGATCACCGGCAAGCCGATGGTCATGCCGGACGAGGGCGGCACGCCGCCCGATCTCGGTTACTGGCCGTCCGCCACGATCGTGGTCTTCTCCGACGGCGAGGAGACCGGCGGCCCGGACGTCGAGGCCGCCGCCGAGCTGGCCGCCGCGGCCGGGGTGCGGATCCAGACCGTCGGCGTCGGCACGCCGGAGGGCGCCACGGTCGAGGTGGACGGCTACCGGCTCACCACCGCGCTGGACGCGACGCTGCTGACCGCGATCGCGCAGGTCAGCGGCGGCGAGTACCACACCGCCGGGGACGCGGCCGGGCTCGAGGGCACCACCGGCGGCATCGACCTGCGGCTGACCACGAAGCGGGAGCCGGTCGAGCTGACCGCGCCGTTCGCCGGGGCCGCGCTGCTGCTGCTCGCCGTGGGCGCGCTGCTGAGCACCCGCTGGCACGGGAGGATCATCTGATGTCGGTCGCCTGGCCGCTGGGCCTGCTCGCGCTGCTGGTCGTACCGCTGCTGCTGCTCGCCCGGTGGTGGTTCAACCGGCGGCGCAGACGGGCCGCGCTGCGCGTCTCCAGTGTGGCGCTGATCCGGGCCGCGCTGCCGGCCCGGTCGTCGTGGCGCCGCCGGGTGCCGGTGATCCTGTTCCTGGCCGGCCTGACCGCGCTGGCCGGTGGGCTGACCCGGCCGCAGGCCTCGCTCGCGGTGCCGTCCACCGACACGTCGATCCTGCTGGCGATCGACGTGTCCGGCTCGATGTGCACCACGGACATCGCGCCGAACCGGCTCGCGGTCGCGGCGGACGCGGCCCGCGAGTTCATCCGGGACACCCGGGACGGCACCCGGATCGGGCTGGTCGCGTTCTCCGGCATCTCCGGGCTGCTGGTCGCGCCGACCGAGGACAGGGAGGCGCTGCTCGCCGCGATCGACGGCCTGAAGACCGCGCGCGGCACCGCGATCGGCGCGGCGATCCTGACCGCGATCGACGCGATCGCGGAGATCAACCCGAACGTGGCCGCGACCGGCGTGGACCTCGGCGACCCGCCGGTGGCGGACCCGGCCGCGTTCCAGCCGGACACCATCGTGGTGCTGACCGACGGTGCGAACAGCACCGGCGTCGACCCGGTCACCGCGGCCGAGCAGGCCGCGGCACGCCGGCTGCGGATCTTCACGATCGGCTTCGGCACGACCGAGCCGGCGCAGATGGTGTGCACGCCGGACCAGATCGGCACGGACGCGTTCTCCGGCCGGCGTGGGCCGGGCGGGCGCGACCCGGGCGCCTGGGGGAACGGTGGGCGGCGGATCCAGGAGATCGACGAGGAGGCGCTGACCACGGTCGCGGACCTGACCGGTGGGCGGTACTTCAAGGCGGAGGACGCGGAGCAGCTCACCGGCGTGCTCGGCGACCTGCCCCGGGAGATCGGCCTGCACCGGGAGGACGTGGAGATCTCGTTCTGGTTCCTGCTGGCCGGTGCGGTGCTGGTGGTGACCGGCGCCGGGCTGTCGCTGTGGTGGAACCGCGGGACGTCACCGGTCAGGAGATAGGCGGCTGGACCAGGCAGGAGACGTGCTGACCACGGGCGGCCGCCGCCACGCACCAGTCATCGATGATCTCCAGTGCGGCCCGGGCGGTGTCCGGGCGGGCGGCGGAAAAATTGTCGTACCCGACGAACGCGACGGCGAGACCGTTCGGTGCGGTCACCTCGGCGAGGCAGCCGGAGAGCCCGTCGAGGTCGTGGCGGAAGCCCGCCGGCAGGTCCAGCGCGGCGCCGAGCTCCCGGTAGAGGTCGTCGTCCGCGGTCCAGCCGGACGCGTCGAGGCGGATCACGCGCTGCCCCCGCGCGCGCAGCGACGCCGCCACCGCGTCGAGCACGACCTCTTCCAGAAACGGGCGGACGTGAGTCATGTGCCCGACCATAGCCAAATATTGATATTGCTGCAGGCCCTATAGTCCTCTGGCATGAGCGATTCGCCGCTGTCGGACGCGTTGGCCGCGTATGCCGGAAATCGGACGGATGAGAACTGGGCCCGTCTGATCGACGTGTTCCGCAACTCGATCGTCGGCGCGGTCGGGTCCGGACCGGTCGCCGCGGACGGCACGTCCGGCGCCGGGTTCGGTGTGGGCCGCACCACGCACGGCGACGGGCGGCCGCGCATCCTCACGTTCGCCGACCCGCCGGTCTACGCTCGCACGTTCGGGCAGGCTTTCACCGTCGGCGTACCCGGGTCCGTGCTGCTCGAGATGGCCGCCGGTGACCTCGACTGCGCCGGCATCCTGATCAACAGCGCCACGTCCGAGACCAGCGTCGTGATCAGCCGGGAGGCCGCGGTCGCCGCGCGCGACTGATCGGTGGGACGCGTTCGGCAGAAGCGGATCACGCTCGGTAGGCTTGTCGGCTATGTCCGCTGCAACCAGGCCGAGTCTCCGGCAGATGATCGAAACGGGCGGGGAGCCCCTGCTGGTGGGCATCACGCCGCCCCGGCGGTCCACCGAGCCCGCACAGGCGGCCGAGATCGCCGGCCGCACGCTGGAGCGGCTCGCCGCCGTCGACATCGACGGGCTGATCCTCTACGACATCGACGACGAGAGCGACCGCAACCCGGAGCAGCGCCCGTTCCCGTACCTGCCGACCATGGACCCGGCGTCGTTCCACGACACGCACCTGGCCGGCTGGGACCGCTCGGTGATCGTCTACCGGTGCGTCGGCAAGTACCCCGAGGCGGATCTCGCGGAGTGGCTGCGTTCCGTCGACACCGACCGGGTGCTCAGCGTCTTCGTCGGCGCGTCGTCCGGCGACAAGCCGGTGCACACCCACCTCGGCCAGGCGCACGCGCTGCGCCGGGAGATCCGCGACGACCTGGCGCTCGGCGCGGTCAGCATCACCGAGCGGTACAGCCGGCGTGGCGACGAGCACCTGCGCATGCTGGACAAGCAGGAGCGCGGCGTCGCGTTCTTCATCTCCCAGGTCGTCTACGACGTGGGTGCGACCAAGAGCATGCTGTCCGACTACTTCTACGCGTGCCGGGAGCGCGGCGTCGCACCGCGCCCGGTCATCCTGACGCTCTCGGTCTGCGGCTCGGTCAAGACGCTGGAGTTCCTCCAATGGCTCGGCGTGGACGTTCCCCGCTGGCTGGAGAACACGCTCCGGCACACCGAGGACCCGCTCAGCGAGTCGTACGACCAGTGCGTGTCGAACGCGCGCGAGCTGATCGCGTTCTGCCGCCGGCTCGGCCTGCCGTTCGGCTTCAACGTGGAGAGCGTCTCCAGCCGCAAGGTCGAGATCGAGGCGTCCGTCGCGCTCGCCGCCGAGATCCGGAAACTGCTGGCCTGAGCCATCGATGCCGGACGCCGGATCGGCGGTGCGCCGGCGAGAGCCGGGCGGGCCGGAATGTGTCCGACTCGCAACACGGTTAACGACGCACGAGCGGTGGTTCGTTAACCTGCGGGTCATACCGTGTCCGCCCGACGGTCCCTCGCCGGACGTACTCCGATTCGCCGGAAGGCATTCATGGACATGACACTGGATGTTTCCACGCGCGCGGACGGCAGCCTGGTCATACGTGCCACCGGGGACGTGGGGGTGGAGGACGCGGTGCAGCTGCGGCAGACGCTGGTGCACGCGGTGCGCCGGACCCGCCCGCTGCGTCTGATCGTGGACCTGGCCGGGGCGGAGTCCGTCGACTCGATCAACGTGGGCACGTTCGCCGCCACCTGTGCGCTCGCGGACGTGCACCAGGTCGCCGTGTTCTTCGACGATCCGGCGCCGGAACTGGCCGCGCAGCTGGCGACCGCGGGCGTGCCGCCGTGGCGGTTACGCCGCTCGGAGCGTTCCTGACGCGTACTCCCACAGCCACCCGGCCGTCTCCGGATCGGTCGCGTTCGACGCGCCGCTGGACGTGAAGTTCAACGCGGTCCGCACCGGTTCGGCCCTGCTGATCGTGGACGGCGTCACCTGGCCGCCGGCCGTCGGCGACTGCTTCGTGGTCACCCGTCCGGTGCCGTTCGTGCTGGCCGGCGGCGCGAGGTGACGCCGCTGCCGGCCGGGTGATTTTCCGGGAGGTGGCCGGCGGCTTCGCTGGCCGCGGACCGGCTGCGGCGTGGCGAGACCGTGGCCGCGATCGCGCACGCGGTCGGGTACGGCTCGGAGAGCGCGCCCAGTGTCGCGTTCAAGCGCGTCACCGGAACCACACCACGGGCGTACCGATCGTTCGTTTCCGGGACATTCAGGTGATCAGTTGATCGCTCTATATTCTCGGGCATGAATCTCACGAGGGCGATCGCCGCCGCACTGATCACGACCGGGGTCGCGGTGCTCGCGGCCGCTGCACCGGCCTCGGCCGCGCCGACCCGGGCGGAGCTCGCGCTGCGCTGGGCGCCGATCCACCACCAGGACGTCGACCAGACCGGCGCTCACGCGCTCGGCGGCAAGTCCGACTACATCACCCGGGTCGACTTCGACGGCAACCTCAACGGCCGCGACAACTGGGACAACACCGGTGCGGCCGGCGCCGACCTGTCCGCGGCCGCGTACTACTCGGTCGCGGAGACGAGCTCGCACTGGTTCATCACCTATCTGTTCTTCCACCCGCGGGACTGGGTGGACCATCCGTTCTTCGAGACCGAGCACGAGAACGACGGCGAGGGCGTCATGCTCGCGATCGAGAAGAACGGCACCGAGTACGGCGTGCTGCGCTCCGCGGTCACGGTCGCCCACAGCGACTTCTTCTCGTACCTGCCGGCCGGCAGCAGCTGGACCGGTGGGCGGGAGAACAGCGACGGCACGCTGCAGCTCGCGTCCTCGCCGCACGACGCGTTCCAGCACCCGGTCACCGCGCAGGAGACGCAGGGGCACGGGCTGAAGGCGTGGCCGCAGTACCAGATCAACGGCGACGGCGTCGTCTACTACCCGTCCACCAGCGGCGAGACGCCGAGCGGGCCGGACGACCGGGACGTGAAGTACCGCCTGATCGACCTCTTCACCGGGGACGGGCTGTGGGCGCAGCGGGCGAACGCGAGCTTGTTCGCCGGCCTGGGCACGTTCGCCGGTGACACGTCGGGCGGCTGCGGCAGCGGCACGTTCAGCTGCGGCACGAACTCGGCGAACGCGCCGTGGGGCTGGGACGACGGCGACGACGTGCCGGTCCGCGGCGAGATCGCGACCGACCCGGCCAAGCTGTCCGCGGAGTACTGGACGATCCCGGGGACGCTCGCGCGGTCGTACACGTACAACCCGTACTCGTCCGCGGCGGCCGCGCTCAGGGCGGCGGAGACGCTGCCGCGGGTGACGGACTGAGCAGCGCGTCCAGGCGCGCGGCCGCGGTCAGCATGTCCCGGCCGCGCGCGGACAGCCGCTGCCGCCACCGCGCCAGGGACTCGGCCAGCGCGGCGGTGCCGTCCGCGGCGCGCACCTGCGCGGTGACCGTGGCGATGTGGTCCAGACGGTAGCCGCCGCGCCGGAGCAGGTGCGCGAGCTGGGCGTCGCGCAGGTCGTCCTGGTCGTAGACGCGCTGGCCGGTGCGGTCCCGGCGCGGCGTCAGGATGCCGGCCGCCTCCCACTTGCGCAGCGTCGCCGGGGTCACGCCCAGCCGGTACGCCACCTCCCCGATCTGCAGATTCACCCGCTTTTCCGGCGAGATCTCGGACAATATGGCTATGGCGATCTCGACCGAGTCCAGCGTCTCCCGGTCACGCAGCAGCAGCGCGTGGCCCTGATCGACGGCGCGTAACGCCGTGTCCGGGTCGCCGCCGAGCACTGCTCGCATGATCGTGCGCGCGGTCGCGTGACCGTACGCCGGGATCAGCGCCAGGAACGCGCGCAGCGCCACCGCGTGCGCGTCCGTGTAGATCCGGTAGCCGCTGGTGGTCCGCGCGGCCGGCGGCAGCACGCCGTCCGCCTCATAGTTGCGGATCGCCTGGGTCGAGAGGCCGTGCTCCCGCGCCAAGTCGACCGGCCGTTGAGACTTCAACGCCACGCTCCCAGGTCAGGAGGCAGCAAAGCCTCAATAGGAGATTCAACGATACGGTAGAGGCCTATGACGTTCGATTTCTCCCCGCTGCTGGCCCTGCTGGACGCACGCTCCACACCGCTGGAGGTGCTCGCGGCCGGCGAACCCGATCACGGCGAGCCCGCGTTCCAGGCCCTGCGCAACGACCTGCTCCTCGCGCTGGCCGCGCGCGGCTTCCGATCGGTCGCGCTGGAGACCGACCGGGTGCGCGCCCGGATCGTCGACGACTACGTCCGCGGCGAGGCCGACGCGGACCTGGAGACCGTGCTGGCCGACGGGTTCAGCCACGGCTGGGGCAGCTTCGCCGGCAACCGCGACCTGGTGGTCCGGCTGCGCGAGCACAACGCGTCGGTGCCGCCGGAGGACCGGATCGCGTTCCACGGCTTCGACGCGCCGACCGAGGTCGACTCCGCGCCGAGCCCTCGTCCGTACCTGCTGCGTGCCGTTGATCTGGTCGGCGACCGGGTCTCGGTGGACCGGGCGCGGATCGAGGAGCTGGCCGGGCCGGACACGCGCTGGTCCAGTCCGGACGCGGTGATGGACCCGGCACGCTCGCCCGGCCTGAGCCCGGACGCGGCCGCGTTGCGGATCATCGCCGACGACCTGCTCGGCGCGCTCTGGGCGGCCGGGCTCACGGACGACGTGACGCACGCGGAGACCGCGCTCTGGCTGCTGCGGTACCACGCGGCCGCGGCCGCGCCGGTCGCGTTGAACGTCCGCGTCACGCGCCTGATCGGGCTCCGGGACGCCTGGATGGCCCGCAACCTGATCGACATCCGGGAACGGGAGCGGCGGCGCGGCGCCACGCTGCTGCACGCGCACAACGCCCACCTGCAACGGCACGGCGCCTCCTGGGACGCGGCCGGCTGGGAGCAGGGTGACCTGAACCTGCGCTGGAACCCGGCCGGGCGGATCGCGGCCGGTGTCCTCGGCGACCGGTACCTGTTCCTGGCCGGCAGCCTCGGCGCCAGCGCCGCACTGGGCCTGGCGACACCCGCCGAGGGTACGTTCGAAGCCGCGCTGACGGACGGCCTCAACGTCGGTGCCGAGGCCGGCGACCTGGTGGGCCGTGCCGACGGTGTGCACGGGCACTTCCCGCTCACCGCGGAGCTGATCGCGGACGCGGACGCGATCTGGCACCTCGCGTCCGTGGGCCTGGACGGGCCGACCGAGCCGGAGATCGCCGAACGGATCCGCAACATCCCGGGCGTGACCGAGTTCGTCGCGGACGAGACCGCGAACCGGGACCGCTTCTTCTTCGCCGGTGTCTCGCACCGCATGCCGTTCGCCACGATCGTCGCGCGGGACACGCCCGGCGTCGACGAGGAGTCCCGGCTGGACCGGCCCGGCGTGTTCCGGCTCAACATCGCGCTCGGCCGTGCCGAGTTCACCCGGCGCTTCGGCCACCCGCCGGCGGACGCGGCCGCGCACCGCGCCGGTGTGGACTTCGCCCGGCTCGGCGTGATCATGCCGCACCCGGCGTACGCGGTGCAGGGCTGGGCCGCCGTGCTGAACCCGCCGGTCGCGCTCCTGCCCGAGCTGGACGACCTGCTCGACCGCGCCCGGCGCCGGGCCTCCGGAGAGGCCGGTTGATCATTCGCCTGTTACGGTGGCGACCGTCACCGTAGGGAAAGGTGGTCGTCATGACCGACGTGGAGAGCCCGCTCCGGACGGTCGAACCGCCCACCGCGGCCGACCTGGACCACGCCCGCCACGTCGTCGCCGCCGAGCTGGCCCCTACGCCGCTGGTCCGGCTGCCGCTCGACGACCTGGTCGGCGCGGACGTCTACGCCAAGCTCGAGACGATGCAGCCGACCGGGTCGTTCAAGGTCCGCGGCGCGCTCGCGGCGGTCGCCGCGCTCGGTGGCACCGGCGCCGGTGTGGTGACCGCGTCGGCCGGCAACCACGGGCTCGGCGTGGCGTACGCGGCCACCCGGCTCGGCGTCCCGGTCACGGTCGTGGTGCCGTCGAACGCGTCGCCCGCCAAGATCGAGGGGTTGCGCCGGCTCGGCGTCGAGCCGGTGCTGCACGGCACCTCCTACGACGACGCCGAGGCGCACGCGCTCGGGCTCGCCGCGCGGGCCGGTGCGGCATTCGTCTCCGCGTACAACGATCCGTACGTGATCGCCGGTCAGGCCACCTGCCTCGCCGAGGTCCGCGACCAGCTGCACGGCGGGTTCACCGCGGTCGTCCCGGTGGGCGGCGGCGGCCTGCTCGCCGGTTCGGTGCTGGCCGCGCACGGCCCGACCCGCGCCGCGGCCTCGCCGTGGTCGTCCGCGGCCGCGCGGATCCGGGTGATCGGCGTCGAGTCGGCCGCGTCCCGCGCGGTCTCCGCCGCGGCCGAGGCCGGCGCGATCACCGAGGTCGAGGTCGGCCCCACGCTCGCCGACGGGCTGGCCGGCAACCTGGAGCCCGGCTCGATCACGCCGGGGCTGGCCGCGGCGCACGGCGTCGAGTTCGCCGCGGTGGGTGAGGAGCACATCGCCGAGGCGGTACGGCTGCTCGCCACTCGCTGCGGCCTGATCGTCGAGGGCGCGGGCGCGGTCGGCCTCGCCGCGCTGCTGGCCGGCGCGGTGTCCCCGGCCGGTCCGGTCGTGCTGCTGCTCACCGGCCGCAACATCGCGGCCGGTGCGCTCTCCACGATCATCGCCTGAGAACGAACCAGCCCACGTTCACCAAGCCCCGGCGGGCCGGCCGCCGCTGACCGTGAGGTGGACCGAACGGGTGCCGGTGACCGCGCTGACCTCGCCCGGCACCTCGCGGAAGCTGCTCCCGCCCGCCATGGTGAGCCGGATGAAGCAGGCCCTGGTGGCCGGTCGTCTGCGACCGGTACGACCCGATCCGGTTCTGCGGGACCGGCAACCGATGTGAAGTGCTATCGGTCCGCGATCGAGGCACCCGGCCGGCGCCGTGCGGTGCCGCACGACGTCGAGGCCGGCTACGCCGTCGGCGACTACGTGCTCAAGCCGTTGTCGCCGCGTTTCCTGCGCACCCGGCGCCGAACTGCCGCTCGCGCGGAGCGCCGCACCGGCGTGCGATCGCGGCTGACCGGTGCGGGCGGACCGGATTCGAACCGGCGTCCTTCCGGTTTTGGAGACCGGACGCGACGACCTCTGCGCTACCACCCACGTGATCGGGAAGGCGAGTGTGCCGGATTCGAACCGGCGTCCTCCGCCTTGACAGGGCGGCGCGTCGACCTCTGCGCTACCACTCGCCCGCCCGGGGGTACGGGCGGGCCGGATTCGAACCGGCGTCCCCCGTTCTGCGAAAACGGTGCGCCGACCTCTGCGCTACCACCCGTACCGGAGGACAGACTAGTCACACCGGTCCCGAGGGGTGACAGGGCCTCGCCCGCACGGGGGCGGGCGACCTAGGATCTAGCCCAGGGGGTGAGGATGGACGGGCGGCATACCCTGTGGCCGGGTCGCAGTGCGGCACCGGTACGCCGTCGTGCCATCCGGCCCGTCGAGGGTACGGCCGCGGCGGACGTCCGGCGGATCCACGCGGAGCTGATGACCGGGGCCGGCCGGCGGGTCCACTCCAAGGGCTGCGGCCGCTGGCGTGGCCCGCGCCTGACCCACGCCGGCACCCGGCACGTGCTGTCCTGGGAGCCGTGCGCGGACGACTGCCCGTGGCCGGAGGCCGAGCCGGAGGAGATGCCGCTCGCCACCCGCGGGTCCCGGCTGTCCCGGTGGGTCACGCTGGCCCTGCTGATCCTGATCCCGGTCATCTCCTCGCTGTGGAACATCCTGAGCCCCGCCGAGTCCACCTCCGCGCCGTCGTGCCCGCGCGGCCAGGTCACCATGGCCGCGGCCGGCGGCGACGTCAGCGCGACGCTGGAGCCGAACGGCGCCTCCGGGTCGTACCGGCTGCGCCTCTGCACCACCGGCGGCGTCATCTCCTCCTGGATCGCGTCCGCCACACCCCGGTCCGGCGGGCCCGCCGTGCCCTTCCAGATCACCAGGGTCAGCGACGGTACGGCCATCGGCACCACCACGCTCCCGCCCGGTCAGGAGTGGCTCCTCTCCGTCCAGTTCGCCACCGAGGCCGGCGACCAGCGCGTAGCCACGTCCTACCTCAAGAGCTGACCGCCACTCCCGGGGCGGCACTCCTTTATCCGGAAATTTCGGGCACGTAGTGCCCGGCTTCCCGCGTGCCGGGTTGCGCGAAGCCGGAGCCGGGAGGGTTGTCTTGCCGCCGGATTCCGTTGAATGACGAAGTCTCGGGTCTGGAGGGCTGCGCCGGTGCGGGCGTGGGTTTACCCAGCGCCGGGCTTGCGTGGTGGTGTGAAAGGTGTGTGGCGGCTGACCGGAGCCCAATGCCGCTTAGCTTAAGTTGATCACGGACTCTGGCCTGGGTTTTACGAAGCGCCCCACCGCGTCTGCTCCCCACCCGCCGCACCGCACGATTCCGCATCTACGCTGGCCAGAGACTCGCGGCCCTACCAGGTCCGCCTCAAGATCAAATTAAGCTGAGTGGCACGAGGCGCCGGTCGTCGCCGGCGCTTCTCCCTGCCAGCCCGTGGCGGCAAGCCCTCCACTGTCATCGCTTTGCTCTGCTTACCTGACCACCCGCCCTACCCAAACGCCCACATTTCACTCTGCACCCCTCACCCCCAAGCAACCAGCCGAAATACCTCGTAACCGGCGCAAAGCTCATCCGCGAAGGCGCGCGGCGGGCCCCGCTTCGGAGACCCAGCCCGGAGGCGCGACCCGGCCTGGCGCCGGCACTCCGGGCACCACACGAACGCGCGAAGCGCAGCATCGGACCGCGCTGTGCGGCGCACGACGCGGCGCAGCGATGCGCAGTGGCTGCTTCGGGACGCGTGCGAAGCCCGCGTCCGAAATATAGCCATATTTGGTACCGCGTTCGAGTGGTCTATGACCGCGGGCATCCCGCCTGCCCGGCTGAGTGATCAATCAGTGGTACAAAATGGCGATCAACATCGATATTTGATCTCCTTTTTGCGCCACTGATTGATCACTCAGGGCTGGCGGCGGCGCCTTCGCGCCGGCCTGGCGGAGCGCCGCCGGCACCTCGTCCCCGATATCATGATATTTCGGGCATGGGGTGCGGCGGCCGCCGGCTCGGTGGTGCGCTGCGAGATCTGCACGCCGCTGCCGGCCGCTTCGATCCGCGCGAAGCGGCCACCACCACATCGCGATCTTCAATCCCACGCGGATGGAAGATCATCCTGGGTATTTGACCCGCCTGCGGTGGCGAGCGAAGCACTCGGATCGCCAGCAGCGCGGCCCGCACCGCCGGTGTTGGCCCGGGACCGGTCGCGTGCGAAGTACGTGACCGGGGGCAGTGTGGGTTTGCACTGCCGGTGACGAGGCGGGACTGATGAGCGGCCACGCCGGAAGTGGGTACATCCGGGTTGTGATCTTCGGCTGGGTGATGAACGTGACGCCGGGGCGGGTCGTGGTTGGCAGGCCGGGGGTGGGGCGGCAGGATCGGCGCCGTGGATCTGACGGTGATCGTGGGCCCGGTCAAGGGTGGCAAGAGCCTCGAGATGATCAGTTTGCTCTCGCCGCTGGAGCACGCCGGTGTACCACACCGGATATTCCAGTCGATGCGGCACGGGCGGGACACCGAGATCGTGTCGCGAGCCGGGGGCAGCCTGCGGACCGAGAAGGTGGCGAGCCTGCGCGGTGCGCTGGACCGGCCGGTGCAGGTGATCGGCGTGGACGAGGTGCACATGTTCTCGGCCGCGGACGTGGCCGTGCTCGGTGAGGCACTGGGCAAGGGCGTGAAGGTGGTCGCGGCCGGCATCGACCTGGACCACCGCGGCGAGCTGTTCGCGCCGATCCGGGCGCTGCTGGAGCTGGCACCGGAGAAGGTGATCCACCGGCGCGCGGTGTGTGACGTGTGCCGGAGCATGGATGCGGCCTGGACGCAGGTGCTGGAGAGCGGCGTGCCGTTCATCCGGCGGCTGGCGCCGTCGACCGCGCTGCCGGACGACGGAACCTATACGTACGAGGCCCGCTGCCGCCGCTGCTTCGTGTTTCCTGATCATGACGAGCGGTGACTAGATCACGAATCGGAGACGCCTGCGAACCTTTCCGCGGGCCTCGCCTCTCCTGTCTGACTGAGGGAGGCGAACAGCGCCGCCCGGGGTGAGGAGTTGACGGCGGCGATGAGGCTGGTGATGCGGCGCGCCCGCGCGGCGAGGAGCCTGCTGGTCGCGGCCGTCGCGGCAACGTTGATCGCGACGGCGCTGCTGACGGGACTGGCCGGCTACAGCCGCGAGGTCGTCGACGCAGGCGCGCGTGGCGCGGTGTCCGCGGCGGACGGTGATCAGCGCTCGATGCTGATCCGGGGATCGGCGGGCGGTGACGCGGCCGGCCTGGCCGAGCGGGACCGCAAGGTGCGGGAGCGGCTGGCGGCCGGGCTCGGCGGGCGGGCGACCGCGGTCTCCGGCGCCGGGTACGCGGCCGGCCGGCAACTGGTCGGCGACACCGGAACCGCCCAGCCGGACGACGACGGCACGGTCTACGCGTCCGTGGTCTTCCTGGACGGCATCGAGAACCACGCGAACCTGGTGACCGGCGCCTGGCCCGCGGCCGACGGCCTGCAGGCCGCGCTGGCCGAGGACGCCGCGGCCGTGCTCGGCGTGCGCGCCGGCGACACGGTGCCGATCCTGGACCGGGTCAGCAAGCGGGTCACCGGCGTGACCGTCACCGGGCTGTGGGCGCCGAACGACCCGGACGACGCCTACTGGCGGCTGACCCCGGACCAGTCATCGGCCTACGGCCCGTTCGTGGTCGGCCGGGACACGTTCGTCGCGCACTTCCTGGCCAACGCGTCCGTGGCCTGGCTGGCCGAGCCGGACCTGAACGGCGTCGCGCTGACCGAGCTGCACGGGATCGCGCGGGACGCGGCCGTGATCGCCGAAGGGCTGCCGGAGGCGACCGGGCTGGGCAGCTCCGGGTTGGTCACCTCGGACATCGGCGCGCTCGCCGACCGGCTGGCCGCCGCGGAGCTGGTCGGCCGGTCCGCGCTGGTCACGCCGATGCTGCTGGTGGTCGTGCTGAGCGGGTATGCGCTACTGCTGGTCGCCGGCCTGCTCACCGAGCAGCGCCGGGACGAGACCGCGCTGTTGCGCGCCCGCGGCGCCGCCCGCAACCAGCTGGCCGGGCTGGCCGCGCGCGAGGCGCTGCTGGTGGTGCTGCCCGCCGCGATGATCGCGCCGCCGCTGGCCACCCGGCTGGTCGGCGCGGCCGGTGAGCTGCCGCTGCTGCGCGACGCCGCGATCGACCTGCACCCGTCGACGGACGCGCTCGCCTGGATCGTGGCCGCGCTGGCCGCGCTCGGCTGCGGCCTTGCGATGCTGGCACCGGCGCTGCGCACGGGCGGCACCTACGCCGGTGAGCTGGCCGCCCGCGCCCGCCCGGCGAAGCGCACGCTGTTCCAGCGAGCAGGCCTGGACCTGCTGCTGATTGCGCTGGCCGCGCTCGGCTGGATGCAGCTGCGGCAATACTCCTCGCCGCTGGCCGGGTCCGGCGCCGGCCTCGGCATCGATCCGCTGCTCGCGGCCACGCCGACGATCGCGGTGCTGGGCGGCGCGGTGGTCGCGCTGCGGCTGCTGCCGCCGGTGACGCGGCTGGCCGAGCGCCTGGCCGACCGCAAGCAGTGGATCTCCGCGACGTTCGGCACCTGGCAGGCCGGGCGCCGCCCGCACGCCGGTCCGGTGCTGCTGCTCTCGCTCGCGGTCGCGGTCAGCACGGTCGCGTGGTGCCTGGCCGGCACGTCCAGCCGGTCCAACACCGACCAGGCCGACCACGTCACCGGTGCCGACCTGCGGCTGGTCGAGCAGGACGGCGTCGCGCCGGCCGGACGCGCCGCGCAGCTGGCCGGGCTGCCCGGTGCCGCGACCGTGCTGCCCGCCTGGCGGGACAGCCTGCGGATGGGGCCGGAGAACACGCTCGGCGACATGGTGGCGCTGGACGCGGCGGACGCGCCCGGCGTGCTGCGGCTGCGCGACGACCTGGCCGGGGGCGGCGCCGGCCGGCTGCTCGGCGGGCTGGCCGAGGCACGCCGGACCGCACCGGCCGTGCCGCTGCCGCCCGGCGGTACCCGGCTGACCGGCGCGTTCACCGGCGACGGCGTGCGGTCGCCGATCCGGGCCACGGCCGTGCTCGCGGACGGGCACGGCACCACCTACCGGCTGGCGCTCGGCGAGGCCTGGTCCGGCGACCTGGCCCGCTTCGACGTGGCGCTGCCGTCTGGCCCGGACCGGCTGGCCGGTTTCGTGGTCGACGCGGTCGGCGGCAACGGCGAGCGGCTGAACTGGGCGCTGACCGGGCTGGCCGTGGACGGCACGCCGCTGGACCTGACCGGCGGTGCGCCGCGCTGGAACGGCACGGACCGGGCCGGCCGGGTCAGCGACGCGGCGGTCGAGGGCGGCGGGGTGCGCGCCGCGTACACGGTCCAGGGGGTGCTCTTCGGGGTCCGGTCGTTCACGTTCGCGGTGGTGCCGAAGGCCACCGAGCAGCTGGCGGTGCCGGTGGTCGCCACCCCGGCCGCGCTGTCCGCGCTGCGGCTGGACGTCGGCGGCACGACCCGGATGTCGCTCGGTGGCGCCTCGGTCGCGGTGGTCGTCACCGGCCGCGCCGACTCGCTGCCGGGCGGCACCCAGACCGCGTCGCTGCTGGTCGACCTGCCGTCGCTGAGCTCCGCCGTGTTCAACGCCTGGGGACTGACCCGCGGCCCGCAGGAGTGGTGGGTGTCGGCCGGGCCCGGCACCCGGACCGAGGCGGCGGACGCGGCCCGCGCGCTCGGCGGCCTGACCGTGCTGGACCGGGTCGCGCTCGGCGGTGCGGCGGACTCCGATCCGTACGGCGTCGGTGCCCGGGCCGCGCTGTTCGCGGCCGCGCTCGGCGCGGTGCTGCTGGCCGCCGTCGGCGTCGCGGTGGACGTGCGCGCCACCGGGCGCCGCCGGCTGACCGAGATGGCGGTGCTGCACACGCTCGGCGTCGGCGCCCGCCAGCTGGCCCGCGCGCTCCTGATCGAGCAGGCGTTCCTGGCCGGGCTCGGCGTGCTGGCCGGGCTCGGCGTCGGCATCGCGGTCGCGGCCACGATGGCGCCGCTGGTGGTGCTGACGCCGTCCGCGGAGAGACCGGTGCCGGAACCGGTGCTGCAGGTCGACTGGCCGGCGGTCGGCGTGACCGGCGCGCTGCTGCTCGGCCTGGCACTCGGGCTGTCCGCGCTGTCCGCCCTGAACCTGCGCAACCGGCTGGCCGTCGCCCAGCTGCGGATCGGAGAGGATCGATGAGACTCCTGCGGCGGATACGGGCGGCGGCCGGATGTCTGGCTCTCCTCGCGGCGCTCGGGCTGGTGGCGTCGCTGCTGGTCAGCGGCGTGCCCCGGCTGGCGAACGGGTTCACCGACGACGGCCTGCGCGCGGACGTGCGCGCACTGCACTTCGCGGCCCGCGACCTCACCTACGGCGTGGAGCCGGAGATCGACGGCAAGGTCCGGGTGACCGGCGCGGAGGGACGGCTGGAGGGCTACCGGCAGGTGATGCCCGCGCCGCTGCCCGACGCGGTCGGCGGGCGCTGGTTCGCCGCGCAGGTCGGTGGCCAGCCGCCCGCGATCGGGAAACCCCAGGTGGCCGTGGCGCAGGGCCGGTTCGCCACGCCGTGCCCGCCCAGCCTGTCGTTCCGCTACCAGGCCGGCCTGACCGGCAGGCTGCGGATCACGGCCGGCCGGGCGCCGGACACCAGGGCGGGCGGCCCGGTCGAGGTGATGGTCTCCGAGGAGGCCGCGTTCCGGCTCGGCGTGCGGGACGGGACCGCGTTCGCGGTGACCGGCGCGACCGAGACGCCGGTGGCGGCGGAGATCGTCGGCGTCTACGCGCCGCTGGACCCGGCGGCACCGGACTGGGACAACGTCGTGCTGGCCACCGTCGCCTGCGGGCCGGCCTCCACGGACACGACGTGGCGGGCCACCGTGCTGACCGACGCGGACGGCCTGGGTACCGCGGCGGACGGCACCGGCATGCTGGCCTACGAGTGGCGGTACCGCGTCGACGAGACCCGGTTGACCGCGGACGGCCTGCCCCCGCTGGTCACCGCGATCGCCGAGGCCAAGCGCACGCCGCCGGACGAGGGCCTGCGGCTGACCACCTCGCTGGACCGGGAACTGCTGGACTTTCAGGGCCGGCGGCGCGCGGTCGCGGCACTGCTCGCGGTGGTGCTGTCCGGCCTGGTCGCCACGCTGCTCGGGCTGATCGTGCTGGCCGCCCGGCTGGCCGTGGACCGGCGGCGGGACGAGCTGTCGCTGCTGCGCGCCCGCGGCGGCACCGGCACCGCGATCGGCCTGCGTACGCTCGCCGAGACCACGGTGATCGTGCCGGCCGCGGTGCTCGCCGGCTGGGCGGCCGGCACGCTGCTGCCCGGCCGCGCGGCGGAGGGGGAGTGGTGGTCCGTGCTCGGCATCGGGCTGGTCGCCACGCTGTCCGTACCGGTGCTGGCGATGTCGGTGCGGACCGGGTTCCTCGGCGGCCGGCAGGATTTGATCGCGCTGCGCCCGTCGCTGCGCCGCCTCGCGGTCGAGGGCTTCCTGCTGCTGCTCGCGGTGCTCGGCGTGGTCGTGCTGCGCCGCCGCGGGCTCAGCCAGGACGTCGGCGTCGACCCGTTCCTCGCGTCCGTGCCGGTGCTGCTCGCGGTCGCGGCCGCGCTGGTCGCGGTGCGGTCGGTGCCGTGGCCGCTGCGCCAGGTCGGCCGGTTCGCACACCGGTCCCGCAGCGTGGTGCCGTTCCTCGGCCTGGCCCGAGCCGGGCGGGCCGCGCCGGTCAGTCTCGGCCCGCTCGCGGTGCTGGTCGTGGCGATCGCGACCGGCGTCTTCACCAGCGTGGTCACCAGCACCATCGGGTACGCCCGGGACCGCGCCGCGGACAGCGCGGTGGCCGGCGACGCGCAGCTGACCGGGTACGCGTTCGGCCCCGGCACGGCCGCTTCCCTGGAGAAGCTCAACGGCGTGACCTCGGTCGTGCCGTTGAGCGTGGAATCCGGTGTCCGGCTGCAGGACCGGCTCGGCACCGGCAGCCACGAGACCACCCAGGCCCAGCAGGTCGTGGTGGACGGTCCCGCGATGGCGCGGGTGCTGCGGGACAGCGGGCTCGGCGTCACGCTGCCACCGGTGCTGCTCGACTCGGCCCGGGTCGCCACGGACGACGCGCCGGTCCCGGCCGTGGTGTCGCCGTCGGTCGCGGCCGAGGTCGGCGACGGCGGCGCCACCGAGGTGCAGGGCCGGCGGTACGCGTTCCGGGTCGCCGCGGTCGTCGACTCGCTACCCGGCCTGGACATGGGTGCCCGCGCGTTCATCGCGCTCCCGGCCGCCGCGCTGCCGTTGCCGCAGAACGCGGAGATCGTGCCGAACCGGTTCCTGATCGCCGGCGACGGCTTCTCCACCGCGGAGCTGACCGCGACCGGTGACCAGGGCCAGCTCGACTACTTCGCCACCGTCTTCGGCCGCCCGGTGCCCGACACCCAGCTGGAACGGCGGGCCACGGTCGTCACCTGGGCCGGTTACCGGGACGTGATGGAGAGCGGCGGCGTCAACGGCGTGCTCAGCTTCACGTTCGCGGCCGGTGCCACCGGTGCGACGCTGCTGGCGCTGCTCGCGGTCGGGTTCACCGTGCTGGCCGACGCGGCCGGGCGCGGGCGGACGCTGTCGAGGCTGCGGACCATGGGCCTGTCCGCCGGGCAGGGCCGCGGTCTGCTGGTCTACGAGCTGCTGCCGCTGGTCGCGGTCGCGGTGCTCGCCGGTGGCGCGGTCGGGGTCGCGCTGCCGCAGATCCTCGGGCCCGCGCTCGGGCTCGGCGGGTTCACGGCCGGCGCGCCGGTCCGTACTCATGTGGATCCGGTGTTGGTGTTGGGTGTTCCGCTGCTCATGGTGCTGGCGCTGCTGCTGGCCCTGCTGGTGGAGAGCGGGCTGAATCGCCGGATGCGCCTCGGCGAGGTGCTCCGCCTCGGAGAGGAGAACTGATGGCGGCCCCTGATCTGGCCACCCTGCAGCGACGGGCGGCCGAACGCGCCGCCGCGCGGGCGGGCGGCACCGACCGGCTGCGCGGGCACATCGTCTGCGACGGCCTGGTGCGGATCTTCAAGACCGAGGGCGTGGAGGTCTTCGCGCTGCAGGGCCTGGACCTGGTCGTCGACCGCGGCGAGCTGGTCGCGATCGTCGGCGCGTCCGGCTCCGGCAAGTCGACCATGCTGAACGTGCTCTCCGGCCTGGACGTGCCGACCGCCGGGATCGCCCGGGTCGCCGGTTACGACCTGCTGACCATGTCGCCGCGCAAGCGCCTCACCTACCGGCGGCACACGGTCGGGTTCATCTGGCAGCAGACCGCGCGGAACCTGCTGCCCTACCTGACCGCGAGGGAGAACGTGGAGCTGCCGCAGCAGCTGGCCCGGCGCGGCCGCGGCGCGGCCAAGCGCGCGCAGGAGCTGCTCGGCATGCTCGGCGTGGGCGAGCTGGCGAACCGGCGGCCGGGCGAGATGTCCGGCGGCCAGCAGCAGCGCGTCGCGGTCGCGGTGGCGGTGGCGAACAACCCGGAGGTGCTGTTCGCCGACGAGCCGACCGGTGAGCTGGACGAGGCCACGGCCGCGGAGGTGTTCGGCGCGCTCCGCACGATCAACGCGGAACTGGGCGTCACCGTCGTCATCGTCACGCACGACCACTCGGTGTCCTCGCAGGTCCGCCGCACGGTGCAGATCCGCGACGGCCGGACGTCCGCGGAGGTGCGCCGGTCCGCACGTCTTTCCGAGGACGGCGTGGAAGAACTGATCACCGAGGAGTACGCGGTGATCGACCGCAGCGGCCGGCTGCAGCTGCCGGCCACGTTCGTCGACGAGCTGGCACTGCGCGAGCGCGTCAAGCTCACGCTGGAACCCGATCACGTCGCCGTCTTCCCGGGGCAGGAAAAATGATCATCTCAGTGTCCGGCGTGAGCCGGAACTACGGCGACGTCGAGGCTGTCCGGGCCGTGTCGTTCACCGCGAACCGGGGCGAACTGGTCGCGGTGCGCGGCCGGTCCGGCGCCGGCAAGACCACGCTGCTCAACATGGTCGGCGGCCTGGACCGGCCGTCGTCCGGGCAGATCGTGATCGACGGGCACGACGTGACCGCCGCGTCCGAGAAGGAGCTGCTGAAGCTGCGCCGCACCACGATCGGCTTCGTGTTCCAGTCGTTCGGACTGATCCCGATCCTGTCCGCGGCCGAGAACGTGAGCGTGCCGCTGCGCCTCAACAGACAACCCCCGGCGGTACGCGAGGAGCGCATCTCGCTGCTGCTGGAGCTGGTCGGGCTCGGCGGTCACGCGAACCAGCGGCCGTACGAGCTGTCCGGCGGCCAGCAGCAGCGCGTCGCGGTCGCCCGCGCGCTGGCCAACGACCCGCCGCTGCTGATCGCGGACGAGCCGACCGGCCAGCTCGACTCGGAGACCGGACGGTCCATCATGGACCTGCTGCGCGCGCTGGTCGCCTCGCGCGGCATGTGCGTCCTCGTCGCCACGCACGACCCGACCCTGATCGACCTGGCCGACCGCGTCCTCACGCTCCGCGACGGCCGCCTCGCCGAGGCCCCGGTCCCGGCGCTGTGACGGAATGCGCCCGGCCGTTTCCGGCCGGGCGCGATCGCTCAGCGGATGCGTGCGCCGTAGACGTGGTCGACGGTGATGGTGAGCAGGACGCGGCGGTCGGCGACCATGGCGCGCTTGTAGTCGTCCCAGTCCGGGTGTTCGCCGGCCGCCTTGCGGTAGTAGTCGATCAGCGCGGCGACCTCGGGGCCGTCCGGGTCGGTGCCGGGGCCGGTGAGCGTGGCCGTGCCCTCGGCCGTCACCCAGGACCAGCCGTCCGGGCTGGTCGCCTCCAGTGTGGCGCGCGGGTCGCGGCGCAGGTTCGCGGTCTTGGCCCGGCCCTCGGTGATCGACACCAGGATGGTGCCGGCCTCCCGGTCGAAGTAGTGCGTGACCGGCGAGAGTTGCGGCCGGCCGTCCTTCTTGATGGTGGCGAGAATGCCGATCTTGGTGCTGGCCAGCAGGTCGTGCAGCTCGTCAGGCGTCATACTCGGCCCCAACCCCTGCTGGTCACGGGACATTCCGGTTCGGGGCCGGGTCGTCGACCCGGCCCCGTCCGTGCTCAGTGTTTGCCGGGGGAGGGCAGGATGCTCTCCTCGTGGTCCAGCTCGCGCTCCAGGATCCGCAGGTCGGCGTCCTCGAGCAGGCCGTTGTCCCGCCAGGACAGCAGCTCCTCGCGCTGCGCCATGATCATCTCCCGGCGCGCTTGCTGTGCGGCGCGGTACTCCTCGTTGACCGGCAGGGCCTCGTCCTCGGTTGCGTTCAGCACGGCCAGCCGGCCGCGGTAGCGCTCCAGGCGGGCCTCGGCCAGCCGGCGCGCGCCCGGCAGCGACGCGCGGATCGCCGGGTCCTCCGACTCCTCCAGCTCGTCCAGCCGGGCCACCGCGGCCTCCATCGCGGCCGCGCGGGCCTCGTTGCGGGTCCGGGCGCGGCTCACGTCCGTGCCCGGGATCCGCAGCACGCGCAGCAACGGGCCGAACGTCAGGCCCTGCCCGATCAGCGTCACCAGCACCACGATGTACGCGCAGAACAGCAGCAGATCCCGGTTCGGCGTGTCGCCCGGCAGCGTGAAGACCGCGGCCAGCGTGATCACGCCGCGGGTGCCGGCCCAGGTCAGCGCGGTCAGCTCGCGCAGCGACAACGCCGGGTTGTTCCGGTTCGGGTCGCCGCCCAGCCGCGCGTGCATGTGGCCGGGCAGGTGCGCCATCACGTACAGCCAGACCGGCCGCAGCAGCAGCACCACCGCGACCGTGATCCCGGCGGCGGAGACGATCGTGGCCCAGCTGTACTCGGTGAGCGCGCGCAGCACCGACGGCAGCTGCTGCCCGATCAGCACGAACACGTACCCCTCGAGCAGGTACTCCACGAAGTGCCACACCGGCCGGGACTGCAGCCGGGACCGGCTCGTCGTCATCGACGGCGCCCGGTGGCCCAGCCACAGGCCGCAGACCACCACGGCCAGCACGCCGGAGACGTGGATCTCCTCGGCGACCAGGAACACCGCGAACGGCGTACCCAGCGACAGCGCGGTGTCGATCAGCGGATCGGTGATCCGGCGGCGGACCTGCCCGAGCAGCCACGCCGACGCCAGGCCGATCGCCAGGCCACCGGCCGCCATCAGGGAGAACTCGCCGACCGCGTGCCCGAGCGAGAAGTGCCCGCTGACCGTGGCCAGCACCGCGACCTTCAGGATCGTCAGCGCGGTCGCGTCGTTGAGCAGCCCCTCACCCTCGACCAGCGTGATCAGCCGCGGCGGCAGGCCCGCCTTCCGGCCGATGGACAGCGCCGCGACCGGGTCCGGCGGCGCGACCGCGGCGCCGACCGCGATGCCGGCCGCCAGCGTCACCCCGGCCACGAACAGGTCCAGGCCGAGGCCGACCAGCAGTGCGGTGGCCAGGACCAGGCCCACGGACAGGCCCAGCACCGTACGCATGTTCCGCTTGATCGCGGTGAGGCTCGACTCCAGCGCCGCCGCGTACAGCAGCGGCGGGATCACCAGGTAGAGCACGACGTCCGGGTCGAGCTCGAGGTTCGGCCCGGGCAGATAACCGTACCCGATCCCCGCGACGACCAGCAGGACCGAGGCGGGCAGGCCACTGCGGTGCGCGACGGCGTTCGCCACCATCACCACCACGAGCCCGCCCAGCACCAGCGCCATTGTTTCGACCATCCGTACCGGCTTTCCCCTCTGCGCGATCCTCCCCACCGGAACCCTTTCATGGCGGTACGTGGCAGGTGCGGGGCGGTGCGGCACTATTGCCGGATGAACGCCGAGATCCTGCAGTTGCTGGCCTCGCCGGTGCACCGGTTCGAGGGCCGCCCGCAGGACGGCCCGGCTCCGGCACCGGCGGGCGAGCTGCGCGACTCGGTGCTGGTCCGGGCCGGCCTGGGCATTGTCGGCGATCGCTACTTCGGCCACCCGGCGCACCGCGACGCGAGCATCACGCTGATCGCGGCCGAGTCGCTGCCGCCCGGCGCCGGGCTCGCCGAGGTGCGCCGCAACGTGCTGCTGACCGGCGTGCCGGTCGACGAGCTGGTCGGCACGGTGCTCACGCTGGACTCCGGCGACGGCCCGGTGCGGCTGCGGGTCAACCGCGCGGCGCACCCGTGCGCGTGGATGGACGTCACGATCGCCCCGGGCGCGTGGCGCGCACTGCGCCGGCGCGGCGGCGTCCGCTGCACACCGCTGGACGACGGGCTGCTCCGCACCGGCCCGGTCACCATCTCCTGACCGGCCCGGCCCGACGTCTCGCCGGCGCCGCGTCGCCGGGAAATGTCGCCGAACACCGACACACCGTTGTCGCGGTGGGGCCCGAGAGTGGCGGCATGACCGAGAACACGACACCCGCAGCCACGATCGACTCCAGCGCCCGGCGGTCCCTGGACCTGTGGCTGACGATGTGGAACGGCGACGGCGAGATCGCGCGACAGATCTGCGCCGACGACTTCCGCATCCATTTCGCCGTGACCGAGTCCGACGGGTCGACTCCCGCGGACGACATCCGCACCGCCGACGACTTCGCGCGGTACCTCGCCTGGTGGCACGGGCAGCATCCGGGTGTCGTCTTCACGAACGTCGCGGACGCGATCGACGGTGACCACGGCCGGCTGCTGTGGGACATGCAGGCGGGCGAGCTTCTCGTGGGCGGTGTCGACGTGTTCGACTTCGCCGCGGACGGCCGGGTCCGGCGGGTCTGGTCGGTCGGCGGGCAGCGGAGCATGCGCAGCTGACGCGCGACCCGGCTCTGCCAGACTCGGGGGATGAAGCGAGCCGAGCGGCAGTACGCCCTCGTCGACCTGCTCCGCGGAGCACGCCGGCCGTGGTCCGCCGCTCGGCTCGCCGGCGAGTTCGGCGTGTCCGCACGCACCATCGAACGCGACATCGGATCACTCCAGCGGGCCGGGGTGCCGATCTACGCGGACCACGGCGCGGCGGGCGGCTACTCGATCCTGCGCGAGTATTCCTTGCCCCCGCTGAACCTGTCCGCCGCCGAGTCGCTCGCGGTGCTCGCCGGGCTCGCGCTGCTGGAGTCCTCGCCGTACCAGGGGGCGGCCCGGCGCGCACGGGCCAAGATCGCTGGCGTGATGGACGAGGCACACCGGGCGCCCGTGCAGGAGATGCTCGGCATGATGCGGGTCGTCGACGCCGTGGCGCCGCCGGACGGCGCCGTGCCGCTCGGGATGCTGTCCGACGCGATCGCCGCCCGGCGGGTCGTGCGGCTCACCTACCTGGGCGAGACGGATGCCTCGGCCAGCACCGTGCGCGACGTCGAGACGATGGGGCTGCTGCGCGCGGGCGACGCGTGGATCCTCGCCGGCTGGTGCCGGCTCCGCGACGCGATCCGCGGCTTCCGCATCGAGCGGATCAGCCGGTTCGAGATCCTCGACGAGGTCCCGCCGCCGCGCGACCCGGCGCTCCTCGACGCGGACCTCGCTCGGTGGCCGACCCGGCGCCTCGGCTGAACCACGCCCCGGCCGGGCCGGCGCCCGGGAGACGACGCCCGGACGAGTCCCGGGGTCCTCCGGGCCGGGCCGGCCGCGGTCTCCTGACGCCGCGACCGTCGCGTGTGCCGCGGCTCGTCAGGCCCGGTAGCGGGACGCGAGCCGAGGGCTCTGCCCGCCGAACGCGGCCAGCTCCGCCGTGAACACCGAATCCAGCAGCCCGCGGTCCTCGACGCCGGGGGCGATGACGACCTCGCCGCGGCCGATGCCGGTCAGCGCGGCGGTGACCACGTCGGCGGCCGGCATGCGGGGGACGGCGGACAGGTCCATGCCCTGGACCGAGTGGAACTCGGTGGCGACGACGCCCGGGCAGACCACGTGTGCGGTCACGCCGGTGCCGTCCAGCTCCGCGTGCAGCGTCTGCGTCATCGTGAGCGCGTGGGCCAGCGTGCCGGCGTAGACGGCGCGGCGTGGCATCAGTGACGCCGGTGCCGGGCCGGAGAACGCGATCATGCCGGCCACCGCCACGACCGTGCCGGTGCCGCGGGAGATCATCCCGGGCAGCGCGGCGCGGGTGAGCATGGTCGGTGCGACCACCTTGACGTGCACCAGTTCGCGGGCCTTCGCGGCCGGCAGCGCGGACATCGGCATGTAGTGCGCCACGCCCGCGTTGTTGACCAGCATGGTCAGCGGCTCGCTCGCGCACAGCTCCGCGACCGTGTCCACGCCGGCGTCGGTGCCCAGGTCCGCGACGACGACCCGGACGTCGACGCCGGGCAGGGACGCCGCGAGCGCGTCGAGCCGGTCGCGGCGGCGCCCGGTCACGATCAGGTCGTGTCCGTCCGCGGCCAGGCGCTCCGCGAAAGCCTGCCCGATCCCGGACGACGCGCCGGTGACGAGTGCGAGTCCCATGATCTATCCCCTTTTCCTGTCGTGCGGACAGGACCATGGTGTGCCGCGGCGCCCGGCGTACCCAGTGGATCGCTTTTCCTGGGTCTGTCAGGGCCGGTGTCGCGGTTCAGAGCGCGCCGACGGCGCGGTACAGCCAGACGGAGCCGAGGGCACCGGAGGGCCGGGGCGTGCCGTTGATCGTGGCGACCAGTGCGTGGTAGCGGCCGAGCAGCGCGGTGCCGCGTGCGGTGTGCGGGCCGGGGTCCGCGTCGAGCACCTGCCGCCGGACGCGGTCGACGTCCGGGTCGCCGGTCAGCGTCGCGAGCGTCGTCACGTACCGGTTCGCCAGTTCCCGGGCGCGCGCGGAGTCGATCGGCTCGCCGCCCCGGGCCGCGATCATGGCCTCGGTGAGGATCCCGGCGAGCCGCTCCGCCTCCTCCTCCGGCCAGCGCTCGGCGCCGCGGAAGGTCTCCCGGAAGTAGCCGCGCACCGCGGACCGGAACGCGGGGTCGCGGACCGTGTCGGCCAGCTCGATCCACGCCTCCAGCTGTTCCACGGCCGGGTCGTCCGGCAGCCGGGGGCGCATGCGCACCAGCTCGCCGACCAGGTCCGCCAGGTCCAGGCCGGCGGTCACCTCGGTCCAGAACTCCTCGATCAGCCGGGCGCGGTCGTCGTCGGACATGGAGACCAGCTTGTGCATCAGATTCACCTGTTCGGCCGGGGTCTGCTGGCGGACGACGGTGCGCAGGACCGCGCGCCGGGCCTGGAAGTCGCGCATCCGCGCCTCGAGCAGCTCCAGGTGCGCGGCGGCGAGGTCGTGCAGCGTGGTGCCGCCGGCCAGCAGCCGGCGGATCTCGTCCAGGCCGGCGCCGAGGTCGCGGAGCGTGCGGACCAGTTCCAGGCTCGCGATCGCCCGTACGTCGTAGAGCCGGTAGCCGGCGTCGGTGTGCCCGCTGGGCGCGATGACGCCGGCGTCCGCGTAGTACCGGATGGCGCTGACGCTCAGGCCGGTGCGCCGCGCCACGTCTCCGATCGGGTAGAGCTCGTTCATACCGATCACTCTGGCGTCTCAAGCCGCTCGAGAGTCAATTCCCCGACGGAAACCGGCCGCAACCGCCCCGCCGGGCGCGGCGTGTTCCTCACGTAGAGCGGCTGACACACGGGGGCAGCCGCCGATCAGCAGGAGGAACAGCCGTGAACAGTCCAATGAGGACGATTGCGCCCATGCTCGTCGCCGCCGGCATGCTCGGCACCGTCGCGCTGACCGCCGCACCGGCCGGGGCCGCGCCGGCCGGGACTACGGCCGCGAAGTGCCGCATCGCCTACCTGCCGGTGCCGGACGGCGCCGACGTCCACAGCACGGTCATCGCGGGCGGGGACGTCACCGGGCGGTACGCGGTCGGCAGCGTCACGTACGGCTTCGGCACCGAGCAGGTGATCTGGAAGGACGGCGCGGTCAGCGTGCCGTCGCTGCCGTTCGGCGAGGGCAAGCTGGACGACGTGAACTCGTCCGGCGTCGCGGTCGGCTACGGGCTCACCATGAACTACGACTCCGTCCCGGTGGCCTGGTCGGAGGCGACCGGCCTCCAGGAGCTGACGGTGCCGGAGGAGGGCTGGTCGGGCCGGGCCTTCGCGATCAACTCACGCGGCGACATCGCCGGCACGGTGTACGACAAGTCGGACTACGACGGCACCCAGGTCGCCGTGGTCTGGCCGGCCGGTGCGCCCGGCACGATCGAGGTCCTGCCGGCCGAGGGCCCGCACTACGCGGTCGACATCGACGAGGACGGCACCGTCCTGGCGCACGCCGGCAGCTTCGTGTGGAGCCCCGGCGGGTCCACGGTCTGGGACCGGGCCGGCGACGACGTCCGGCAGCTCGGCGAGCGGTCCTTCGGCTCGACGATCAGCGGCGGCTACGTCCTCCACTCCAAGGACACCGCGGACGGCACCCGGTACGTGGTGCTCGACCTGGACGGCCGGAGCCGGGACGTGCGTCACCTCGACATCGCGGCGACGATCAACCGCCACGGCGACGTCGCGGGTCAGGGCACGGTCATCGAGCGCCGCAACGGCTCCACCATCCCGCTCCAGCTCCCGGCGGGCACCGTCGCCTGGGTCACCGCCCTCAGCGACACCGGCACCGCCTACGGCACCGCCGCCGGCCTGCCGGCCATGTGGAAGAACTGCCGCTAGAGCACGACGCGACCCGGGG
Source organism: Catenuloplanes indicus (assembly GCF_030813715.1). Taxonomy (NCBI): domain Bacteria; kingdom Bacillati; phylum Actinomycetota; class Actinomycetes; order Micromonosporales; family Micromonosporaceae; genus Catenuloplanes; species Catenuloplanes indicus. The sequence continues at coordinate 8,166,105 of NZ_JAUSUZ010000001.1, forward strand.
CCGGCACGGCCTGCCCCGGGTTCGCCGCGGCCCCGCGGGCACGGACGTGGCGGTGGCCGCCGTCGCGGCCGGGGGCCTCCGGGGGCAGCGTCTCGGCGTACCGGTAGCCGGACTTGACCGCGACCCGGCAGGACGCCGGGTTGCCCAGACGGTGGAACAGGTCGATCGCGGCCAGCCCGGGGAACTCGACGAACGCCCAGCCGGTCAGCAGGCCCACCGCGCGCGGTGCGACGCCCCGGCCACGGGCGGCCGCGACGGTCCAGTAGCCGACCTCGCCCCGCGGGCCGGCCGGGTCCGGGCGCTTCAGCGCGACCGTGCCCAGCACCAGCGCGTCCTTGACCACGGCGAAGCCGTAGCGGGTGCCGGCGGCCCAGCCCTCGTCGTGCATGGCGATCCAGGCCGACGCCTCCGCGGGCGTGGTGCAGTGCAGCCGGGTGCCGGCGCGCAGCACCGGGTCGGCGTACGCGTCGACGAGCGCGGGCACGTCGGCCGCCACCCAGCGGCGCAGCTCGATCATGAACGGACTCTAGACGTACCCCCGAATGGGTCTGAAAAGCGGCAGCTGGGTATCTCGGGACCGGACGCGCGCAGTAGAAACGATGGATGCGGAGCGTCAGCGAGATCGATGTCGAGCGGCTGACCGGGCGGGCGTTCCATCCGTCGCCGGTGGCCTGGGAGGACGAGGTCCTCTACTTCCTGATGGTGGACCGGTTCTCGGACGGGCGGGAGCGGGACTGGCGGGACAACGACGGCGTGTCGGTCGCGTTCGGCGAGACGCCGCGGCTGCGGCCGGAGAACCACGGCAACGCGCTGGGCACCGAGGCGGAGCGCGCAGCCTGGCGGGACGCGGGCGAGCGGTTCACCGGCGGCACACTGCGCGGCTTGCGTGGCAAGCTCGGCTACCTGCGCCGGCTGGGGATCACCGCGGTCTGGGTCAGCCCGATCCTGAAGCAGGTGCCGGGCGTGGAGAGCTACCACGGGTACGGCACGCAGGACTTCCTCGACGTGGACCCGCGCTTCGGCACCCCGGACGACCTGCGCGACCTGGTGGCGACCGCGCACGCGATGGGCATCCGGGTGATCCTGGACGTGGTGCTCAACCACACCGGCGACGTGTTCGACTACGCGGTCCCGGCGCCGGTCTGGGACGGCTCGACGTTCCCGGTCGCGGGCTTCCGGGACACCGACGGCAAGCCGGTCCTGCCGTTCGGGCCGCTCACCGACAGGGACACCGGTGTGTGGCCGGCCGAGCTGCAGACGCTGGAGACGTTCACCCGGGAGGGCCGGATCCAGGACTGGGACCGCTGGCCGGAGTATCTGCGCGGCGACTTCCAGACGCTCAAGGACGTGGCGCTGCTGCGCCCGGACGGCTCGCCGTCACCGGCGCTGGCCGCGCTGACCCGGGCGTACCAGTTCTGGCTCGCGTTCGCCGACCTGGACGGCTTCCGGGTGGACACGGTCAAGCACATGGACCCGGCCGCGGCCCGCTACTTCGCGTCCGCGATCCACGAGTTCGCGGCCAGCATCGGCAAGGAGAACTTCTACCTGATCGCGGAGATCACCGGACCGCGCTCGTTCGCGTTCCGGACGTTGCAGGCGGTCGGCATGGACGCGGCGCTCGGCATCGCCGACGTGCAGGACCACCTGGAGTGGCTGGTCAAGGGCCGGCAGAACCCGGTCGACTACTTCGGGCTGTTCCGGGACGCGCTGCAGGACGGCAAGGACTCGCACACCTGGTACCGCAATCGCGTGGTGACCGGCTTCGACGACCACGACCAGGTGCGCAAGGGCGCGCGGAAGGCCCGGTTCGCCGCGACCGAGCACGGTGACCGGCTGGCCGTGGCCGCGCTCGCGCTGAACGCGGCCACGCTCGGCATCCCGTGCGTCTACTACGGCACCGAGCAGCTGTTCGACGGCGCGGGCGGCGACGACCGGTACATCCGGGAGGCGATGTTCGGCGGCGCGTTCGGGCCGTTCCGCAGCCGCGGCCGGCACGCGTTCGACGAGGACCACCCGGTTTACCGCGGGCTCGCCCGGGTGCTGGCGCTGCGCCGCCGGGTGCCCGCGCTGCGCCGCGGCCGGCAGTACCTGCGGCCGATCTCCGGCGACGGTGTCTCGTTCGGCCCGCCGCAGATCATCGGCGACGGCCCGATGCGCGCCGTCGTGCCCTGGTCGCGTATCTTCGCCGGCCACGAGGTGCTGTGCGCGATCAACACGGACCCGTTCGCGCCGCGTACCGCGTGGGTGACCGTCGACCGTGATCTGCACCCGCCGGGCACGGAGCTGACCTGCCACTTCAACACCGACCAACACCTCGAGGGTACGGTCGTGCGCGCGGAACCCCGGAACGGTAGCGCGATCCCGGTCACCGTGCCGGCGGGGGGCTTCGTGGCGTATTGGTGATCACGTGAGCACCGGATGGACTGGGGTTTGACACCCGGCGAGCCGATACTGGATCACGGCAGCTATCCGTGTCGGAAATATCAGGGGATCGTCGATGCTCGAGTCTCGGGACGGACGCCGGGTCGTGGTGACCGGTGTGGGAGTGGTGGCACCGTGCGGGATCGGTGCGGCCGACTTCTGGGCAGGTCTCGCCAAGCCCGTGCCGCCGTCGGTCACCCGCGAGGTGACCGGCTTCGACCCGGCCACGATCGGCCTGTCCAAGGTGGAGATCCGCCGCTTGGACCGGTTCGCCCAGCTCGCGCTGGTCGCGGCGGACGAGGCGATCGGCGACGCCGGCCTGGCCGAGGAGTCCGCGCGGGACGGCGAGCGCACCGGCGTGCTGATCGGCTGCGGCATCGGCGGCGCGTGGTCGTGGGAGTCGCAGGTCCGGCTGATGGACGAGAAGGGCCCGGCCCGGGTCTCGCCGCTGACCGTGCCGATGGTGATGCCGAACGCGGCCGCCGGTGCCGTCTCGATGCGCTGGGGCCTGTCCGGCCCGTGCGAGACGATCTCCACCGCGTGCGCCACCGGCACCCAGTCGATCGGCAACGCGGCCCGCTGGATCGCCGCGGGCCGCGCGGACACGGTCGTCGCCGGCGGCACCGAGTCCTGCCTGACCGGCGTCAACCTGGCCGGGTTCGGCAACATGCGCGCGCTCTCCCCGACCGGCGTCTCCCGCCCGTTCGACGCGGACCGGGACGGTTTCTGCGCGGCCGAGGGCGCCGGCATCCTGGTGCTGGAGGAGCGCTCCCGGGCGGTGGCGCGCGGCGCCCGTATCTACGCGGAGATCGCCGGGGTCGGCTCGGGCGCGGACGCGTACCACATCACCGCGCCGGCGCCCGGCGGCCGGGGCGCGGCGCGGTGCATGCGGGAGGCGCTCGCCGACGGCGGCGTCGCGCCGGCCGAGGTCACCCACATCAACGCGCACGGCACGTCCACGCCGCTCAACGACGCCGGTGAGGCGGACGCGATCGCGGCGGTGTTCGGCGACCACCGGCCCGCCGTCACGTCGATCAAGGGCGTGACCGGGCACTCCCTCGGCGGCGCCGGTGCGATCGAGGCGGCCGCGCTGTCGCTGACGTTCGCTCACCGCTCGCTGCCGCCGACGGTCGGCACCACCACGGTGGACCCGGCGCTGGACATCGACGTGGTGCTGTCCCCGCGGGACTGGGAGCCGGCGCCGGCGCTGACCAACAGCTTCGGCTTCGGCGGCCACAACGCCACGCTGCTCTTCACGCCGGCCGGGTAGTCCCGGTCAGGATCGGCGCGGGACGGGGCGCGCCGATCTCGGTGAGGATGGCCTCGGCCGCGTCGCGGTGGGTGGCCGCGGCGGTGCCGTCGGCGAGCGCCTCCGCGGCCGCGGTCAGGCCGCTGTGCGCACGGGCCTGTTCGTAGCGGTCGCCGATCTCGCGGGCCACGGAGAGCGCGGCCGTGTGCGCCTCCCGCGCGGCGCCGGGCCGGCCGGCCGCGGCATGTGCCTCGCCGATGCTGTTGCCGGCCTGTGCCTCACCGGCGCGCTCGCCGAGCCGGCGGAAGATGGTCAGCGCCTCCAGCAGGTGGTCGAAGCCGGCGGCGTCGCCGAGCGCCAGCTCCGCGGTGCCGAGGCCGTCCAGCGCGAGCGCCTCACCGCCGCGTTCGGTGCTGCGGCGGAAGAGCGTGAGCGCGGCCCGGTGGTGGTCGGCCGCGTCGATCAGCCGGCCCCGGCCGGCCTCCACGTGGCCCAGGGTGACGAGCACGTACGCCTCGCCGATGTGGTCGGAGATGCTCCGGCACAGCTCGACCGAGCGGCGCAGGTGCGTCTCCGCGTCCGCGTGCCGGCCCTGCCGCCGGTAGATCTGGCCGAGGTTGCCGAGCACGCGCGCCTCGGCCGGGCGGTCGCCGGTGCGGCGGCACAGCGCCAGCGCCTCGCGCAGGTGGGCGGCCGCGGACTCGTACCGGCCGAGCCACGCGTCGACGTGGCCGAGGTTGCCGAGCGCGCGGGTCTCCGCGGCCGCGTCCCCGCACCGCCGGGCCGCGTCGATCGCGTACCCCAGGTACTCCGCGGCCTGCGCGAACCGGCCCTGCTGGCTGTAGATCAACGCGATGTTGTTGAGCAGCTGTGCCTCGGCCGCGGTGTCGCCGGTGCGCCGCGCGGCGTCCCGCGCGTGGGTGTGCATCGCGATCGCCTCGGCCACGTGCCCGCCGCCCTCCAGGTAGCGCAGCAGCGTGACGGTGAGCGCGACCGCGTGCGCGGAATGGTCGTGCACGGCCGCGTACGCCACGGCCGCGGCCAGGTTGCCGCGCTCGTCGTCCAGCCACATCTGCGCGGCCATCGGGTCGCCTACCGGCGGCATCGGCAGCGGGGGTGCGGTGGACAGCCGGTACCGGTCGCGTTCGGCCGGGTGCAGCGTGATCATCGCGGTCTGCGCGGTGTGCAGCCAGGCGTCCAGCATGCGGGCCGTGCCGGTCTCGTCGCCGTCGAGCAGCGCCAGTTCGGACGCGTACGCGCGGAGCAGGTCGTGCAGCGCGTACCGGCCGGAACCGTGGTGCTGCACCAGGTGTGCGGCGGCCAGCGACTCCAGCAGGTCCCGGGCGCGGGCCACGCCGGTGTCGAACAGCGCGGCCGCGGCGTACGGCTCGACGTCCGGGCCCGGGTGCAGGCCGAGCAGCCGGAACGCGCGCGCGGCCGGTTCCGGCAGCTGCCGGTAGGAGAACGAGAACACCGCGCGGACGCCGGTCTCCGGGTCGCCGCCCGCGTCCAGCATGGACAGCCGCCGCCGTTCGTCCGCCAGCTCGCCGACCAGCTGCCGCAGCGGCACGGACGGGCGGGACAGCGCCAGCTCCGCGGCCACCCGCAGCGCCAGCGGCAGCCGGGCGCAGCGCTCGGCCAGCTCGTCGGTGGCGGCCGGGTCCTGGTCGCAGCGCGGCCCGATCAGCCGGCGCAGCAGCGCGAGCGCGTCCGCGTGCGGCAGCAGGTCCAGGTCGAGGCGGCGGGCGCCGTGCCGGGCGACCAGGCCGGGCAGCGCGTCCCGGCTGGTCACCACCGTGAGGCAGCCGGCCGTGCCGGGCAGCAGCGGGCGGACCTGCGCGACCGAGGACGCGTTGTCCAGCACGATCAGCATCCGGCGGCCGTCCAGCAGGCTGCGGTAGCGGTCGGCCCGCTCGTCCGTGTCCAGCGGCACCTCCTGGCCGGGCACGCCGAGCGAGCGGAGGAACCGGGCGAGCGCCTCACCGGCCGCGACCGGGCGCTCCGCGTCGTACCCCCGGAGGTTGATGTAGAGCTGGCCGTCCGGGAAGCCGGTGCGGACCCGGTGCGCCCAGCGCACCGCGAGCGCGGTCTTGCCGACCCCGGCCGTGCCGGACAGCGCGGAGATGACCACGGTCGGCGAGCCGAGCAGTGCGTCCAGCCGGGCGAGTTCGCCGTCCCGGCCGACGAAGTCCGGCACGTCCGCGGGCAGTTGCGCGGGGACGTGCCGGCGTGGCCGGGATTCGGCCGCGATGACCGGCGCCTCGGCGCGCAGCACCGCGTCGTGCGCGGCGCGCAGCTCCGGGCCTGGGTCGACGCCCAGCTCGTCCGCGAGGCGGCGGCGGGCCGCGTGGTAGACCTCGAACGCGTCCGCGCGCCGGCCGGCCGCGGCGTACGCGCGGATCAGCCGGGCCTGACCGGCCTCGTCCAGCGGCTGGGCCGCGACCGCCTCCTCCAGCGCGGGCAGCGCCTCCGCGACCTCGCCCAGCGCGATCTTCAGCTCGCCGTAACGGGCCAGCGCGGCGGCGCGCTCGGCCGCGACCGCGACCACCTTCGGGTGCCCGGCCAGCTGCGGCACGTCGGCCAGCGGCGCGCCCTGCCACTGCCGCAGCGCCTGCTCCAGCAGCGCCGCCGCGCGCCGGTCGTCGCCGACGTGCCGGGCCGCGGCGGCCTGCGCGTGCAGGTGGCGGAAGCAGAGCAGATCCAGCGTGTCCGCGGTGGCGCGCAGCGCGTAGCCGTCGCCGACGTGCGGGAGCAGCAGGCTGCGCGAGCGGGCCGGGCGGTCCGGTTCCAGCCGGCGGCGCAGGTGCTTGACGTACGTCTGCAGCACGTTGACGGCGCTGGCCGGCGGGTCGTCACCCCAGAGCGAGTCGATCAGTTCGGGCCGGGTCACCGGCTGGCCACCGGCGAGCGCGAGCAGGCCCAGGACGGCGCGCTGCCCGGCCGAGGTGAACTCGACCGGCTGCTCGCCGAGCCAGGCGCGGACCGTGCCGAGCACCTGGATCCGCACGCGGCGCCTCCTCTCCAGTACCCGTCCAGTACGCGTCCAGTGTGCGGGTCGACGCTGCCATTGAAACGATAGATCGCAGTGTGGAAATAGGACAGAAACTGGGGGTACGGAACGTGCGAGGGGGAATCGCCACACTGGTGGCGGCGTGTCTGGCCGCGATCCTCCCGGCGGTGCCGGCGTCGGCCGCAGCCGCGGGAGAGCCCTGCAACATCAGTTACCGGCCGACCCAGGGCGGCGAGGTCTTCGACGTCTACCTGGTGATCACCAACACCAGCGACTATCAGATCAACGGCTGGACGCTGGCGTTCGTGCTGCCGGAGGGGCAGTCGTACGCGGGCGGCGCCTACGGCGTGGAGGTCACGGTCAACGGCCGGGAGGTCATCGGACGGCACAAGGAGTGGAACAAGGTCGTGGACGAGGACGGTGAGGTGTCGCTCGGCTTCAAGATCAAGGGCTCGAACTGGCGGGTCGAGCCGACGGAGTTCACCGTCAACGGCGGCACCTGCACGGTGTCCTGACATCGATCAGCATCGCTGTTTTTGCGAAGGGTTCTCGCCGTGGTCCGGCCGGTGCCGCGCTCGCCGCGGTGCCGGCCTCGTCGTCCGCCGCGCCGCTCCCGGGATGTTCCGCGAGGGGTTCGGCCGCGAACCGGTGCTTCGCGGCTTCCACGTCTCCGGCAGCGCCGAGCGCCCGCGCCGAACCCGCCGCCCGCGCCGAACTCGCGGCCTGGGCCGACGCGGAACGGTAGAGCTGCGGTGTTACCGTGGCGAAACAGCGCTGCGGCCGGTCTGTAACGGGCCGCTGGGCGGCCGGCGCCCCTCCGCCGGTTGATCGAGGTGCCGTCATGAAAGCTCTGCGCTTCGCCGAGTTCGGACCGCCCGAGGTGATGAGCGTCGTCGAGACGCCCGCACCGCACGCCGGCCCCGGGCGGGTCCGCATCGCGGTCCGCGCCGCCGGCGTCAGCCGCACGGATTCGCTGATCCGCGCCGGTGCCACGCCGCCGGTACCGCTGCCGCGCATCCCCGGCCTGGACGCGGCCGGCGTCGTCGACCAGGTCGGCGAGGACGTGCGCGGCTACCGGATCGGCGACGAGGTGTTCGGCATCGCGCCCGGCGGCGCCTGCGCGGAACACGCGGTGCTGACCCACTTCGCGCGCAAACCCCCCGCGATGAGCTGGGCCGACGCGGCGGGTCTGCCCAGCGCGGTGGAGGCCGCGCTGCGCGCGCTGGAGACGCTGCGCCCCGCGCCCGGCGACGTCCTCCTGATCACCGGCGCGGCCGGTGCGGTCGGCCTGGCCGCGGCGCAGCTCGCCCGCGCCCGCGGCCTGCTGGTGGCCGGCGTCGCCGCGCCGGACGCACACGACCTGCTGCGCGGGTTCGGCATCACGCCGGTCGCCGCGCCGGAGGTGGCCCGCGCGCTGGTCCCGGACGGCATCGACTGCGTGTTCGACGCCGCCGGGACGCTGACGCCGGACCTGATCGCGCTGGCCGGTGCCGCCGACCGGGTGGTCACGTCCGGCCCGTCCGGCGACACCGGCGCGCTCAGCCTCACCACCGACGCGCCGCGCCGCGCCTGGCACGGCCTGGCCGAGGCCGCCGGCCTGTTCGAACGCGGCGAGTTCCGCCTCCCGGTGGACCGTACGTTCCCGCTCGCCGCCGGCCCCGAGGCCCACCACCTCAGCGACTCCGGCCACCGCCTCGCGCTGCTCCTCTGACGAGGGGGTCAGCCGGCCAGGAGCTCAAGGGTGTCGATCACGCGGTTGGAGAAGCCCCACTCGTTGTCGTACCACGCGACGACCTTGATGTGGCGGCCGTCGACGCGGGTGAGGGCGGCGTCGAAGATGGCGGACGCCGGGTTGCCGGTGATGTCGCCGGAGACCAGCGGCTCGTCGGCGTACTCCAGGATGCCCTTCAGCGCGCCCTCGGTGGCGGCCCGGCGGTAGGCGGCCAGCACCTCGTCGCGGGTCACGTCGCGGGCGACCGTGGTGTTCAGCTCGACGATCGAGCCGACCGGGACCGGGACGCGGATGGAGTCGCCGGAGAGCTTGCCGTCCAGCTGCGGGAGGACCAGGCCGATGGCCTTCGCGGCGCCGGTCGTGGTGGGCACGATGTTGACGCCGGCGGCGCGGGCGCGGCGCAGGTCGCGGTGCGGGCCGTCCTGCAGGTTCTGCTCCTGCGTGTACGCGTGCACCGTGGTCATGAAGCCGTGCTCGATGCCGGCCAGGTCGTCCAGGACCGCGGCCAGCGGGGCGAGCGCGTTCGTGGTGCAGGACGCGTTCGAGACGATCGTGTGCCGCGCCGGGTCGTACGCCCCGGTGTTGACGCCGTAGGCGAGCGTCACGTCGGCGCCGGAGGCGGGCGCGCTGACCAGCACCTTCGAGGCACCTGCGGAGAGGTGCGCGCGGGCCGCGTCCGCGGACGTGAACCGGCCGGTCGACTCCAGCACGATGTCCACGCCGAGGTCGCGCCACGGGAGGTTCGCCGGGTCGCGCTCGGACAGCACGGTGATCCGGTGGCCGTCGACGATCAGCGTGTTGCCGTCCACCTCGACCGGGCGGCCGAGACGACCGAGCGTGCTGTCGTACTTGAGCAGGTGGGCGAGGGCGGACGGGGCGGTGAGATCATTGATCGCGACCACCTCGAGCTTGCTGTCCCGGTCGAGGAGTGCGCGGAGGAAGCTGCGTCCGATACGGCCGAATCCGTTGACGGCGATGCGTGTCATGCCTCCATGCTGCGGGTTCGCGCCCGGCCACGGCAGCGACCGGAACGCCATGGCCCGCAAGGATCCCGCCAATGCCGCCACCGGGTCGCTAAAGGTCCGAGAACGTGTGGCGGTACTCGGACGGCGACGTGCCGAGGATGCGGTGGAAGTGCAGGCGCAGGTTCGCGCCGGTGCCGAGACCGACCCGCCGGGCGATCGCCTCGACGCTCAGATCACTGCGTTCCAGCAGCTCACGGGCGAGGTCGACGCGGGCCCGCAGCACCCACTGCATCGGCGTGTACCCGGTGTCCTCGACGAACCGGCGGGAGAACGTGCGCGCGGAGACGCGCGCGTTGCGGGCCAGCACCTCGAGCGTGAGCCGCTCGTCGAGGTGCGCCAGCGCCCACTCCCGCGTGCCGGCGAACAGGTCGCCGAGCGGTTCCGGCACGCTGCGCGGCACGTACTGTGCCTGACCTCCGCTGCGGTACGGCGCCGCGACCAGCCGCCGGGCCACGTGGTTGGACAGGCCGACGCCGTGGTCCCGGCGGACCAGGTGCAGGCACAGGTCGATGCCGGACGCCGCACCGGCCGAGGTGAGCACCGCGCCCTCGTCCACGAACAGCACGTTCTCGTCGACCCGGATCGACGGGTGCCGTTCCGCGAGCGCGCGCGTGTAATGCCAGTGCGTGGTGGCCCGGCGGCCGTCCAGCAGACCCGTCGCGGCCAGCGCGAACGCGCCGGTGGAGATCGCGGCCAGCCGGGTGCCGCGGGCGTGGGCGTGCCGTAGTGCCTCGACCACCTCGGGCGACGGTTCCGTGGTGGCGGGCTCCCGGTAGCCCGGGATGAAGATCGTGTCGGCACGGTCGAACGCGTCCAGGCCCTCGGCCACGTGGTACGACAACCCGTCACCGCCGGTGACCAGGCCCGGCGCGGGACCGCAGACGCGCACCTCGTACGGCATGCTCGGCCGATTCGAGAAGACCTGCGCCGGGATGCCGACGTCCAGCGGCTTGGCGCCCTCCTGCACGAGTACGGCGATCTGATGCACCCGGCGATCATGCCGGATGCCGCGGCCGTGCGTGCCCGGCGGCACACGGCATAACGTCGGGTGCATGACGCCGACACACGAGGTCACGAACCAGCCCCCACCCCTGCACGGGTACGACGTGAGCGCCGACCCGGTGCTCGAGGAAGCGCTCGACCGGGAGGGCGCCGGCTGGTCACTGCCGGACCTGCGCGCGCTCGGCCGGCGTGCCGGCGCGGCCGAGGCGCAGCGCTGGGGCGTGGAGGCGAACGAGTTCCCGCCGGTGCTGCGCACCCACGACCGCTACGGGCACCGGATCGACGAGGTCGGCTTCCACCCGTCCTGGCACCGGCTGATGGAGACCGGCGTGGCCGCGGGCCTGGCCGGTGCGCCGTGGGCGTCGCCCCGGCCCGGCGCGCACGTGGCCCGCGCGGCCGCGATGTCCGTGTGGAGCACGGTCGAGTCCGGCCACACGCTGCCGCGGGTGCTGCCGGACGGCACCCGCAACACGTTCCGGATCCAGCGCCTGAAGGACAAGCTCGGCAACCGGAGCAACGCGAGCGCGGAGCCGGAGTTCGACGACACGGTCGCGTGGCCGGTCGGCGAACCCGGCCGCGGCGTGCGGACCATCCTGGAGATGGTGTCGCTGACCCGGCTGGACTGCGCGGTCGGCTCGGCGGCCGGGATCCGGGCCGCGCTGGTCCAGGCGGTGCACCACGCGCGGTGGCGGCACGCGTTCGGCCGGCCGCTGCTCGACGCGCCGCTGATGCGCAACGTGCTGGCCGACCTGGCGCTGGAGTCGGAGGCCGCGACCGCGCTGGCGTTCCGGGTCGCGGGCGCGGTGGATCGCGGCGAACGGGACTTCGCGCGGGTCGCGACCGCGCTGGCGAAGTTCTGGATCTGCAAGCGGCACCCGGTCGCGGTCGCGGAGGCGCTGGAATGCCTCGGCGGCAACGGGTACGTCGAGGAGTCCGGCCTGCCGCGGCTCTACCGGGACGCGCCGCTGAACGGCATCTGGGAAGGCAGCGGGAACGTGAACGCGCTGGACGTGCTGCGCGCGCTGTCCCGGTCCCCGTCCGCGCTGGACGCGTACGCCGCGGAGGTCTCGCTCGCCGCCGGCGCGGACCGGCGGCTGGACGCGGCGTGGACCGCGGTGCGGGCCGAGCTGGCGGCCGCGACGGAGTTCGGCGCGCGCCGGCTGGTCGAGCGGATGGCGCTGGTGCTGCAGGCCGCGCTGCTGGTCCGGCACGCGCCGCCCGCGGTCGCGGACGCGTTCTGTGCGTCCCGGCTCGACCGCGACCGCGGGCTGGCGTTCGGCACGCTGCCGGCGGCCGCGGACGTCACCGGGATCCTCGCCCGGGTGCCACCGGTCCCGGCGGGCGGGTAGTCGCCGCCGGCTTGCCGCCGGTACTTCTCCGCCGGGCCGTCAGGCGAACGTGTCCGGGTCCGGGCCGGTGCGGTAACCGCGGTCCAGCGTGACGATCTCCGCGATCTCCGCGTCGGTCAGCGAGAAGCCGAAGATGTCGAAGTTCTCCGCGACCCGGGACGGCGTCACGGACTTCGGGAAGATCACGTCGCCACGCTGGACGTGCCAGCGCAACGTCACCTGCGCCGTGGACCTCCCGTGCGCCTGCGCGATCCGGACCAGCACCGGGTCGTTCAGGCACTCGCCCTTCGCGATCGGCGACCACGCCTCGGTGACGATGCCGTGGGCCCGGCCGAACGCGCGGACCGCCTCGTTCGTCAGGTACGGGTGCACCTCGATCTGGTTGACCGCCGGCACGGTCTCCGTCTCCGCGAGGATCCGCTCCAGGTGCGGCACCTGGAAGTTGGAGACGCCGATCGCGCGGACCCGGCCGGTCCGGTGGATCTCCTCCATCACTCGCCACGTCGCCACGTAGTCACTCTCGGCCGGGCGCGGCCAGTGGATCAGGAACAGGTCGAGCACGTCGAAGCCGAGCGCGTCCATGGTCGCGTCGAACGCGCGCAGTGCGTCGTCCCGCGCGTGCGCCCGGTTGTGCAGCTTGCTGGTCACGAACACGTCCGCGCGGTCCAGACCGGACGCGCGGATCGCCTCGCCGACCTCGCGCTCGTTGCCGTACCCCTCGGCCGTGTCGATGTGCCGGTAGCCGGTCTCCAGCGCGGTGAGCGTGGCCTTGACCGTCTCCTCCGGCGGCACCTGGAAGACACCGAAACCCAGCTGCGGGATCTCGACGCCGTTGTTGAGCGTGATCACGGGTACTGCGGACATGCGGATGATCCCTTCGAAGGCTGATCTGTCGCTACCGCATACCCCGTTTTCACTGGCCCTCCCACACCGCCTTCGCGCCGGTGTCGCCGGTGCGGATCACGTAGTACAGCGTGGCGCCGGACGCGGCCAGCGCGAGCACGCCGAGCAGGATGCCGAGCACCCGGTTGGACGCGGCGAAACCGTCCCGCGGCCGGACGAACCAGACCAGCGCCAGTGTGATCACGCCGAGCGCGACCGAGACGAGCAGCGTGGTGGTGCCCAGGTCGCTGTGCTCGTTGAGTCGCGGGTAGTAACCCTCGCTGATCCGGCCCTGCGCGTCCAGCCGGGCGTAGAACGCGTCCCCGCTCAGCTTCGCCAGCAGCGCGGACAGCGGCGCGCCGATCGCCAGCAGGCCGAGCACCCAGCGGGTGTGCGCACGGGTGACCGGCACGAACGCGTACACGATCGCCAGCACGGCCAGCAGCGGCACGAACACCACCGCGGCGTGCACCATCAGCGGGTGGGCCGGGATGCCCATCACGGTCTCGAACACGGCGCCTCCTGGATCGGGTGCACACACAATACGGAACACCCCGGCCGTTCGGCCCCCCAAGTCCACAATCGATCGAGGGTACGAGGGCTGAGGCGCGGATACCGGGTCAGCTGCGTGCGGTGCGCGATCCGGTCGGCCGGTGCCGCGCCCCGGCGTGCCGCCGGAGGATCTTCCCCGTGGGTAATCAGGCGAATGCGTTGCGAAAACTGACACCGCTGCGTGCGAGGAGGTTCTCGCCGCCGGGCTCGGGCCGTACCGCGAGGGCACCGACCCGGAGTACATCTGGTACTTCGACGCGGATGACGACGGCGCGGTGTGCGAGCCGCCCCCGGCCGGTGGCGGCTCGTCCTCCGGCAGCGGTTCCTCGTCGGGCGGCGGTTCCTCGTCCGGTGGGGATTCCGGTGGGTCCGGTGACCCGGGGGCGGCGCCGTCTACTACACGAACTGCTCCGCCGCGCGGGCCGCCGGTGCGGCACCAGTCCACGCGGGGCAGCCAGGCTACGGCACGCACCTGGACCGCGACGGCGACGGCGTCGGCTGCGAGTGAGCGCGCCCGGCGGGCGGGCGCCGCTCAGCGGGGGCGCCGCAGCGCCGCGTCGAGCCAGGCGAAGCTCTCCTCCTGCATGTCCGCGTCGAAGACGTGGCCGGAGAGCGCGGCGACCTGCCACGCGCGGAACGCGCCCATCGAGAAGCCGAGCGCGGCGATCCGGCCGCGGTCGACCTGGGGGAGCGAGGCCAGGAACGCAGCCGCGCGGGCGTCCTCGCGGGCGGCCGGGCCGGCCGGGGAGGAGCCGAGCCCGTAGAGGTTGCCGGCCAGCGCCTGCTGCGCCTCGTAGGTGAGCCCGGCCCGGTCACCCCAGCCGAGCGTGTCCACGGCCAGCACGGCGTAGCCTCGGGCGGTCAGTTCGTCGGCGACGAACCGGCCGCTCATCAGGCGGGTCGTCCACTCCCGGGCGGAGGCGAGGCGTGCCTCGTCGTACCACGGTTCGACGAGCTTCTCCTTGCCGATGTGGAAGCGGGAGCCGTGGTCGTGCAGCAGCAGCACGGCCGGGTGCGGGCCGGGGCGGTCCGGCGTGAGCAGTGCGGCGCGCACCCGGCTGTACCGGGTGATGTCGAACGCGACCAGGCGCCGCACGTACCCGCGGGGTGGTCCTCTGCTCGTCCGCACGGGCGTGCCGGCGCCACGCGCCGAAGTCGCGGATCGGGGAGTTGCCCCAGGCGTCCGGGTACGTCAGGCCGGTGAACACGTGCCCGGGTTCCGCCGGCCGTAGCCGACGGCCGCGAACGACGACGTCACCACGGTACGGCCGACGCCCGCGTCCCGGGCTGCCCGCAGCACCCTCAGCGTGCCGTCCCGGGCCGGCCCGATCACGTCGGCCGCGCGGCGCGGCTCGCCCGCCGGGAACGGCGACGCCACGTGCAGCACGGCAGCGCACCCGTCGACCGCGGCGTCCCACCCGTGGTCCGACATGAGGTCCGCGACCACGATCGACAGTCCGGCCGGGTCGCCGAGCGCGGCGCGGACCGCGTCGGCGCGAGCCGGCGACCGGACCGTGGTCCGCACCGGGTGCCCGCGCCGCAGCAGACGGGCCACGCAGTGCGCGCCGAGGGAACCGGACCCGCCGGTGACCAGCACGGTCACGACTGCGTTCCGGCGGCCGGAATGCGGTCGGTCAACGGACCATCGTAGAAGCCGCGGGCCCGGCACGGGCAGCCGCCGGGTACGGTCCGGGGCGTGGACATCGTGCGATCACTGGTGCTGTTCGGCCTCGCGGCGCTGGCCGAGATCGGCGGCGCCTGGCTGATCTGGCAGGGCTGGCGGGAGAACCGCGGCCTGTGGTGGATCGCGGCCGGCGTGATCGCGCTCGGCCTCTACGGCTTCGTGGCCACGTTCCAGCCCGACCCGAACTTCGGCCGCATCCTGGCCGCCTACGGCGGTGTCTTCGTGGCCGGCTCGCTCGCCTGGGCCGTGGTCGTCGACCGGTTCCGCCCGGACCGCTGGGACCTGGCCGGCGCGGCCCTCTGCCTGGCCGGCGTGGCCGTCATCATGTACGCGCCGCGCGGGGACGCGGGCTGAGGGACCTAGGTCTCGAAGTCGACCTCGTAGTGGCGGACGAGCGTGTCGTAGCGGACGAACAGCGCGCGCACCGCGTCCGCGATCACCGGTGCCTCCGGGTCGTCACCGGCGAACCGGTGCACCGCGTCCATGTCGGCGAAGTACGTGATGGCGAGGAACTCGACCTCGTCGCCGACCGTGCGGCGCATCAGCCGGGCGCCGCCGAAACCGTTGACGGCGCGCAGCGTGGACAGCACCTCGGCCCGGTAGTGCCGGTCGTAGCCGTCGGCGTCCTGGGCGCGGACCCAGCCGCGCCAGACTCGTGCGATCACGAACCGACCTCGCCTTCAGCGTTGGGTGTCGGGTCGATTGTGCCCGTTGGCCGCCGCACGCAGGGGGCGAACACGCGCCTCCAGCAGCGGGTTCACACGGCCGAAACAGAGCTGTGCGAACCCGCCGGGCCCGGGTTCAGCGGCGCTTCGCCCGGACCACCACGTCGTGCACGGTGGTGCCCCGCGCGGCCCGGGAACGCTCCTCGGCCACCTGGACGTCCCATTCGTCCGGCTTGAGGGTGGCGGCGATCTGTGCCGCGGTCATGAACATCTCGGGCAGGTCCGGGCGGTTCAGCGGCGCCTGCGCGACGTCGGTGTAGCTGTGGTTGACCACGAGCAGCGTGCCGCCCGGCGCCACGCCGGACCCGAGCCGCCGGTACAGGTCCTCGGCCGCAGCGCCGTACATGTGCACGAAGTGCGTGCTGACCAGGTCGTACGCGCCCGGCTCCGGGATCCACCCGGCCAGGTCGCCCTGTTCCCAGGCGACGGTCACGCCGGCCTCGGCCGCGTGCTCGGCGGCGCGGGTGAGCGCGGTCGCGGAGATGTCCACGCCGGTGGTCCGCCAGCCCTGCTTCGCCAGCCAGATCGCGTCGCCGCCCTCGCCGCAGCCGGCGTCCAGCGCGCGGCCCGGGGTGAGCCCGGCGACGTCGCTGACCAGGTGCGGGTTCGGGTTGCCGCTGAACCGGTGGCCGTGCGCGCTGTACCTGCGCTCCCAGTAGTCGCGGGAGTGGAGCTCGGCCGGGTCGTCGCCGCTCACGCCGAGCCGCCGGAACGCGACCGCGCGCCGCGTGTCCTGCTCGATCAGGTCCATGTTGAGCGCGGCGCCGGCCACCAGGCCACTGCCGGCCGCCACGATCACCTGCGCCATCGGGTCGACCACGTTGCCGGCCGCGAACACGCCCGGCCTGCTGGTCGCGCCGTTCGGGGCGACCGGGACGAATGCGCCGATCGGCACCGGGCCCATCCGCTTCTCCTCGGCCACGATGCCGAGCCCGGTCAGCAGCCCGTCGCGCGGCCGCACGCCGGTCTGCACCACGAGCACGTCGCGGGGGACGATCTCGCCGGACTCCAGGCGGACGCCGGTCAGCCGGTCACCGGTCACCTCCACGGCGGTGACCCGGCCCTCGACGATCCGCACCCGGCGCGCGTCCAGCTGCTCGCGCTGCTCGTCCGTGACCGTGAACCCGTCGTGCAGGAAGAGCGCGACGTCGCCGGTCCACTGGCCCCAGAGCAACGCGCCGTGCACCGCCATCGGCCCGGTCGCGATGATCCCGATCGCCCGGTCGCGGACCTCGTACCCGTGGCAGTACGGGCAGTGCAGCACGTCCCGCCCGAACCGCTCGGCCAGCCCGGGGATGTCCGGCAGCTCGTCGACGAGCCCGGTGGTGACGAGCACCCGCCGGGCTCGGACCCGGGCACCGGGTGTGGTCACGACGAAACCGTGGTCGGCGTCGCCGGTCACGTCGGTGACGGTGGCGTCCAGGAACTCGCCGCCGTACGAGGTGACCTCCGCGCGGCCGATCCGCAGCAGCTCGGCCGGTGGCGTGTTCTCCCGGCCCAGGTAGTTGTGCACGTGCCCGGCCGGTGCGTTGCGCGGCTCGCCCGCGTCGATCACCAGCACCGAGCGGCGCGCCCGGGTGAGCGCGAGCGCACCGCTCAGACCGGCGGCCCCGCCGCCGATGACCACCACGTCGTACTGCTCTCTCACGGTCCTGCCTCCTCGTTCTCCGCTGGAACGAGGGTGTCCCGGCTCCGTTGCAACGGCAAGAAACCTTGCCGTTTCGGCAAAATCGGCCCGGCGCGACGTCAGGCCAGCGCCCGGAAGATCAACGCGGTCGACGTCGCGCCCGGGTCCTGGTGGCCGATGCTGCGTTCACCGAGGTAGGACGCGCGTCCCTTGCGGGCCTGCAGGTCGGTGGTGGCGCGTGCGGCCTCCTCCGCCGCGGTCGCGGCCGCCTGCGGGCCCTTCCGCCGGAACGCCGCGACCGCCGGTAACCACGCGTCCACCATGGTCTTGTCGCCCGGCTGCGCACCGCCCAGCTTCCGGATCGCGGCGAGTCCGGCGTCGAGCGCGTCGCCGAGCTGTTCCGTGGTCACGTCCGGGCTGGTCAGCGTCTTGCCCATGGCCCGGAACGCGGAACCGTAGAGCGGCCCGGACGCGCCGCCGACCTTCGAGATCAGCGTCGCGCCGGTCTTGGTCAGTACGTCACCGACGGTGTGCGCCTCGAACCCGTCCAGCGCCGCCCGGACGGCCGCGAAGCCGCGCTTCAGGTTCGCACCGTGATCACCGTCGCCGATCGCGGAGTCCAGCCGAGTCAGCGTCTCCGCCTCCGCCTCCACGGTGGCGGCGATCGCGGCGATCCACTCGCGCGCCTGTTCGACGTTCACGATCACACCCCCCAGCGCAATCCGGGGGTACGGACCGGAGCGTCCCACAACCGCAGGATCTCCTCGTCCGCGTGGCAGACCGTCAGCGCCGCGCCGGCCATGTCCAGACTGGTCACGTAGTTGCCGACCAGGCTCCGGGCGATCGTGACGTCCCGTTCGCCGAGCAGTCGTGAGACCTCGCCGAACAGCACGTAGAGCTCGATCAACGGCGTCCCGCCGAGCCCGTTGACCAGCACGATCGCGTCGCCGCCGCCCGGCTTCGCCGTCAGGATCGCGTCCACCATCAACGCCGCGACGTCGTGTGCCCGGGTGACCTTCGCGCGGCGCCGGCCGGGCTCGCCGTGGATGCCGACGCCGACCTCCATCTCGTCGTCCGGCAGGTCGAAACCGGGCCGCCCGGCCGCGGGCGTGGTCGCCGCGGTCAGCGCTACCGCGAACGAGCCGGACCGCTCGTTCACCAGCCGCCCGATCGCGGCCACGTCCTTCAGCGACGCGCCCTCCGTGGCCAGTGCACCGGCCACCTTCTCCACGATCAGCGTGGCGCCGGTGCCGCGCCGGCCCGCGGTCCAGGTGGAGTCCTGCACGGCCACGTCGTCGTCGACGAGCACGGTCTCCACCGCGATGCCCTCGTCGCCGGCCAGCTCCGCCGCCATCTCGAAGTTGAGCACGTCGCCGGTGTAGTTCTTGACGATGTGCAGCACGCCCGCGCCGCCGTCGGCCGCGCGCGTGGCGGCCAGGATCGCGTCCGGCACCGGGGAGGTGAACACCTCACCGGCGCAGGCCGCGTCCAGCATGCCGGGGCCGACGAAACCGCCGTGCAGCGGCTCGTGCCCGGAACCGCCGCCGGAGACGATGCCCGTCTTGCCGCGGACCGGCGCGTCCCCGCGGATCACCAGTTGATTATCAGGGTCTACACGCAGCTCGGGGTGTGCGGCGGCCAGACCGGCCAGCGCCTGCGCCACCACGTCACCCGGGTCGTTGATGAACTTCTTCATCGGTGCGCTCCCTTCCACCGATCAGCTTCTCCCGATGCCCCGGATAACGCCAGGCGTTACGATCCCGGCATGGTGGGGATAGTGCTTGTTTCGCACAGCAGCCGGCTCGTGGACGGCCTCCGGGATCTCCTCACCGAGCTGAGCAAGGGCGTGGTGCCGGTCGAGACGGCCGGTGGCACCGCGGACGGCGGTCTCGGCACCAGCGAGGAGCTGATCCTCGGCGCGATCGCGCGCGCGGACCACGGCGACGGCGTGCTGCTGCTGGCCGACATCGGCAGCTCCGTGCTGACCGCGCTGACCGTCCTGGACGACCTGGACCGCACCGACCTGCGGCTGGCGGACGCGCCCCTCGTCGAAGGCGGCGTGGCCGCGGTGGTCACCGCGTCGACCGGCGCGACGCTGTCCGATGTGCTGGCCGCGGCCGAGGACGCCCGGGCCGCCCGGAAGCTGCCCTAGAACACCAGGTCGAGGTGGTGGCGGAGGACCGCCGTCGCGGAGCCGGCGTCGCGCTGGCCGCTGAGCACGCTGGAGCCGAGGCCGTTGGTGAGCGCCAGCAGGCCGGCGGCGGCCAGCTCGGGCTCCGCGATCCCGGCCGTGCGCAGCTGTGACGCGACCAGGCGTTCCAGGCCGTTCGGGTAGTTCATGCCCTGTTCGCTCAGGTGCGGCTCGGCGAGACCCAGGCTGTAGAAGGCGGCGAACGTACGCGTGATGCGCACGCTTTCCGGATCGGTGGGCAGCACGGCCAGCAACAGCTCGGTGACGAACTCGCGCGGCTCCATCGTGGCCGCCAAGCGCGCCTTCATCCGGTCGGCGAGCTGCTCGGCGAGATAGCCGAGCGACGCCAGCAGCAGCTCGTCCTTGGTGTGGAAGTAGTACTGCACCAGGCGGACCGAGACACCCGCGGCCGTGGCCACCTCCCGCATGCTGGCGTGCTGCAGGCCGCGCTCCTCCGCGATGCGCAGCAGCGCGCCGGCGATGTGCCGCTTCCGCTCGTCATGGTCAACCCGCTTCGGCATATTTTGATGATACGGTCGTACCATGAAATCGTCGTTCACCACCCCCGCCGCCCGCGCGCGTTTCCTCGCGCTCTACCGGCCCGCCCTAAAGCCGTTCTCCTCGTCGACGTCGATCTCCACGCCGTTCGGCACGGCCGTCGCGCACCGCGGCGGTGCCTCCGCCGGCACGCCGGTCGTGCTCCTGTCCGGCGCCGGTGGCAACGCGGTGGCCTGGCACCGGTTCGTCGAGCCGCTCGGCCGGGAGCGCCCGGTCATCGCGCTCGACCTGATCGGCGAGCCCGGTCTCGCGGAGCAGACCCGGCCGATCACCACCTCGGCCGAGGCGGTCGAGTGCCTCACCGCCACGCTCGACGGGCTGGACGTGCCGCGCATGCACCTGGCCGGCATGTCGTACGGCGGGTGGGCCGCGATGCGGTATGCGATCGCGGCGCCGTCCCGGGTGGCCGGCCTGGCGCTGCTCGACCCGGCCGGGTTCGGGCGGGTGTCCGCGGGCTTCATGGTGTGGCTGATCGCGGGCGGGCTGGCCGGCCTCGCACCGCGCGGGCTGCGGCACCGGCTCGCCGGCCCGGTCCGCAACGCCACGCTCCGCGACGACCACCTGGCCGCGATGCTGCCGTCGCTGATGGCGTTCCGGCGGCGGATACCGGCGCCGGCCGTGTTCACGGACGACGAGCTGGCGTCGATAAGCGCGCCCGCGCTGTTCCTGCTCGGCGAGCACAGCTCGCTCTTCCCGGCCGCCGCGGTCCAGGCCCGCCTGGCGGCGGCGATGCCGGCCGCCCGGGTGGAGATCATCAAGGGCGCGTCGCACGACGTGCCGACCTACGCGCCGGGGCCGGTCGCGGCGCGGATGACGGACTTCCTCGGCTCAGTCCATCATGGACAGTAGCTTCGTCACGGTGTTCCAGTTCCGTACCGTGGCGGCCGGGCCGTTCTTGATCTTCGAGAGAGCGGTCATCACCGGGCTGTCACTGAGGCCGTGCGGGCACCAGACGTACAGTTCCCGCCCGTGCACCGCGAAGCGGTCGTCACCCTGATCGACGCCGTCCAGCGCGGGCGTGAACGGCTCGTGCAGGAACGACACCACATATCGCGAGCCGTCGTGCGCCACGTCGCCGAGTGGGTCGAGCGCGTGCACCGCGGCCAGCTCGGCCCGGTCGCGCACGAACACGTCGACCGTGAACCCGAACCGCTCCTCGATCGCGGCCTCCGCCGTGGCCTGTACCTCCGTGCGCGGCTGGTCCGAGGAGAGCACGACGTTGCCGGACTGCAGCAGCGTGGCGACGTCCCGGCAGCCCCGCTCGGTCAGCAGCGCCCGCAGATCGGCCATCCCGACCCGGCGGTTCCGGCCGACGTTGATGCCGCGGAGCAGCAGCGCGAACGTGGTCACCCGGCCAGCGTAACGATTATCCTCGGCCGTCATGTCCCGACGCCTCACCGCCGCCCTCACCGACGGCGACCTGGCACCGCTGCCCGCGGCCGCGGTCGCCCACCTGGAGGTACTGCACGCGCCACCCCGGCTCGCCGCGCACCTGCGCGCCGTGCACGACGTCGCCCACCGGCTGACCGACGGCCTGGCCGGTCAGCTCGCGTTCGACCGGGAACTCGTGCTGTTCGGCGCGGCGGTGCACGACATCGGCAAGGTGCGGCACCCGCAGGAGCTGTCCGGCCCGGGTCACGCGCACGAGCCCGCGGGCTACGCGCTGCTGCTGGAACGCGGCGAACCGGAGCCGCGGGCCCGGACCGCACGCGACCACGCCTCGTGGACCCGTCCGGACATCCGCACCGAGGACCTGCTGATCGCGCTGGCCGACAAGATCTGGAAGGCCAAGCGGGTCCCCGACCTGGAGGACCTGCTCATCGACCGCCTGGCCGGTGCCGATCGCTGGTCCGCCTTCCTGCGACTCGACGACCTCCTCCAGGATCTCGCCGACGACGCCGACGCCCGCCTCGCGTTCCAGTCGGCCCACCCGATCGCACACTGACCCCGCTCACGCGGACGGCAGGGTGACGATGAAGCGGGCGCCGGGAGAGGCGTCCTCGTAGCGGATGTCGCCGCCGTGGGCGCGGGCCAGCTCGCGGACCAGCCACAGACCGAGGCCGACCGCGCCGGGGACGTCGCCGGACGTGCCGAAACGGGCGAACAGCCGGCCGCGGCCGGCCGCGGGGACGCCGGGGCCGTGATCGCGGACCGTGAGGCGGACCCTGCCGTCCGGGACGGGGCCGGCGGTGATCTCGATCGGGGTGGAGCCGTACTTCGCGGCGTTGCCGATCAGGTTGACCAGGATCTGTTCCAGGCGTTGTGGGTCGGCGCGCACGGTCAGGGCCGGCGGGACGTCGACCGCGACGCCGGGCAGGTTCAGGAAGCCGATCGCCTCCTGGCAGGCCCGGCGCAGGCCGATCGCGGTGAGTTCCAGGCGGAGCGTGCCGCGGGACTCGACCCGGTCCAGGTCGAGCAGGCCGGAGGCGAGGCGGCTGAGCCGGGCGGACTGGCGCAGCGCCGACTCCAGGAACTGGCTGCGCTTGTCCGGCGGCAGGTCACCGTCCCGGATCATCTCCAGCACGAGCTGGATCGTGCTGAGCGGTGACCGCACGTCGTGCGCGACCGCGGAGGTGAGCGCGCGCCGCCAGCGTTCCACGCCGGCCAGCTCGACCAGCGCCCGCCGCTGTGCCTCGACCCGCTCGTTGATCACGAGGGCGACGCCGACCGCGACCGGCATCAAGCCGGCGACGCTGCCCACCACGTCGGGGGACTGGCCGGTGAGCAGCAGCGGCACCACGTAGCAGGCCGCGGCGACCGGGCTGAGCGCCCAGGTCACCCACTTCGGGAAGTGCAGCCCGAGCCAGGCGAAGAACAGCACGAAGAACGGCCCGGTCCCGGCCGCCATCCCGCCGAACACCCAGGTGGAGAAGCCGAGCACGCCGAGCGCGAACGGGGTCACCGCGATCGGGGCCAGCGGCGGCCAGCGCGACCAGGGCAGCAACCAGACCAGCGCGGCGGACAGCAGGTCGGTCGCGGCGATGATCAGCAGTGCGCCGGCCCGCGGCGACCCGGCGGCCAGCGCCAGCAGCGCGACCAGGCCGGAGATCGCCAGCAGCACGGCACCCTGACGGGCGGCGGCCCGCGGACCCTCCCCACCGAGCACTGCCCGCGCGCGTAGCCCGGCCCACCACCGCCGTGAGCTGGCCATACGCCCGAAAGTAGCGGGCCGCCGCCGTGAGATCCGGCGAATCTGCGACAGACTTCGCCATGACGTACCGGCGGAAGGGCCGGCCGCGTGCGGGCGGGCCGGCACATCACCGGTGCCGGACCGGCCTGTGTAACGGCCAGGTGCGCTAGCCGCCCGGAATTTCGGGACGAGGTCATCGTCCACCGCGCCTGGTGTCCGTATCCGTCGTGGGTCCGAAGCCTGTGTGCCCACCTGGATGGCGGGCGCGCTCGGCGACGAGGCCGTCACCGAGATCGGCAGCGGCCGGTTCGCCGACTTCGGCGTGCTCGCCCTGGTCACCACGGGCGCGCTGCGCACGCTCGCGGACCGGCGTGGCGCACCGGTCCCGGCCGCCCGGTTCCGCCCGAACCGCGCAGCCGGGCCACGACGCCGACCGTGCACTGCTCGCCACGCTGGCCCGCCACTACCGGCGCGACCTGCCCGGTCTCGGCCGCGGCGCCTGCTTCGGCAGCTACGCCGAGGTCCTGTAACCCGGCCCGATCACCGTGGGCGACGAGGTTCGCCGGGCCGGGTTCTCGACCGCGCCGGAACCGGCAGGGAGGAGCGCAAGCGACGACCGGGGCCCGCGGGAGCGTGCGGAGATCGGCCACGCCGGAAGCGGGAATATCCGCTTCTAGCGGGTTTTCTGCCGCAGGCCGTCGAGGAGCAGGTCGAGCAGGCGGCCGGCCTGGGTGCGCTGGTCGGGTTTGCCGGCGGCGAGCGTGATGCCGGAGAGCGCGACCAGCACGTCGTCCGTGGTGACGTCGCGGCGGATGAGGCCGGCGTCGGTGCCCGCGGTGAGCAGGCCGTCGAGCGCGGCGAGCATGCGGTCGCGACTGTGCGCGTACGGGTTGCCGCCGGACGCGATGACGGCGCGCAGCGCGTCGGCCATGCCGTGCTTGGTGGTCATGTAGTCGAGGAACCGGTCCATCCAGGCGCGCAGCGCCCGGTCCGGCGGCAGCGTGGCGGCCAGGTCGGGGGCGGCGTCGCAGAGCCGGGACAGCTCGTTGCGGTAGGCGGCCTCGACCAGCGCCTCGCGCGTGGGGAAGTGGCGGTAGAGCGTGCCGATGCCGACACCGGCGGACTTGGCCACGGACTCGAGCGTGACGTCCGGGCCCTCCCGGGTGAAGGCGTTGACAGCGGCGTCGAGCAGCCGTTCGCGGTTGCGCTGCGCGTCCGCACGCATGGGTTGAGCGCCCTCTCTGGTCGTCGAACGGGATTGGACAGGATATCGCGCCTGGTTGTTCCCGCCTGTGGTGGATGAGTCGAGGCCCCGGCGGATAACGTTACCGGAGGAACCTCCGGTTAAGATCCACGAAGGGAGGCACATGGTCAACCGGGAGACCACCGCTGCGGAGATCCTGCGGGACGTCGACCTGAGCGGGCAGCGCGCGATCGTCACCGGCGGCGCCTCCGGCATCGGCCTGGAGACCGCGCGGGCGCTGGCCGGCGCGGGTGCCGAGGTCACGCTCGCGGTGCGGGACACCGCGGCCGGTGCGCGCGCGGCCGCCGGGATCGGTCACGGTGCAGTGCGCGTGGCGTTCCTGGACCTGGCCGATCCGGTCGGCGTGGGCGCGTTCGCCCGGCACTGGGGCGGGCCGTTGCACATGCTGGTCAACAACGCGGGCCTGATGGCACCGCCGCTGCGCCGCAACGGCGTCGGCTGGGAACTGCAGTTCGCCACCAATCACCTGGGACACTTCGCGCTGGCCCGAGGGCTGCACCGGGCGCTCGCCGAGGCTGGCGGCGCCCGGGTCGTGTCGGTCAGCTCCCGCGCGCACCTGCGCTCGCCGGTGGAGTTCGACGACGTGCACTACCGGACCCGGCCGTACGACGCGTGGCAGGCCTACGGTCAGTCGAAGACCGCGAACGTGCTGTTCGCGGTGGAGGCGTCGGCACGGTGGGCACGCGACGGCATCGACGTCAACGCGCTCCACCCGGGCGGTATCCGGACCGGCCTCCAGCGGTACGTGCCGGAGGCCGAGCTTCCGGCCGACGTGATCTGGAGGACGCCGCAGCAGGGGGCGGCCACGTCGGTGCTGCTCGCCGCGTCGCCGACGGTGAAAGGCGTCACCGGCCGGTACTTCGAGGACTGCGCGGAGGCGGCACCGCACGTGCCCGGCGTCCGGCGCGGCGTCGCAGCATGGGCCGTGGATCCGGGCGCCGCGGCCCGGCTGTGGGAGCTGTCCGTGCGGACGCTCCGATGAAAAACCTCACCACGCGGTACGGCCACCGATCGTTGATCATGAGGACATGGAGATCTCACCGCTGACCGCCGAGGACCACGCCGCCGCCGAGACCGACCTGGCGGAGGTGCTGCTGGAGTGCGTGCTCGGCGGTGCGAGCGTCGGGTTCACGCTGCCGTTCACGGTGGCGGACGCCCGCGCGTACTGGCGTGGCGCGCTGGCCGACCCGGACGCGCGCACCTGGGTCGCGCGGGACGGCGGCCGGATCCTCGGCGTGATTCGCCTGCTGCCGGCCGCGCAGGCGAACGCGCCGCACCGCGCCGAGATCGCCAAGCTGCTGGTCCACCCGGACGGGCGCGGCCGGGGCCTCGGCGGCGCGCTGCTGGTCGCGGCCGAGGAGGGCGCCCGTGCGCTCGGCCGCTCGCTGCTGGTGCTGGACACCGAGACCGGCAGCGTCGCGGAAGGGCTCTACGCGCGGCGAGGCTGGACCCGGGTCGGTGAGATCCCGGAGTTCGCGCTCACTCCGGCGGGTGACCGGGCCGCTACCACGATCTTTCGCAAGCACGTGTAAGAAAGCAGAAATAGGTTGGTCGGCGCGCGCCCGGCCCCGGATCATGGGACAGATGAACACGCCCCGGCAGCCCGTCGACTCGCGGGACATGAAGACCGCCCGCAGCGGCGGCAAGGCGGAGCGCAACGGCACCAGGGCCACCGCCGGCAAAGCGGCCGCGAAGGCCGTCGAGCAGGACAACGGCCTGGTCGGTGCGCTGCCGATGGCCGGGTCCGTCGACGACGGCGACCGTCTGGTCGACGTGGTGGACCTGCTGGCGATCAGCGCGTTCACCACCGGCCGGGAGCCGTACGGCCGGACCACCCACCTGGAGAACGTGCGCTCCGACGCGCGGCTCACGGTCGACGGCGCACGCGTGCTGCGCGAGGCGGTCGAGGACACCGGCCGTGGCCGGCTGCTGGCCGGCGACGGGTTCACGCTGCACGTCAACCACTGGACGCAGTCCCGCCGCGCCACCGTCATGGTCACCGCGATCAGTGCGGAGCTGGCCGAGTCCGTGGTTACCGAGGTGATCGACGGCGCGGTGGAGGAGCCCGAGCCGACGCCGGACACGGTCGGCATCGGGTTCTGGCACTTCGGCCCGCACGGCCCGCGCCGGGTGGAGCGGCAGATCGACGCGGCGCCGTGGGAGACGATCCGCGGGAACTACGCCGGTGCGGTCGCGTCCGCGCTGGACCGGGTGATGGCGCAGGACGGCGAGTCGCTGGACGGCCGGCTCCTGCTGCTGCACGGCCCGCCCGGCACCGGCAAGACCACGCTGATCCGCGCGCTGGCCCAGCAGTGGAAGTCGTGGTGCCAGGTCGACTGCGTGCTCGACCCGGAGCGGCTGTTCGCCGACCCCGCCTACCTGATGAACGTGGCGCTCGGCGGCGACGACGAGGACGGCCCGCGCTGGCGGCTGCTGGTGCTGGAGGACTGCGACGAGCTGATCGGCGGCGAGGCCAAGATGAGCTCCGGGCAGTCGCTGTCCCGGCTGCTCAACCTGACCGACGGGCTCCTCGGCCAGGGCCGCAACGCGCTGATCGCGATCACCACGAACGAGGACCTGGCGTCGCTGCACCCCGCGGTGATCCGCCCGGGCCGCTGCCTGGCCCAGGTCGAGGTGGGCCGGCTGCCGCGCGACGAGGCCACCGCGTGGCTGGGCCGCCCGGACGGTATCGGCCCGGACGGCGCGACGCTCGCGGAACTGTTCGCGCTGCGCTCCGGCACCGCGCCGGTGGCGGTGCCGGAGCCGCCCGCGAACACGGGCATGTATCTCTAGAGCCTCTATCCACGTGGGATGCCGGGCTTTCGATACAGGATCCGCGGCCGGGCGCTTGTACTTGCCGGCCGGCTCAGCAGCGGGTCGGTGCCGGTCTGCCGAGCCGGGGCGTCTCGGGCCGGTCCGGCAGGGGTTGGCGCCGGCCTGCCGGACCGGAGTGTGATCAGGCCTGCTCGGCCGGGGCGGCCTCGACGGCCGGGGCCGTGGGGGTGGCCGTGACCGCGCCGGCCGTCGCGCCCGCCGTGACCGGGATGCGCCGCGCCTCGCGGCCCGCGTAGGCGCCGGTCACCCGGACGCTGAGCACGCCCGCGTCGTAGGTGGCGGAGATTGCCTCGGAGGTGACGTGCTGCGGGAGGCCGAAGCTGCGGCGGAACGCGCCGTAGCGGACCTCGCGGAGGCCGTTGCGCTGCTCGGCGCGCTCGTCGCGGCGCTCGCCGCGGACCGTCAGGCGGCCGCCGTCGACCTCGACCGTCACGTCGTTGTCGACGTCCACGCCGGGCAGTTCCAGCCGGACCACCGCGTCGTCGCCGTCGCGGAGCACCTCCGCGGCCGGGGTGAAACCGGCCGGGCGGGTCGTGGCGACCGGGCCGAAAGCGTTGCGCACCAGCGCGTCGAAGTCCGCGAACGGGTCGCGCCGGGTCCAGATCGTGTTGCTCATGTCCATCTCCCCATGTTGTCGCTTCCGATGGAGATAACTTGAGTCGTTGACGCTCAATTCCGGGGCGGCGTGTGCGCCGGGACACAGGCCTGTCAGGATCTCCGCATGAGACGGCTGACCTACTACATCGCCACCAGCATCGACGGCTTCATCGCCGGGCCGGGCGGGGAGTTCGGCTTCTTCCCGATGGCGGAGGACGTGCTGGTGGCGATCAACGCGGAGTGGCCGGAGACCGTGCCGAGCCACCTGCGCGGGCCGGCCGGCCTGGCGGACGTGCCGAACCGGCACTTCGACACCGTGCTGATGGGCCGCGGTACCTACGAGCCCGGTCTGGCCGTCGGCGTGACCAGCCCGTACGCGCACCTGCGCCAGATCGTCTTCTCGCGCACGCTGACCGTGGCGGACCCGAACGTCGAGATCGTCTGCGGCGAGGACCCGGTCGAGGTGGTGCGGCGGCTGAAGCGGGAGGACGGGCTGGGCATCTGGCTGTGCGGCGGCGCGGACCTGGCCGGGCAGTTGCTGCCGGAGATCGACGAGCTGATCGTGAAGCGGTACCCGGTGGTCGCGGGCGCGGGCAGGCCGATGTTCCGCGCCGGGTTCGGCCCGGTGCCGTTCACGCTGACCGAGAGCCGGACGTTCGAGTCGGGTGCGGTGATCGGCTTCTATCAGCGGTAGGCCGCGTGCCCGGTCAGCGCCTCGCCGATGACCAGCGTGTGGATCTCCGAGGTGCCCTCGTAGGTGAGCACCGACTCCAGGTTGTTGGCGTGCCGCAGCGGCGAGTACGCCAGTGTGATGCCGCTGCCGCCGAGGATGGTCCGGCACTCCCGGGCGATCGCCAGCGCCTCCCGTACGTTGTTCAGCTTCCCGGCGCTGACCTGGTGCGGCTGCAGCCGGCCGCCGTCCTTGAGCCGGCCCAGGTGGATCGCGAGCAGCGCGGCCGTGCCGAGCGTGACGCCCATGTCCGCGAGCTTCTGCTGGGTGAGCTGGAACGCCGCGATCGGCTTGCCGAACTGCACCCGCTGGCGCGCGTAGTCCAGCGCCACGGTCAGGCAGTCCCGGGCCGCGCCGACCGCGCCGAAGCAGATGCCGAACCGGGCCTCGTTCAGACAGCTCAGCGGCGCGCGCAGGCCCCGCGCCTCGGGCAGCCGCGCGGAGTCCGGCAGCCGCACGTCCGCCAACGACAGCTCCGCGGTGATCGACGCGCGCAGCGACAGCTTGTTCTTGATCGTGCGGGCGGTGAAGCCGGGCGTGCCGGCCGGGACCAGGAAGCCGCGGATGCCGTCCTCGGTCGCGGCCCAGACCGTGGCCACGTCCGCGATGCTGCCGTTCGTGATCCACATCTTGGCGCCGTTGATGATCCAGTCGTCGCCGTCGCGGACCGCGCGGGTCCGCATGTTCGCCGGGTCGCTGCCGAAGTCCGGTTCGGTGAGCCCGAAGCAGCCGATCGCCTCACCCGCGGCCATCCGGGGAAGCCAGGCCTGTTTCTGCTCCTCCGACCCGTACCGGTGGATCGAGTACATGGCCAGCGAGCCCTGCACGGAGACGAAGCTGCGCAGGCCGGAGTCGGCCGCCTCCAGTTCCAGGCAGGCCAGGCCGTACGCGGTGGCGGACGTGCCGGCGCAGCCGTACCCGTCCAGGTGCATGCCGAGCAGGCCGAGGCGGCCCAGCTCCGGCGCGAGCTCGCGCGGGAACGTGCCGGCCTCGAACCACTCGGCCAGATGCGGGCGGACCCGGTCCGCGACGAACCGGGCCACGGTCGACTGGATCTGCCGCTCCTCGCCGGTCAGCAGGCCGGCGACGTCCAGCAGATCCAGCGGATCCCGCATGTGCTCAGCCCTCTTCGATCGCGACGATCTCGACCTTGTCCGGGTAGAACGCGATGTGGCCCGCGATCGAGGCGACCGCGTCGTACGGCTCCGGGTAGTGCCAGACCGCGTCCGTCAGCTCGCCGGCCTCGGTGCGGATCGTGTAGTAGGACGCCTGCCCCTTGTACGGGCAGGTGGTGTGCGTGTCCGTCGGGACCAGCACGGACTCGTCCGCGTCGGCCAGCGGCACGTAGTAGACGACCGGGTAGGACGCCTCCTTCAGCGCCAGCGCCGCGTGCGTGTCCGCGATGATCTTCTCGCCCGCGCGCACCACGACGCGCGCCTTCGCCGGTTCCACCGTGATCGGGTGGTCCGGCCCGGGAATCTTCATCTCGGGGCCTCCCTCTTCGTGTGTCACCCGCCAGCCTATCGGTCACGCCAGAGGTCGCGGAGCAACGCGATCTCCGCGCCGTGGTGGATCACCTCACGGTGGATGTGCAGTACCAGCGCGGCCATCGGCGCCTCCGGGAAGGCCTCCGGTGCCCCGCACGGCCGGGCCAGCGCCGCCTCGTCCAGCCCGCGCACCCCTGCCATCCAGGCCGCGTAACCCGCGTCCAGCTGCGCCAGCGCCCGGTCCGCCGTGCCCGCGTAGTCGTGCGAGTCGTAGTCGACCGCCGGTCCTCCGAAGTGGTGCGCCACCCGCAGTCCGAACACGCCGACGATCAGGTGCCCGAGCCGCCACCCGATCGTGGTCACCGGCGGCGGTTCCGGCTGCGGGAACGCGAAGTCGACGGTGAACTCCCCGCTGCCGGCCGCGATCGGCGCCGCACCGGTCCCGCGCCGCCGCACGTTCCAGCAGCCGTCCACCGGCTCCCAGAAGAACTCCTCATCGGTGAGCCCGGCGAGCCGCGGCCGCAGCTGTTCCGCCCAGTGCCACGACAGCTGCTCCGCCAGCTCATGACTCCACCGCACGGTCGTCATGACCCCGAACCTCCCACACGGGTACGGGTGCGCGCCTCCCGACGCGCGAGCGGTGCCTCGCCGGACCACCGCGGAACGTGCAGGGAGGAGCGCCAGCGACGACCGGTGCCCGCGGGAGCACCGGTGGGTGCCCACGCCGGAAGCGGGAAAACGGGTCATGGTTCTTGATCGTGGGGGTTTGCGGCGAAAGCGCTGGCCAGACCGGCGACGCGGGGACCGGCGGTGGTGACGATGTTGTGGGCGGCGGTGGGGAGCGTGATCGTGCGGCAGCCGGCCAGGGCGGCGAGGTGGGCCGTCCAGGCGGCCGGGGCGATCGGGTCGCGCCGGCCGCGCAGCAGCAGGACCGGCGCGGTGACCAGCGGCAGGCGGTTCTCCATCCGGTGCCGGACCGCGGTGCGCAGCGTGCCGACGACTCGGCGTGGGCCGGCCGCGAGCGCGCCCGCGGTCACCACCGGGAACTGGCGAGGGTCCTCGATCGGCAGGTCGCGCAGCAGGCGCAGCGCGTGCCGCACCGAGCCGGCGGCCGGGTCCGCGGTCGGGCCGGCCAGGACCAGCAGCGACACCAGGTCCGGGCGGGCGATCGCCAGCTCGACCGCGACCTGGCAGCCGTAGGAGCCGCCGAGCAGGCGGGCGCCGCGCAGGCCGTCGGCGTCCATCCAGGTCGCGAGCACGGCCGCGTGTTCGCGAGGCGTGAGCACCCGGCGCGGGCCGGCGGACCGGCCGAAACCGGGCAGGTCGGGGGCGTGGACCGGGCCGGGGAGCGCGCGGGCGGTCGGCATCAGGTAGCGGTGCGAGACCGCGAGGCCGTGCAGCAGCACCCACGGTGTGCCGGAGGCCGCGCGCGATCGCACGTGCAGACGCCGGCCGGCCACCGTTACGTACCGGCTGATGAAGGGCATGATCGATGATGCCCCGCCGGGGCAAGCATCAACCGCGCCCGCGATGATCGGATGCGAGGATGGCACCATGACGACGCGCCTGGCGAAGGTGGACATGTCGGCCCGGCTGTCGAAGCGGGAGGGGCTGGAACGGCTGCAGGCCGCGCAGCAGCGCCTGCTGCGGCTGCGCCTGATGCTCGGCGGGCAGCTCGGCGACCAGAAGATCGGGCCGCCGCTGTGCGTGGTGTTCGAGGGGTGGGACGCGTCCGGCAAGGGCGGGGCGATCAAGCGCCTGGTCGCGCCGCTCGACCCGCGGCACGTGCGGGTGTCCCAGTTCGCCGCGCCGACCTACGACGAGAAGCGGCACCACTTCCTGCAGCGTTTCTGGAAGGTACTGCCCGGCTGGGGCGGCATGGCCGTGCTGGACCGGTCCTGGTACGGCCGGGTGCTGGTCGAGCGGGTCGAGGGGTTCGCGACCGAGGAGCAGTGGCGCCGCGCCTACCAGGAGATCGTCGAGTTCGAGCGGACGCTCACCGCCGAAGGCATGATTTTGATCAAGTTCTGGATGCACGTCTCGCCGGAGGAGCAGCTGCGCCGCTTCCACGACCGCGCGAACGACCCGCTGCGCACGTGGAAACTCACCGACGAGGACTGGCGCAACCGCGACCACCGCGACCACTACGAGACCGCGATCGAGGACATGCTGCAGCGCACCGACAAGAAGCGCGCCCGCTGGCACGTGGTCGCGGGCGACGACAAGCCGTGGGCGCGGGTCGCGGTGGTCGAGGAGGTCTGCCGCACCGTCGAGAAGCAACTCACCGCCCGCGGCTACGACCTGCGCGACGCGGACTGACCGAGGATGATCGGCCGCGGAGCCCGCGGGCCCGCGGCCGACCGGAGGTGAGCGGCGGTCAGGGTGAGGCGGAGACCGCCGGGGCGACGCGGCCGAAGGTACCGGCCAGGTTGCTGCCGACCAGGGTGACCGCGCCGATGATCACGACGGCGATCAGTGCGGCCAGCAGGCCGTACTCGACGGCGCTGGCCCCTCGGTCGGACTTCACGCGTTCGCGGATCACGGTCCGCACGTATGGGATCATGGGCCCTGCTTCCGGATCGGGGTGGCGCGTCCGTGCGCCGTCCTCCCCATCGGGCCGTCCGCGGCCGTCCTGCACCGCCGGACGGTTGCGGATCGGTTGATCCGCGGAGCGCAGCATCGCCCGGATGCCGGCGAACAGGCCGATCGCGGCGGTCGCGCCCGCGGCGACGACGCCCCACAGCGTGTCCGTGCTCGCGATCCGGCCGGCGAACAGCGCGCGTTCCGCGTCGACCAGGTAGGCCAGCGGGTTCGCCGCGGCCGCGGCGCGCATCCGGGCCGGGCCGGTCTCCAGCGGCAGCAACATGCCGGAGAGGACCATCAACGGGAACAGCAGCGTCTGCTGGACCAGCCAGAACATCCATTCGCTGGTACGGACCGCGATGGCCAGCGCGTAGCTGAGCGGGCCGAGGCCGACGCCGAACACGGCCAGCAGCATGCCGAGCGGCCCGCCGGCCGGGTGCGGCGGGACCATCACGGCCACGATCAGCACGGCCTGGCCGGCCAGCGGCATCATCTCCTTCAGGGACTGGCCGATGAGCAGCGACGACCGGGACAGCGGGGGTCCCGTGGCATCGGTTTCAGCTCGCGGACGAGGACGATCCTGGTGTCGCGTACCAGCGCGGACCGCACGCACCGGTCCGAGTTCTCCTCGTCAGGTCGCGTGTCCTGATCATGAGAGCTGTCCTCCTCTCGTCGTGAACAGCCTGGCAGCAGTAGCGGACAGAACCTGTCCTATGTCCGTGCAATCGTGGGTGCATGCTGGAGACCTCGGGACGCCTGCTGAAACTGCTGTCGCTGCTGCAGGCCCGCCGTGACTGGCCGGGTGGCACGCTCGCCGACCGGCTCGGCGTGAGCCCGCGCACGGTCCGCCGGGACGTGGACCGGCTGCGCGAGCTGGGCTATCCGGTGCAGGCGACGAAGGGGCCGGACGGCGGCTACCGGCTCGGCGCCGGTGCGGACCTGCCGCCGCTGCTGTTCGACGCGGACCAGGCCGTGGCCGTCGCGGTCGCGCTGCAGACCGCCACCACCAGCGTCGACGGCATCGAGGAGGCGGCGCTGCGCGCGCTCGGCACGGTCCGCCAGGTGATGCCGGCCCGGCTCCGGCACCGGGTGGACGCGCTGCAGGTCACGTCCGTGCGCCGGACCGAGGACCGGCCGCGGGTGGACGCGGAGGTGCTGCTGACCGTGGGCGCCGCAGTCCGCGCACGGGAGGTGCTGCGCTTCGGCTACAAGGACGTGGTGCGCCGCTGCGAGCCGCACCACGTCGTCATGTGGGGCGGCCGGTGGTACCTGGTCGGCTGGGACACCGATCGGGACGACTGGCGCACGTTCCGGGTCGACCGGATGACGCCGCGCACGCCGAACGGGTCCCGGTTCACGCCGCGCGAGCTGCCCGCGCCGGACGTCGCCACGTACATCGCGGAGCGGTTCGCAGCGCCGGAGATGCCGTGCACCGGCACCGTGGTCCTGGCCGCGCCCGCGGCGCAGATCATGCCGTGGGTACGGCCCACCGACCTGGTCGAGCCGCTCGGCGACGACCGCTGCCGGCTCACGCTCAGCTCCTGGTCCTGGGTCGGGCTCGCCGCCACCATGGGCATGTTCGACGTCGAGCTGGAGATCGAGGGCCCGGCCGAGCTGCGCGAGGCGGCCATTCGCCTCGCGCGGCGCTACACCGCTCACCTGGACAGATGACGGCGGAGAAAGTCGCCGGTGACCGAGCGGGGCTCGTTCATCAGCTCGGCGGGCGGGCCGGCGAAGACCAGCTCGCCGCCCTCGTGACCGGCGCCCGGGCCGAGGTCGACGATCCAGTCCGCGCGGGCGATCACGTCCAGATGGTGCTCGATCACGACGACCGTGTTACCGGCGTCGGCCAGCCGGTCGAGCAGGGCGTTGAGCTGGGCCACGTCCCGTAGGTGCAGGCCGGTGGTCGGCTCGTCCAGCACGTACAGCTGCGTGGTCCCGCTCCCTGAGGCCAGCTTGATCGCGAGCCGGAGACGCTGTCGTTCGCCGCCGGAGAGCGTGTCCAGCGACTGGCCGAGCGTCAGGTAGCCGAGGCCGGTGTCCAGCATCGCGGCCAGTACCGGTGCCGCGGCCTTCTCGGTCACGAACGCCGCCGCCTCCGCGATCGGCATCGCGAGCACCTCGGCGATGTTCTTCCCGCGCAGCCGGTATTCGAGCACCGACGGGATGAAGCGCTTGCCGTCGCACTCCTCGCAGACCGTGGCGACCTGGTCCATGAACGCGAGATCCGTGTAGATCAGGCCGACGCCGCCGCAGCGCGGGCAGGCGCCGGCCGAGTTCGCGCTGAACAGCGCCGCGTTCACGCCGTTCGCCTTCGCGAACGCCTTGCGCAGCGGGTCGAGCACGCCGGTGTACGTGGCCGGTGTGGACCGCCGCGACCCCTTGATCGCGCTCTGGTCCAGCAGGACCGCGTCCGGGTACAGCCGGGGGAGTGAGCCGTGGATCAGCGAGCTCTTGCCGGACCCGGCCACGCCGGTGACCACGGTCAGCGCGCCGGTGGGCAGCTCCACCGTGACGCCCTTCAGGTTGTGCGTGCGGGCGTTCTCGATGCGCAGCCGGCCGGTCCCCGTGCGGGGTGCGGCCCGTAACGTCGCCTTCTGCGACAGCGCGCGGCCGGTGAGCGTGCCGGACGCGCGCAGGCCGGCCAGGGAGCCCTGGTAGACGACGGTGCCGCCGCCGCTGCCCGCGTCCGGTCCCATGTCGATCACGTGGTCGGCGATCTCGATGACCGCGGCCTTGTGCTCCACGACCAGCACCGTGTTGCCCTTGTCGCGCAGCCGGGCCAGCAGCTCGTTGAGCCGGTGGATGTCGTGCGGGTGCAGGCCCACGGACGGCTCGTCGAACACGTACGTGATGTCGGTCAGGCTCGACCCGAGGTGCCGGACCATCTTGACGCGCTGCGACTCGCCGCCGGAGAGCGTGGCCGAGCGCCGGTCCAGGCTGAGGTAGCCGAGCCCGATGTGCGCCAGGTTGCCGAGCCGGTCGGCGAGCGCGGTCACCAGCGGCGTGACCGTGCCGTCGTCCGCCTTCCGCACGAACTCGGCCAGGTCGGTGACCTCCATCGCGGCGCACTCCGCGATGTTCCGCCCGTTGATCCGGCACGCGCGGGCCGCCTCGTTGAGCCGGGTGCCGCCGCAGTCCGGGCAGGCGCTCCTCGTCGCGACCCGCTCCACGATCGCGCGCGCGGCCGGCTGCATCGAGTCCAGGTCCTTGCTGAGGAACAGCCGGCGGAACTTCGGCAGCAGCCCCTCGTAGGTCGCGTTCATCGTGCCGCCGCCCGGCATCTGCTGCTTGATCTTCGCCTCCGGCAGGTGCAGCAGCTTCTCCCACTCCTCCTCGGTGTAGTCGCGGAGCGGCTTGTCCGGGTCGAAGAAGCCGGACTGCGCGAAGATGCTCCAGAACCACTGCCCGACCGCGAACTGCGGCAGCAGCAGCGCACCCTCGTTGAGTGATCGATCGCGGTCGACCAGCTGGTCCACGTCCAGCGTGGAGATGTCGCCCAGCCCTTCGCAGGCCGGGCACATGCCGGCCGGGTCGTTGAACGACAGCGCGATCGGGTGCGGCACCGGCGGCGTGCCGAGACGCGCGAAGAGCAGGCGCAACATGGTGTACGCATCGGTGGCCGTGCCGACGGTGGAGCGCGAGTTGCCGCCCATCCGCTTCTGGTCGACCACGATCGCGGCGGACAGATTGTCCAGCGAGTCCGCGTCCGGCTGGCCGTAACCGGTCATCAGGCTCTGCACGAACGCCGGGTACGTCTCGTTGATCAGCCGCTGCGACTCGGCCGCGATCGTGTCGAAGACCAGCGACGACTTGCCGGAGCCGGAGACGCCGGTGAAGACCGTGATCATGCGCTTGGGGATGTCCACGTCGACGCCCCGCAGATTGTTCTCCCGGGCGCCACGCACCTCGATGTTCCCGTAGTCAGTCACGGCAATACCGTAGCATGTACCGTACATAGTACGTTTTGCTCCACGACCGCGATCTTGGAGAATGTGTGCCGTGACCCGCCGCGCTCCCGATCCCGCCCGTACGCTCGCGCTGCTCTGGGGCGCACAGCGCCACGAGGGCCGCAGCGGTCTCAGCGTGCGCACGATCGTGTCCGCTGCCATCGACATCGCGGACGCGGAGGGCCTGGAGGCGGCCGTCATGCGCCGCGTCGCCGAACACCTCGGCGTCGGCACCATGTCGCTCTACACCCACGTGCCCGGCAAGGCCGAGCTGACCGCGCTGATGGCCGACACCGCGCTCGGCACGCTGTACCCGACCGCCACGCCGTCCAGCGCCGGCGACTGGCGGGCCGGCCTCCGGATGATCGCGCGGGAGAACTGGGCGCTCTACGACCGGCACCCGTGGCTGCTCGCCGCGATGGACGGCCGCGGCGAACTCGGGCCGAACGTGATGCGCAAGTACGAACTCGAACTGGCCCCGCTCGACGGCATCGGGCTCACCGACGTGGAGATGGACTCGACGCTGACCATGGTCCTGGTCTATGTCGAGGGCGTCTGGCGCACCCGCCACTCACTGCGCCGCGCCCAGGAGTACACCGGCCGGACCGACGCCGAGTGGTGGCAGACCACCGGCCCGATCCTGGAGCGCGTGATGAGCGGCGGCGCCGATCAGTTCCCGCTGGGCGGCCGGGTCGGCACCGCGGCCGGCCAGCAGCACAACGCGATGATCGACCCGGTGCACGCGCTCGAGTTCGGCCTGGACCGGATCATCGACGGGATCTCCGCGCTCATCGCCCGTTGATCGACTCGTCCAGGATCTCCACGG
Source organism: Catenuloplanes indicus (assembly GCF_030813715.1). Taxonomy (NCBI): domain Bacteria; kingdom Bacillati; phylum Actinomycetota; class Actinomycetes; order Micromonosporales; family Micromonosporaceae; genus Catenuloplanes; species Catenuloplanes indicus. The sequence continues at coordinate 8,203,514 of NZ_JAUSUZ010000001.1, forward strand.
TGTGCGCGAGCCGCGGTGTGCGTGCGGCGTGCCGGGTGAACGCGTCCGCGATCTGCAGCAGGCAGCCCGGGTTCGCGGTGACCAGCACGTCCGCGCCGGTCCGCGCGATCGCGTCGGCCTTGCGGTCGCCCAGCTCGGTCGCCGGCTCCGGATGGAGGATGTTGTAGATGCCCGCGCTTCCGCAGCACATCCCGCCGTCCGCGATCTCACGCAGCGTCAGACCGGGGATCTGACGCAGCAGCTGCCGCGGCGCCGTCCGGATGCCCTGTGCGTTCGCCAGGTGGCAGGCATCGTGATAGGCGACCGTGATCGGCAGCGGACGCCGTTCCGCCACCGGTCCGAGCTCGTGCAGCAGCTCCGCCACGTCCATCACCCGGAACGGCGGCTCCTCGCCGAGGATCTCCCGGTACTCCTTCAACGCCGAGCCGCACCCGGCCGCGTTCGCCACCACGACGTCGACGCTCTCGAACGCCCGCACCGTCCGCCGGGCGAGGTCGCGGGCCTCCCGGTCCCGGCCGGTGTGCAGCGACAGCGCACCACAGCAGCCCTGCCGCGCCGGCGTGATCACCTCGACACCCTCGGCGGCCAGCACGCGGGCGGTCGCGGCGTTCACGCCGGGGAAGAACTCGCGCTGCACGCAGCCGGTCAGCATGCCGACCCGCGCGCGGGCCGGGCCCTTCGCGGGCGTGCGCGCCGGGATTCGCTCGCGGGGGCGCCGCTTCGGTGCCCGGCCGGCGGTATGCGGCTCCGGCGTCAGCGGGGCGCCGCGCCGGTCCGGCGCCAGCCGGGCCAGCATCGCGAGTCGCGGCATCAGCCGCCCCAGCCGCGCGTCCGGCGCCACCAGCCTTTCCAGACCCATCGCACGGTACGCGGTGAGCGGCCCCCGCAGCAGCCGCAGCCGTGCGGGGTGCGGGAAAAGCGCGAAGATCAGGCCACGCAGCAGCCGGTCCGGCAACGGGCGCCGATGCTCGTCCTCGACCTGCGCCCGGGCCGCACCGATCAGCAGGTCGTAACGCACGCCCGAGGGACAGGCCGGCACACACGCCAGGCACCCCAGGCAGGCATCCAGGTGTCCGGTCAGGACGTCGTCGGCCGGCGCCCCTTCGATCATCTGGCCGATCAGGTGGATCCGCCCGCGCGGCGAGTCCATCTCCTCGCCCCACAGCTCATAGGTCGGGCACGCCGGCAGACAGAACCCGCAGTGCACGCAGTCCCCGGCCAACCCCGGATCCGGCCGCCGCACCTCATCCATCAGCACCTCCCAGCTTCCCGGCAACCCCGCTCACCCGCACCGCCCGGGACCACGTCGTTCCCGGCGACCGCCCGTGCCGGCCTGCCGCCGCCGGCGGCGTGTGCGCTGGTCCGGCTGCCCGCGGCGGTCGCCGGGTATTCGGCGGGCGCGTTGCGCCCGGCATCTCGGTCCATCGAGTGACGGAGCCGCATGTCACAGACCGCCGACGAAGCGGCCGGGTGAGAGGCGGTGGTGCGGATCGAACTGGGCCTTCACCCGGCGCATCAGGCCGAGCGCCGGGACCGGCCCCCATACGTCCACCGTGTCGCGGATCGCGGCGGGGGCGTCCAGCACGATCGCGGTGCCGCCGTGCCGTGCGCATGCCGCGCGCAGCTTCACCAGCGCGGCCGCCACGCGCTCGGCGGCCGCGGTGTGGCCGGTGCGGCCGGGCGGAGCGGTGGGCGGGAGTGCGGCGGTGAGGACGCCGCCGGCGGCGGATCCGGAGACGGCGGCGCCGGTGTCGCGGGCGGCGGAGAGGACGTCGGGCAGGCCGGAGCGGACGAACGTCAGGCGCAGCAGCGGGCCGCCGGGAACTGCCGGGGGCGTGCCCCAGTGGGGTGGGGGTTCCGCGCGCACGTGGACCTCTTCCGCGCCGGTCCTCTGCAGCAGGGCGCGGACGGCCGCGGCGCGTGCGGCCACGCCGGCGGGGGCGCCCTCGACGAGGACCACGACCGCGCCGGTGGCCGCGCCGGTGGTGTCGTCGTGGGGTGGGGCGGGCAGGTCGAGCTCGATCGCGGACGGGGTGAGCTGTGCGGTGGCGATCGCCTCGACCAGCGGGGGGACCAGGGACGGGCCGAGGACCGGGGCGGTGATGAACGCGCGGGCGGCGGGGAGCGGGCGGAGGCGGAAGATCAGGCGGGTGAGGACCGCGAGCGTGCCGTAGGAGCCGCACATCAGGCGGCCCAGGTCGTACCCGGCGACGTTCTTCACGACCCGGCCGCCGGCGGAGGCGGGCGTGCCGTCGGGGCGGACCACGGAGATGCCGATGAGCTGGTCCTTGACCGGGCCGGCCAGCAGGCGGGACGGGCCGGAGTGGCCGAGCGCGACCGTGCCGCCGAGCGTGGCGCCCGGCGGCTGGCCGTCGACGGCCAGCCGCTGGCCGGCGCTGGCGAGGTGGCGTTGCACGTCGGCCAGCCGCGCGCCGGCCTCCGCGACGAGCACCAGGTCACCGGCGGCGTGGTCGACGATCCGGTTCATCGCGGACAGGTCGAGGATCAGGTCGGCGCGCGACGGTGGGAGACCCCAGTGCAGCCGGGTCCCGCCGCCCCGGGCGACCACGGCGAGATCGTGCGCGGCCGCGGCCCGCAGCACGTTCGCGACCTGCGCGGTGTCGCCGGGCCGAGCGACGTAGGCGGCCCGGACCCCGGCCACCCGGTCGGCCGGGCCGGCGCGCTCACACACGTCGCCGAGCGCGGACAGCACATCCCGCGTCATCGCCCGCTCCGCGATGCGGCAGGGCGGCGCGACGCGGCACGGCGGCGCGATCCGGAGAGGCGACACGGCGTGGCCGGACGACACGGCGCGGCAGGGCGACGGGAGGGCACCGGGGGCCGCCGCGCGTCCGCGCCGACTGGCGGGGGCGGACCGGAGGGGACGTCAGGACGTGCCCGCCGGACGTCGCGCGTCCCCGGCGTACCGATGAAGGGTGGTGAGAGCCGCATCAGAAGATCTCCGCGGCCGCGGGCGGCTCGGTGGCGGCGTGGTGTTTGCGGGGGACCTCGCCGCACAGGCGCGGCGTCGGGAAGATCTTGCCCGGGTTGGCTATGCCGGCCGGGTCGAAGGCGCAGCGGAGCAGCTGCATCGTGTCGAGATCCGCGTCGGTGAACATGCGCGGCAGGTACTTCGCCTTGTCGACGCCGACCCCGTGCTCGCCGGTGATCGAGCCGCCGTGGGTGACGCACAGGTCCAGGATCGCGCCGCTGACGTCCTCCGCGCGGTCCTCCTGGCCGGGGACGGCCGCGTCGAAGAGCACGAGCGGGTGCAGGTTGCCGTCGCCGGCATGGAACACGTTCGCCACCCGCACGCCGGTGTCGGCGGAGAGTGACGCGATCGCGCGCAGCACCTCGGGCAGCGCGGTCCGCGGGATCACGCCGTCCTGCACGATGTAGTCCGGGCTGATCCGGCCGACCGCGGCGAACGCGGACCGGCGGCCCTTCCAGATCAGCTCGCGTTCGGCCGGGTCCGCCGCGATCCGCAGCTCGGTCGCGTCCGCGCAGAGGCGGGTGACCGTGGCCAGTTCCGCGTGCACGTCCGCGGCCGGCCCGTCCAGTTCGATGATCAGGACGGCGCCGGCACCGGGCGGGTAACCGCAGGCCACGGCGGCCTCGGCGGCCTCGATCGCGAGCGCGTCCATCATCTCGATCGCGGCCGGCACGATCCCGGCCGCGATGATCGCCGAGGTGGCCGCGCCTGCGGCGTCGGTGCCCGGGAACGCGGCCAGCAGCGTGGTCACCGCCTCCGGGTCGCGGGTCAGCCGCACGGTCACGGACGTGACCACGCCGAGCGTGCCCTCCGCGCCGATCACGGTGCCGAGCAGGTCGTAGCCGGGTGCGTCCGGCGCCTCGCCGCCCAGTGTGACCAGCGTGCCGTCCGGCGTGACCAGGTCGGCCGCGACCACATGGCCGGCCGTGAAACCGTACTTCAGGCAGTGTGCGCCGCCGGAGTTCTCCGCCACGTTGCCGCCGACCGAGCAGATCTGCCGGCTCGACGGGTCCGGCGCGTAGTGGTAGCCGTACGGCGCGGCGGCGCGCGTCACGTCCAGGTTGATCACGCCGGGCTCGACCACCGCGCGCTCGTCCGCCGGCCGCACCGCGAGGATCCGCCGCAGCCGGGACGTGACGATCAGGACGCCGTCGGCGTGCGGCAGCGCGCCGCCGGACAGGCCGGTGCCGGACCCGCGGGCGACGAACGGCACCCGGTGCCGGGCGCACGCGGCGACGATCGCGGCCACCTGCTTTGCGGTCTCCGGAAGCACCACCAGGCCGGGTACGACCCGGTGGTGGGCCAGGCCGTCGCACTCGTAGGTCCGCAGCCGCGCCCGGTCCGTGATCACCGCGTGGTCCGGCAGCAGCGCGCGGGCGTGCCCGGTGACGGCCGCGAGCGCATCCATGGCCGTCACGTTACCCGCTCGTTGCGATCAAGGTCGTTAATCGAGCAAAGTGGATACCCTTCGGCTTCCGGAGGCCCCGATGAGCGACTGTTCGCTCGGTGTCAGCCGTCCACCGCTCGGCATCCGCGACCTGCCCGAACCGGAACAGGTGTTCGGCGTGCCCCGGCTCGGCCCCTGGCAGGTGGTCAAGTTCGCGGTCGGCCCGAGCATGATCGCGCTCGGCATCTCGATCGGCAGCGGCGAGTGGCTGCTCGGCCCGCAGGCGGTCTTCGCGTTCATCGCCGGAGGCTGGGCCGCCTCCGCGCTGGTCAGCGGCCTGAACTGGTACGTGATGGGCCACTACCGGGACAAGGGCTACGGGATGGGCCACCACACCGGGTTCATCTCCGGGCTGCGCGGCGGTGGCGGCGGACTGCGCGACGTGGGCGTCACGTTCCCGGACGACGACGTCAACCGCGGCCGCTGGCGTCGCTGGTACCGGTTTGCTGCTGCTGGACATGTCGGGCGTGTTCTTCCCGATGTACCTCAACAGCCGCCTGCCACGGCCGGCCCGTCCCCGGCCGTGGCACTACCTGCTGCTGGTGGCGAACGTGCTGTTCTTCGGCTTCTTCTTCGTCAACTTCGTCGCGAATCTGGCCGGAGACCCACTGGTCACGTTCCGACCGGGGCGTGGGCTCAGTACAGCGTCACCAGCGTCATGCAGTTCGCGGCGTCCGGTGCCGCGGGGCTCGGGTGCAGCGTCACCACCCAGGCGTGGCTCTCGCCGAGGTCGATCTCCTCGGTGATCGTGCCCAGCCGCCGGATCTGCGCCAGCAGCGCCGCCGGGGTCTTCGGCTCGGTGCGGATGCCCTGGTAGACGAGGAGGCGCTGATATCCGGCGACCGCGGCGTCGAGCTTGGCCGGGTCGCAGTCCGCCGAGCTGGACGCGCGCACGTAGTGTCCCGGGCGCAGCAGGCGCGGCTTCGCGTACCAGACGATCGACGGCGCGGACGAGATGGTGACCAGCACCAGGTCGCCGCCGCGCTTGCGCTGGCTGATCCACTCGACGCCGCCGCGGTCGTCCGTGGTCAGCGTCTCGGTCACCGGCCGCCCGGCGTGCGCGATCTGCGGCGCGGCGACCAAGCCGGTCATCGCGATAACGAGCAGCACCGCGACCGCGCCGGCCACCGCCGGCACCCGTCGCCCGGCGCGGGCGGCCGGGCTCGTCGTGACGCGGACGTCCGGACCCCCGTCCGCCGCGCTCCCGGGCGCGCTGCCGTCGACCGTCGCGCCGGTCCCGGCCGCCGTGCTCCCCGTCGTACCGCCGACGGGCGTGGCCTTCGCGGGAACCGCGGGCCGGAACCAGGCCGCGGCGCGGGGGAACGGCGTGACCGCGGCGCGGACCGCCGCGTCGGCCGCGATCGCGACCAGCGTCAGCATGATCGGGGCCAGCCAGAGCGCCAGCCGGCTGCCCATCGGCACCGCCCGGACCGCACCGTAGATCAGCGCGGAGATCAGCGGCGCGGCCAGCAGCCAGCCGGCCGCGGGCCGGCGCCACAGCGCCAGCGCCAGACCGGCTACCAGGGCCAGATAGAACAGAACGGACACCACCCCGGCCGGTACGTGCAGCGGCTCGATCGCGAGCGCCTCCGGACGGGCCGCGGCCCACTCCAGCAGCTGACCGGCGCTCGGATGCTCCGGCGGCAGCGCACCGCGCTCGGTCCAGAACGGCTTCAGGTGCGGCTCGCCGGTGGTCGCGGCCAGCCCGGCCACCCAGTGCACGCCGAACGACGCCAGCCACCCGAAGCCCCACGCGGCGGACCGGACCGCGGCGGCGAACCCGTCCCGGCGCCAGATCGCGATCACCAGGACCAGCGCGAAACCGGGCGCGGCCAGGATCGCGGACATGCTCAGCCACGACGACACCAGTGCGGCCAGCCAGAACAGCGCGACCGGCAGCCAGCGCCGGTGCGTGACCGCGGCGGAGCGCTCCAGCGCCCACAGCGCGATGCCGGCCATCATCAGCACCAGCGTGGCATCGGCCGAATACTGCTTCAGCTCGGCCGAGTAGCGGATCAGCGACGGGGAGATCGCGTACAGGCCGACCAGCGTGACCGCGCCCGCCGGGCCGAGCCAGCGGCGGGCGACCAGCCACGCGACGATCAGGCCGGCGATCCCGATCAGCAGCGGGACCAGGCGCAGCGCGCGCTCGCCGTCGCCGAACAGCACCCGGGCGATCCGGACCAGCCACAGCCAGGCGAGCGGCGCGCTCTGGTTGTACATCAGTTCGCCGGTCAGCTCGCCGAAACCGGACTCGCGGACGTTGATCGCGATCATCGCCTCGTCGAGCCAGAGTGAGGCGTCCTGCGTGTAGTGCCAGAGGCGCAGGACCACCCCGATGAGGACCGCGACGAGCGCGATGTCGGCGGGCCGTAGGAGACGGCGGGCAGGAGTCACGGCGGGGGACGTTACCGGCCCGGGCCGCGCCGCCGTGCCCCGGGTGTGATCAACTCAGTCCGCCCGGGGCACGGCCGGCACCAGCCAGTTGCCGAGGTCGAGCGGCGCGGCGGAGCGCGGGTCGATGTGGTCCCGTGCCCGGCGCAGGTGCGCGAGCGGGCCGGTGGCGGCCGTCAGCCGGCCAGCAGCACCAGGACAGGCCCACCGCGGCCGGCGCCGCCTGCACGAACAGGATGCGCCGGCCGACCGTCGCGCCGCCGTAGAGACCGGCGGCCAGCACACAACCCAGGAAGAACAGCTTCGCCTGGTACGCGGTGGCGCCGTCGGCCAGCAGCGCCCAGATCAGCCCGGCCGCGAGGAACCCGTTGTACAGCCCCTGGTTCGCGGCCAGCGTCTTCGTGGCCTCCGCGTACTCGGGCGTGGTGCCGAAGACCGCCCGCCCGCGGGGCCGCGTCCACAGCACCATCTCCAGCACCACGATGTAGAGGTGGATGACGAGGACCAGCCCGATGACGACGTTCGCTGCGATGCTCACGTCGTCGCACCCTACGTCCACGACCCGCCGCCGGTCTCGCCGGTGCCCGGAGAACCGTGGCTGGCCTGATCGGCCGGCGCGGCAACGTACGCCCGGCAGCATCGGCGGGCCCGAGCCCACGTGGTTCGGCACCCGGCCCCCGGGTCGATACAGGCTCTAACCGGGCCCGTCGTCCGGCGGCCGGCGTCGTCCGGCCGTTGCCACCGGCGCGACGGCGCGGAGCTCGGCGGTCAGCCTGGCGGCCAGCTCCCGCGCGGATTCCGACGGAGGCGGCGGCGTGGGCGCGAAGAACGTCACCTTGAGCCGCGGGCGTCGCGGGAACCGGGCGATGTCCACGGTCCCGGAGACCGCCGCGCAGACGATGTGGGCCTCGGGGACGGCCTGTGCGAGACGGCCGGCACCGCTGCGGGCCCGGAGCCGGCGGCCCTGCGAGCGGGTCCCCTCGGGGAAGATGCCGAGGCAGCCGCCGCCGGTCAGGCACCGCACCGCGGCATCGAGCGCGTCCGTGTCGGCCTCGCCGCGCCGGACCGGAATCTGTCCCATGCCGTCGAGCACGCGGCGGAGCAGCGCGTTGTTCCACAGCGAAGCCTTGGCGAGCGCGTGGATCTGCCGGTGCCGGCGGGCGGCGACGGCGATGACGACCGGGTCCCACATGCTGTCGTGGTTGGCCGCGACGATCGTCGCGCCATGCGCCGGGAGGTGGTGCAGGCCGGTCACCTCGAGCCGGCCCCACCAGCGGACGATCGGCCCGGCCGCCGCCATGACCGCGCGGTAGACCGGCGGGATCCGCCCGGCGTGGCCGGTCCCGGCGGCGGAACGGTTGCGCTTCATGCCTCACTCTCCCATCGAACGGGCCGCGCCGCATCGCCCGGCCGCGGTGCCGCGATGGCGCGGCGTACCGCCGAACTCGCGGGCCGGGTCGCTGAACGGCACGTCCCGGGGCCTGACGGTCCGGTCACGCGTGTCCGTGTCGCTGGGCCACGTCGGTGAGGTGGGTCAGCGTCTACGCGACCCACCGGGTGCTGGAGATGCTCGACCGGATCGTGCCGTTCTTCGCGGAGGACCTGCCCGAGCCGGCGGCGTGACCGGTGGTCAGCTGGTGGCCAGCGCGCTCTTGCCGCGGCGTTTCGCGTCGTACATCGCGGCGTCCGCGGTGCGGAGCAGGCCGTCCGCGGTGGTACGGGTGCCGATCGCGACCCCCACGCTGGCCCGGATCTGCAGGTGGTGGCCGTCGATGACGGCGGCCTGGGTGACGGCGGCGCGGATCCGGTCGGCGGTGGCGGCGGCGAACTCCTCGGTCGTCGGGGAGAGGATGACCGCGAACTCGTCGCCGCCGAGCCGCGCGACCGTGTCGTACGGGCGCACGCACCGTCGCAGCCGCTCCGCGACCAGCGCCAGCACCTCGTCGCCGACGTGGTGACCGAGCGTGTCGTTGATCGCCTTGAAGCCGTCCAGGTCGATGGCGAGCACGCCGACCAGGCCGTCCGGGTCGCCGGGCTGTGCCGGGCCGCGGAGCTTGCGGTGGAACAGCAGGCGGTTCGCGAGCCCGGTGAGCGCGTCGTGGGTCGCGTCGAAGCGCAGCTGGTCCTGGAACGCTCGTGCGTCCGTGACGTCCCGCGCGTTGCAGATGTAGCCGCGCACGTTCTCGTCGTGCAGCAGGTTCGTGCGGGTCACCTCGAGCCAGCGCCAGGAGCCGTCCGCGTGCCGTACCCGCAGCTGGGTGGTCTGCACCTCGTCCGGGCCGGCCGGGAGCGCGAGCGTGCCGAGGTCGTCCGGGTGCAGCAGCGCGGAGAGCGGGCGACCGGTCAGCGCCTCGGGGGAGATGCCGAGCACACGCTGCACCGCGGGACTGGCATAGGTGACGACGGCGTCCGCGTTCGCGACCACGGTGATGTCGGAGGCGTGCTGGACCAGCGCGCGGAACCGGGCCTCCTGCTGCGCGATCCGGTGCAACAACGCGTGGTTCTCGGCGAGCGCGGCGAGCTGGCGCGCGACGACGAGCGTGCTGATCAGGATGGCACCGGCCACGATGCCCCAGGCGCGCGGCGACAGCTCGGCGCTCCACAGCACGGAGACCAGCAGCGCGTACGTGGCGGCGACCGCGACGTACGGCAGCAGGCTCACCCGCCCCTCGCGCCGCACCGCGCCGGACGTGGCGCCGCCGTGCCGCATGCCCAGCTCCTGAACCTTCGGCGCGAACGCCATCAGCACGCACGGCACGAAGCTGGCCGCCATCGCCAGGTGGTAGTGGCCGGCATCGGTGAACGCGCCGCCGACCGCGATGCCGGCGCCGGTCGTGGTGACGCCGATGATGCCGATCGCGGCCGCGGTGCGGGTGAACGGCGGGTTCCCGCCGAGCGCGAGTTTGAGCACGCCGAGCGCGCAGATGAGCATGCCGGCCGCACCGGCCACGGTCAGCGCCAGCCGGGGCAGTCCGCCGTCGTTCGCGGCGCTGACCGAGTAGACCCAGATGAACGCGCCGACCGCGGCCAGGATGATGATCGCGTCGAGCCAGAACCGCAGCCGTTCGCCGCGGGTCACCGCGCCGATCGGGTGGGTGATCATGGTCCACAGCGGCAGGCAGACGCCGGCGGCCAGGAACGCGAGCTGCACCGAGCCGCCGGTGATCGCCTCGGCCGGGGTGTCCGCACCGGCCGCGAGGAACGCCTGACAGGAGTCGCCGACCGTGAACAGCGCGGTGGCGTGCGCCATCGACCGCCAGAACCGCCGGGTGGTGGGTTCCGCGCCGGCCATCCGCCAGATCTGCCACGAGGTGAGGCAGATGGTCACGTCCAGCACGACCTGCGCGGGCCAGAACAGCCGCAGCGCGCCGTTCATGTCCGCGAGCGGCACCACGTACCAGAGCGTCCCGAGGACGGAGAACACGATCAGGCCGACGAAGAGCGGATCACCGAGGGCGGCGCGGCGCACCGACCGCTGCCCTGTACCCATCTGCTGAACCCCCGGCGAAGCGCTTCGACTGTGATCGCATCATCGCGCGCGGTGACGCCGACCTGAGGGCTTCGGCCGTACGCGTGCGCCTTGCTAGGGTTCCGGCGTGCTCGGGACGAACGAGATCGCGGCCGAGGTGGCCCGCGTCTCCGCCGGCAACCCGTTCTTCGGCATCGGTCTCGGGCCGCTGCCCGGCGCGCTACCGATCGAGGACGTGGTCGCCGCGGTCGGCGCGTGGGCGCGCACGGACGAGCCCCGGGTCGCCGCGTCGCTGACCGTCCTCGGCTACTCGGCCCGCCTGGTCGGCCCGGTGCTGGCGCTGCTCACCCGTGCCGGTATCCTGCTCGACCTGACCGCGGTGAGCTGCGCGTATGCGCCGGGCACCGGTTTCCGGCTGTCGCTCGACGCACCCGCCGGAATTCGCGGTGCCGGTCTCGAGGCCGCCTGCGGCGCCGCGCTGGTCGCGCACCTTTCAACGATCATCACAAGGGTACGGATGGCGGCCCCGGCCGCACACGGACTCCTGTGGGGGAACGTCGCGTCCGGGATCGTGGGCACCATGCGGCAGCTGTCCCGCGTCGCGCCGCCCGCGCACTGCCGCCGGATCCGGGACGCGGTGCTCGCCACCGTGCCGCTGGACACGGCCGGTGACTTCGGCACGGGCGACGCGTACACCCGGCGCAGTTGCTGCCTCTACTACCGCCTCGGCGCCGGCACCTGCGGCGACTGCCCACTGCCCCCGGACATCGCCCGTGTGCACCGCGGCTGAGCCCGCTGCCGGCTCAGCCGCGGTGCCGGCGTCAGATCGGCAGGCTGATGAACGTCCGGCCGGCCGTGTTGACCACCTCGATCGCGGTGACCTGAGCCGGGTCGACCGAGGCGCTGCCGTCCAGGTTCGTGCCGCCGGTCTCGGCCGCCTCGGAGACGATCCAGCCGCCTGCGATCTGCCGGTCGCCGTCCGCGGACACCACGATCAGCCGGCAGTCCTCGCCCGGCGGGATGCCGGCCACGGCCGCGTTCACCCGGACCCAGCCGGCCGCGGGCGTGACCGTCGCGGTCATCCGCACGTTCGTGGCCGGGTCGACGCCGGACCGCACGCGCGTGCCGGCCGGTGCGCTCTGCGCGGCCGGCGGTGCCGTCACGCCCGGGTCGCCGGTGCCGCGGCCGAGCAGGACACCGCCGCTGACGGCCGCGATCAGGGCCAGCGCGGCCGCCCCGATCATCAGCCCGCGCTGCCAGCGGGCCCCGCTGGACTCCTCCGCGCGGATCTGCCGCAGCGTGCGCTGCAGCACCAGGTCCGCGTCCGGCGGGCCGTGCATCAGCGCCTCCGGCGGGACCTCGCCGAGCGCCTCCTTCAGCGCCTCGAGCTCGGCGAGCTCGGCCCGGCACGTGTCGCACGCCGCCACGTGCGCATCGACTTCGTTGCGCTCAGCGGGTTCGAGCGTGTTCAAGACGTACGCTCCGATCAGCTGGCTGTGCTCGACCTCGGCACTCATCGGGTCACCTCCGCCACTCGCGCGACGGACGTGCCGGGCGCCTGTGCTCTTCTGCCTATGACGTGCTCACGGAGCGACTTCATGGCGTTGTGTGATCGGGACTTCACCGTACCGGGTGGGATTCCCAGATGCTCCGCCGTCTCGGTGACGGTGCGGCCCCGGAAGTAGATCTCCACGAGCACGCTGCGGTGCTCCTCGGAGAGCGTCTCCAGCGCGTCCAGCGCGACGATCGAGTCCACGACCTGGTCGGAGTGATCGTGGGAGACCGGCACGGTCACCGGCGACTCGGCCACCTCGGTCGGCCGGACCGACTTCGCCCGCGCACGGTCCGTGATGATGTTCCGGGCGACCGTGAACAGCCAGCCCCGGATGGAGCCGGTCGACTCGGACAGCTCGTGTGCGTGCCGCCAGGCACGCAACAGCGTCTCCTGGAGCACGTCCTCCGCGGCGGTCCGGTCGCCGGTCAGCCGCGTCGCGTAGGCGATCAGAGCGCCGCCGTGCTCCTCGTACAACGACCTGATCAACGCCTCGTCGCTCGACGTCCGGCGGTTGCGCGGCCGTAGAATCGCCATCGCGTCGCCCCTTAGAAGGTGTCGGTGGTGGTGAGGACCCGTCGGCCCGCACCACCGCGAGCTACGACCGGCCTCCGGGAACGGTTCACAGCAGTTTCTACTGACAGGTGCGGTTCGCGTTCAGGCACGCGACGATCTCGGCCATCAGCGGCTCGGGGGCCAAGTTGATCATGATGCCGTGGTCGGTGCGCGGGCTTCGGTGCTGCTCAGGGAACGCGTCCACGGTGAAATCGCCGGACACACGGTAGCCGACCGTGACTCGCAACCGGGGGACGGCGAACGTGCGCGGTGGGCAGGCGCCGTCCGGGCCCGCGAAGCTCAGGTGCCGGCGATGCCCGGCGCTGTCCGTTCGCACGCCGTCCCAGCAACTCGGGAAGTCGAACACGCGCCGCACCTCCCGGCCGTCCGGGCAGCGCGGATAGCGATCGGTCCGCCGGTCCTCCGAGTCCTCGCAGGTCCAGGCGCGGATGCCGGACGTGCCGGTGGTCGCGGCGCGCGCGTCGCCGGTCATCGCGCGCAGCCCGCGCGGCGCCGCCACCACCGGGCCGGTCGCGGCGGCCAGGTACTCCATCCGTACCGACGCCGGGTGCAGGATGGCGGAGTGTGCGCCGCCGGCCCGCAGCACCGGCCAGTAGATCGTGGAGAGGTCGCCGTTCGTGCAGGTCGTGGTGCCGCGCAGCAGTGACGCGTCGGTCGAGTCGACGCCGGTCGAGCGGTTGCCGACATAGTCGTGCACGTGGTGCTCCGGGCCGGCGACGCCGGGCGTGACCACGACGTTCGCGGTGTTTCTGTGCGCCTCGGCGTTCGTGCCGCAGTCGAACACGTACCGGCCGGGTCCTGTCGGGATCACGACAGTAGCGGGCGCCCGCGCGATCGGCACCCGGTCGGCGTGCTGCCCGGCGCCGGCCGCGCCGACTACGGTCAGCGCGCCGGCCAGCAACGCCACCTCCACCGCCAGTGCGGCGGCGAGCGACACCGTGCGGCGCGACCCGGCCATAGTCGTCACTCTATTGGCCGCGGTCCGGCACAGCACGTGAGCGCGGTGGCGGCTGCCGGACATCGGCCGGAAATATGTGTGAACCGGATCCCCGCGGTGGTCGTTCTAGCGTCAAGCGTCGAATGACCGGAGGCCGACCATGACCGTTCCGCAGCACGCCACCCGTGACCCCCGAACGGCCCCCGGGCTCGTCGTGCCCATCGCGGGGCCGGTGCGTCACGGGCGGCGCCGCGCCGCGAAGCTCGCCGGGTTCGCGCTGCTCGCGGTGGGTGCGCTCGCGCTGCTGGTGGCGCTGCCGTGGCTCGGCATGGGGCCGGGCGTGGCGGAGGCCCAGCCCGGGCTGGTGCGGGTCGAACACCCGCTGCTCTACGCGGCCGGCGGCGCGGTGGCGGTGGCGTGCGCGATCGTGGTCATCCGGCGCACCCGCCGGGCCTGACGAGCGGAAACCAGCGGGGGTACGGCGTACCCCCGCTGGTTCCTGGATCCGGGTTATGCCCGGCCGCGCTGGGCGCGGTAGCGGGCGATCAGCGCGTTCGTCGACGAGTCCTGGTCGCCGGCCGGCGCCGCCTCCTGCGTGAGCAGCGGCGCGAGCTGGTTGGCCATGACCTTGCCCAGCTCGACGCCCCACTGGTCGAACGGGTTGATGTCCCAGATCGCGCCCTCGGTGAACACGATGTGCTCGTACAGCGCGACCAGCTGGCCCAGCGTCGACGGCGTCAGCTTCTCGCCGAGGATCGTGGTGGTCGGGTGGTTACCCGGCATGATCTTGTGCGGGACCACGGCCGCGTCCACGCCCTCCGCCTCGACCTGCTCCCGGGTCCGGCCGAACGCCAGCGCCGCGGTCTGGGCCAGGAAGTTCGACATGAACAGGTCGTGCATCTCCGCGGTGTCGTGGTTCGGCACGCTGAAGCCGATGAAGTCCGCCGGGATCATCTTCGTGCCCTGGTGGATCAGCTGGTAGAACGCGTGCTGGCCGTTCGTGCCCGGCTCGCCCCAGAAGATCTCACCGGTCTGCGCCTGGACCGGCTCGCCGCTCCGGGTGACCGACTTGCCCAGGCTCTCCATGGTCAGCTGCTGGAGGTAGGCGGCGAACCGGTGCAGGTACTGCGAGTACGGCAGCACCGCGTGCGTCTGGACGCCGAGGAAGTTGTTGTACCAGACGTTGAGCAGGCCCAGGGTGGCCGGTACGTTCTGCTCCAGCGGCGCGGTCCGGAAGTGCTCGTCCATCGCGTGATAGCCGGCCAGCATGTCCCGGTAGTGGTCCGGGCCGACCGTGATCATGACGGACAGGCCGACCGCGGACGGCAGCGAGTAGCGGCCACCCACCCAGTCCCAGAAGCCGAACATGTTCGCCGGGTCGATGCCGAAGTCGACGACCCGCTTCTCGTTCGTCGACACCGCCACGAAGTGCTTCGCGACCGCGCTGTCGTCCACGCCCAGCTTGCCGAGCAGCCAGGTGCGGGCCTCGCGCGCGTTGGTCAGCGTCTCCTGCGTGCCGAACGTCTTCGACACCACCACGAACAGCGTGGACGCCGGGTCCAGATCCTGCGTCTTCACCGCCAGGTCGGTCGGGTCGATGTTGGACACGAACCGGGCCGTGATGCCCGCGTCCCGGTAGTCGCCGAGCGCCTCGTAGGCCATCACCGGCCCGAGATCGGAGCCGCCGATGCCGATGTTCACGATCGTGGTGATCCGCTGCCCGGTCGCGCCCCGCCACTCGCCGCCGCGCACCTTCTCCGCGAACGCCGCCATCCTGTCCAGCGTGGCGTGCACGTCCGCGACCACGTCCTGACCGTCCACGGTCAGCTGCGCGTCCCGCGGCAGGCGGAGCGCGGTGTGCAGCACCGCCCGGTCCTCGGAGGTGTTGATGTGGTCACCGCGGAACATCGCCGCGATCCTGCCCTCTAGGTCCTGCGCACGCGCGAGATCACGCAGCAGGTCGAGCGTCTCGTCCGTGACGAGGTTCTTGCTGTAATCGACGTAGAGGTCCGCCGCCTGGCCGGTCAGCCGCTGCCCGCGGCCGGGGTCACCGGCGAAGAGATCACGCAGATGCGACTGACGGATCTTCTCCGCGTGCGCCTGCAGCGCCTGCCACTGCGACGTGCCCGTGACCGTTTCACTCATCAGCTCGACCTACCCGTGTAGCCGTTTGTCTGTCGTTCCATCCTTACGTACTCCGGCCCGCCACGGTTGACAACGTGCCGCGCCTTACCCCCGCCGCCGGTAGACGTTCACCGCCACCACCCCGGTCCCCGCCCCGAGCAACGGGACCAGCGCCAGCAACGCCGCCGGCACGTGGCCGGCGAACGCGACCAGCAGCATCCCGACGCCGGTGAGCAGGGCCAGCAGCATGATCAGGGCAAGGGCGACGGACACCAGGGTGCTGATCAGAATCAGGATCGCCCGCTTGGCGTTCGCGTCACTGGTCTCCGCGAATCGCCAGCGGTTATCCAGGAATTCGATCAGTCCGGCCCGCGGTGCCGCGGCCCTGATGATGGTCAGCTCTCCGACGACTTCGCCTTCCCGAACGGGTTCCCCGGTGCCTGCTTCGCTCGGCCTCATGTTTCCTCCCCCGGCCGGTTCCGCGCGCAGAGTTCCCCCTTCTGCGTGCGGGTATTGGTCAAGTAAGGTGCTCTGAAAACCAAGGTCGCAGGCGCGACTCGCACGTGCAAGTTTTCATTCGCACCATTCACGTGAGCGATTTTGCGGCATCTTTACAGCTAGGTGGTGTTCGGATGTCCGGCAATGGGAGACCTGGCGATCTGTCAGGTGGCAATCCGCTTGCCCGTCGCCGCGCACTCGGCGCCGAACTGCGTCGGCTTCGGCTGGGTCGGGCGCTGACCGCGGAGCAGGCTGCTCGTGCCATCGACCGCTCCGGTTCGTGGATCAGCCGGCTGGAGTCGGGAAAGGTGGGGATCCGGCCGAGGGAACTGCACGATCTGCTGGACGTCTATGGCGTCACCGGCGGGTCCCGCCGGGACCGTCTCGAACTACTGGCCGTCAGCGGCCGGGAGCGTGCCTGGTGGAGTGCCTATCGTGACGTGGTGACGGAGTCGTTCGCCGTCTTCATCGGCATCGAGGACTCGGCCGAGTCCATCTTCGAGTACCAGGAGCGGGTGATCCCCGGTCTGTTGCAGACCGAGTCGTACATGCGGGCTCTTTTCAACCGCTACGCCGCTGTTCCCGAGTGGGGGATAGCGGCCGCTGAAATTGATCGGAGAATCGAAGTCAGGCTCGCCCGGCAGGAGATTCTCGATCGGCCCCGTCCGCCTCGGCTCACCGTGGTGATAGACGAGTCGGTGGTGCGACGGACTGTGGGTGGCAGAGAGATTCAGCGGACTCAGCTTCGCCGGCTGCTCGACAGCATAGAACGCGGAGTCGATGTGCGAGTGTTGTCATTCGATAGTCCGGCCGGACCGCCGGTCGTACCGTCCTTCGCCATCTTGAGGTCTCACGCCGGGTCGGAAACGGCCTGCTCGGAGACGCGTGACCGAGCGGTGACCTATGATGGGGATCTGGCTTCTCCGTATGTGACGATCGGTCGTTGGTTGCTTTCCGTTGCATTGTCGTCACGTAATTCGGAGAGGCTCATCGTTGAGGCTCTCTCGGATATGGGTGTGTAGTTTCGTGAACAGAAGTATCTTGACGCGCGGCAGGTGGACCAAGAGCTCGCGGAGCGAGCTGGGTGACTGTGTCGAGGTGCGAGCGGGTGAGGATGCTGTCGATATTCGTGACAGTAAGCATCCGTCCGGTCACCGTCTGAGTGTTTCTGGTGCGGCATGGACCGCGTTCGTGCGGACGATCGTCTGAACCGGACCCCGAACGAAAAGGCGCGGTCTTCGGGCCGCGCCTTTTCGTTGTGGTCGACCGAACCTGAAACTTTCCGGACGGCGGATGGGAGTAAGCGGGTCGATGCGGGGGCACAGATAGGGCGCTGAGGCTGGTAGTCGGGAGGTGGGCCGCGGTGGTGGGCAGCGTTCGGGCGCATGTGGAGAGTGGCGCGCTGGTCGTGGCGCTGGGGGAGCGGGCGGGCCTGCTGTCGGCGGAACTGTTGCGGCGGGCGCTGGTGCGGTGCACGGCGCACCACCCGCCGTTCGTGATCGTGGACTGTGCCCGGGCCGGGCGGTCGAAGCGGCTGGCGTCGCTGCTCAACGCGGCGGTGGTGTTCTGCAACGCGCGGCGGCCGGGGATAACGATGGTGGTGTCGGCGCCGAACGTGGCGGTGCGGCGGGTGCTGCGCGGGCGGGTGACGATGTTCCCGACGCTGAAGGCGGCGCTGACCGCGCTGCCCGCGCGGCGGGCACACGCCGCCCGCGAGCACGTGCGGATGGAGCCGGAGGTCTCCGGTGCGTCGGTGGCGCGGGCGCTGGTCCGGTCGTTCTGCCGGCGTCGCGCGCTCGGTGAGGAGGTCGTCGAGGCGGGCGAGCTGATCGTGTCCGAGCTGGTGTCGAACGCGGTGCAGCACGCCGGGACCACGGTCGACGTGACGGTCAGCCACTACCGGGGGCAGCTGCGGATCGCGGTGGCGGACCGGTCGGCGGACCTGCCGCGGTTCGGTGGCAGCGCGCCGGAGCCGGGTCTGCCGGTACGCGGCCGCGGGCTGGATCTGGTGGCCCGCTCGGCGTCACGCTGCGGCGTGCTGCTGGCGCCGGACGGCAAGGCCGTGTGGGCGAGCGTGGCGGTGCCGCGCCGGCGCTGGCGGCGTACCCGTGCGTCCGTCGCGGCCCTGGGCCGGGTCGCCTCGTGGCGCCCGGTCGCGCGCCGCCGCTTCGCGTCCCACCGCCCGGTGCTCGGCCTGCGCACCGCCTGACGGCGGGCGGTCCGCCGCACCGAACACCGTGACCGATCCGCCGCGACGGGCGGAAAAGTGTCGGCGCCCGCTGCTACCGTCCGTTCGATCACAGGGATCGCACCGGCGGCTGGAGCGCTATGACCATCAACTCGCACGTGACCACGTTCGCCGGGCTCCCGGTGGTGCCGTCCGGCAGCGACGTGCGGCCGGACGATCCGGGCGCGGTGGCCTGGCGCGTCGAGATCGACGACTACGACTCCGCGCCGGGCGAGTTCGAGGCCGCGATGGAGACGATGCTGGAGCTGGCCGGTGCCGGCGGGCCGGTCGCGCTGGTGATCGGCCAGTGGGGCGGGGCGTACGAGGAGGCGCCGCCGATCGACCTGCTGACCCGGCTCGCGCCGCGCATGCCACGGCTGCGGTCGTTGTTCCTCGGCGACCTGACGTTCGAGGAGTGCGAGATCTCCTGGATCCGGCATCGAGACATCGCGCCGCTGCTCACGGCCTATCCCGCGCTGGAGCGGCTGGTCGTGCGCGGCACCGAGGACCTGGCGATCGCCGAGGGCGTGCGGCACCCGGCACTACGCGACCTGGAGATCCAGTCCGGCGGTCTCCCGGCGCGTCTGCTGCGCGCGGTGCTCGCGTCGGAGCTGCCCGCGCTGGAACGGCTGCACCTGTGGCTCGGCGTCGAGACGTACGGTGGCGACGTCGTTCTCGAGGACCTGCGGCCGCTGCTGGCCGAGGCCGATTCCCGCTGGCCCCGGCTGACCGCGCTGGGCCTGCGCAACAGCGAGATGCAGGACCAGGTGGCGGCCGCGGTCGCGGAGTCGCCGGTGCTCGGCCGGCTGCGCGCGCTGGACCTGTCGCTCGGCACGCTCGGTGACGAGGGCGCGGAGTCGCTGCTCGGCGCCGGGCTGGAGCACCTGGAGGAGCTTGACCTGCACCATCACTTCATGAGCCCGCAGGTGGCGCAGCGGCTGGTCGACGCGCTGCCCGGCGTGCGCGTCGACGTCACCGACCGGCAGGAGCCGCGCGGCGACTGGGGGCGCTACGTCGAGGTCTCGGAGTGACCGTGCTGTCCGTGATAGGCAACCCCACGAATCGGCGGGTCACGATGTTCGCGCGCGCGGTGACCGACGCCGGCCTGCCGCCGCCGCGCGTCCACGCGTGGCGTGACGTGCTCACCGGTGGGCCGGTCCCGGGGGCCGGCGAGGTCGTTCGCGTCGACTCGCCGGGCGAGGACGCCGAGGTCGGGCGGCTGCTGCGCGGCCCGGCGGAGCACGGCGAGATCATCGGGACGGCGATGGCGCACACCCGGCTGGGCGCGGCGTTGCGCCGGGTCGAGGCCGGCGGCGGCCGGCTGCTCAGTGCGCCGGACGACATCCTCACCATGAGCGACAAGCCGCGCTGTCACGCGACGCTGCGCGACCGGGGTGTGCCGGTGCCCGCGGCGCTGCCGGCGGTGACGGGCTACGACGGCCTGCGGGTGGCGATGCGGGCGGCCGGCTGGGCACGGGTCTTCGTGAAGCCGGCGCACGGCTCGTCTGCGTCCGGCGTGCTCGCGCTCTCCGCCGCGCACGGCCGGATCGCGGCCGTGACCAGCGTCGAGCGCGGCCCCGGCGGGCGCCTCTTCAACAACCTGACCATCCGGCGGTACGAACGGGAGGCCGACGTCGCCGCGATCGTCGACGCGCTGGCCGGTGACGGGCTGCACGTGGAGCGGTGGTTCCCGAAGGCGGGGCTGGGCGGGCGCACGGTCGACCTGCGCGTGGTCGTGATCGCCGGTGAGCCGCGGCACGTGGTGGTGCGGGCCAGCCGGTCACCGCTGACGAACCTGCACCTCGGCAACGCGCGCGGCGACGTGGCCGAGGTCCGGGCGCGGGCCGGTGCCCGGGCGTGGGACGCGGCCATGGAGACGTGCGCCCGGGTGGGTGCGGCGTTCCCACGTACCCTGACGGCCGGTGTCGATCTGATGTTCCACGCGGGCTGGCGGCGGCACGCGGTGGCCGAGGTCAACGCGTTCGGCGACCTGCTGCCCGGCGTGCTGCACCGCGGCGAGGACACCTACACCGCGCAGGTCCGGGCGACGCTGTGCGCGGTCTGATCCCGGGCCACGACCTGCTCCTGGTCACGCTGGACACGCTGCGGTACGACGTCGCCGCGCGGCTGCACGCGGCCGGGCGCACGCCGGGGCTGGCCCGCCGGCTGCCGGGCGGCTGGGAGCGGCGGCACTCACCGGCCAGTTTCACCTACGCGGCGCACCACGCGTTCTTCGCCGGGTTCCTGCCCACGCCGGTCACGCCGGGGCGGCACGAGCGGCCGTTCGCGGCCCGGTTCGCCGGCAGCGAGACGACCGGGCCGGGCACCTGGGTGTTCGACGCGGCGGACCTGCCGGGCGCGCTCGCGGACGCCGGCTACCACACGGTCTGCCTGGGCGGCGTCGGCTTCTTCAACCCGGGCGCGCCGCTCGGCCGGGTGCTGCCCGGCCTGTTCGCGGAGGCGCACTGGGAGCCGTCGTTCGGCGTGACCGCGCCCGGCTGCGTGGACGCGCAGGCGGACCGGCTCGCCGGGATCGTCGCCGGGCTGCCGGCGGACCGGCCGCTGTTCACGTTCGTCAACGTGGCGGCGATGCACCAGCCGAACCGGCACTACCTGCCGGGTGCGGAGGAGGACACGATGGACAGCCACGCGGCCGCGCTGGAGTACGCGGACCGGGCGCTGGAGCGGATTTTCGCGCTGGCCGGCGGCCGGGGCCGGCCGTGCCGGGTGATCGTCTGTTCCGACCACGGCACGCTCTACGGCGAGGACGGGCACGTGGGACACCGGGTCGCGCACGAGGCCGTGTGGACCGTGCCGTACGGGGAGTTCACGCTGTGACCGACTCGCCGTACCAGGGATATCTGTACGCGTACCCGCACAAGACCGCCTATCGCCGGTTCGACCCGCGGCCGGCGCTGGCGGACGTGTGGGCGGGGGAGCGGCAGGACGCGCTCTTCGGGTACGTGCACGTGCCGTTCTGCGAGATGCGCTGCGGCTTCTGCAACCTGTTCACCCGGTCCAACCCGGCCGGCGAGCAGGTCACCGCCTACCTCGGCCGGCTGCGGGCGCAGACGCGGGCGGTGCGGGAGGCGCTCGCGCCGGGCGCGCGGTTCGCCCGGCTGGCGATCGGCGGTGGCACGCCGACCTACCTGACCGCGCCGGAACTCGTGGAGTTGTTCGACATCGTCGGCAGCCACGGCGTGCCGCTGTCGGTGGAGACGTCGCCCGCGACCGCCACGCCGGACCGGCTGGCCGTGCTGGCCGGGCACGGGACCACGCGGGTCAGCATCGGCGTGCAGAGCTTCCTCGACGCGGAGGCGCGCGCGGCCGGGCGCCCGCAGCGCCGCACCGAGGTGGAGGCCGCGCTCGGCGCGATCCGGGAGGCGGCGATCCCGGTGCTGAACATCGACCTGATCTACGGCATCGACGGGCAGACCGCGCAGACCTGGCGGCGGAGCCTGGACGCGGCGCTGGCCTGGCGGCCGGAGGAGCTGTACCTCTACCCGCTGTACGTGCGCCCGCTGACCGGGCTCGGCCGGCGGGCGTCGTCCCGCGCCGACTGGGACGGGCAGCGGATGGCGCTCTACCGGCAGGCGGTGGACGTGCTGACCGGCGCGGGCTACACCCGGCTGTCGATGCGGCAGTTCCGGCGGGCGGACGTGCCGGCCGACGACGGGCCGGACTACTGCTGCCAGGACGACGGCATGGTCGGGCTCGGCTGCGGCGCCCGGTCGTATACGACGTCGCTGCACTACTCGTTCGACTACGCGGTCACGGTCGGTGAGGTGCGCGCGGTGCTGGACGACTACCTCGCCCGGCCGGACGACGACTTCCGGTTCGCCGAGTTCGGCTATCGGCTGGATCGGTCCGAGCAGCGGCGGCGGTGGCTGCTGAAGTCGCTGCTGCGCGCGGACGGGGTGGCGGCGGCGGACTACCGGGCGCGGTTCGGCACGTCGCACGCGGACGACTTCCCGCAGCTGGCGACGCTGGTCGAGCGCGGCTGGCTGGAGCCGGGCCGGTCCCGGCTGACCGCGGAGGGCCTGGCGTGGTCGGATGCGATCGGCCCGTGGCTGGTGTCCGGGGAGGTGCGCGCGGCGATGGACGGGTTCGCGTTGCGATGAGCGGACCGGCGCTGTACGTGCTGTACCGCGGGCCGCTGACCAGCTGCAACTACGACTGTCCGTACTGCCCGTTCGCGAAGCGGGTCGACCCGCCGGAGCTGCTGCGCGCGGACCGGGCGGCGCTGCACCGGTTCGCGGACTGGGTGGCGGCGACCATCGACCGGCGGCTGTCGATCCTGTTCACGCCGTGGGGTGAGGGGCTGACCCGGAGCTGGTACCGGGAGACGATCACCCGGCTGTCACACCTGCCGCACGTGGACCGGGTCGCGATCCAGACGAACCTGGCCGCCCGTACCGGCTGGCTCGCGGACGCGGACCGGGACACCGCGGCACTGTGGACGACGTACCACCCGGGTCAGGTCGGCCGGGACCGGTTCCTGGCGCGGTGCCGCGAGCTGGACGCGCTCGGCGTCCGCTACTCGGTCGGCGTCGTCGGCCTGCCGGCGCACCTGGACGAGGCGCGGGCACTGCGCGCGCTGCTGCCGCCGCACGTCTACCTGTGGGTGAACGCGGCGGACGGGCACGTCTACACCGCGGACGAGGAGGCGGCGTGGACCGCGCTCGACCCGCGCTTCGGCGACAGCGTGCGCCCGCACCCGTCCCGCGGCCTGCCCTGTCACGCCGGGGAGACCGCGATCTCCGTGCTCGGCGACGGCACGGTGCGCCGCTGCCACTTCGTCGACGGCGCGATCGGAAACCTCTACGACGGTACGTGGCGGGCCGCGCTCAAGCCACGGACCTGTCCGAACGTCGCGTGTGACTGCCACATCGGGTACGTGCACCTGAAGCCGCTCGGCCTGCGCGACGTCTACCGCGACGGGCTGATGGAGCGGGTTGTCCACAGGGCCGAAGAATTTACCCGGGGAAGTATTTACACGCACTAACATGCTCGTAGCTCAGCCCCTCGAACAGGGAGAACGCATGTTACGTCGATCCGCGGTGATCCTGGTGGCGACGCTCGCCGCCGTCGCCGGAGCGGTGTCGCCCGCGTCCGCCGGCGGCCCCCGGCACGTGCGCGGCACCGAGACGATCCCGGTGTACGACTACGGCACCGCGATCCGCGAGACCGTGTGGGTGGAGTCGCCGCTCGACTCCGACGGTGACGGCGCCCGCGACCGGATCGCCGCCGACATCGTCCGGCCACGCGAGGCACGGACGCGCGTCCCGGTCGTGATGGAGGCGTCCCCGTACTACGCGTGCTGCGGCCGCGGCAACGAGTCCGAGCTGAAGGAGTACGCGGCGGACGGCACGGTCTCGCTGATGCCGCTCTACTACGACAACTACTTCGTGCCGCGCGGTTACGCGTTCGTCGGCGTCGACCTGTCCGGCACCGCCCGCTCCACCGGCTGCGAGGACGTCGGCGGCCCCGCCGAGGTGGCGAGCGCGAAGGCCGTGATCGACTGGCTGAACGGCCGGGGCACCGCGTTCGACGCGTCCGGTGCGCGGGTCACCGCGTCCTGGACCACCGGCAAGGTCGGCATGATCGGCAAGTCCTGGGACGGTTCGGTGGCCAACGGCGTCGCCGCGACCGGCGTGCGCGGCCTGGAGACGATCGTCCCGATCGGCGCGATCTCCAGCTGGTACGACTACCAGCGCTACAACGGCATCCTGCGCACCCGGGAGTACGTGCGGTACCTGCACTCCTACGTGAACGGCCGCCCGGCCGAGGCGTGCGCGGACGAGCTGGCCGCGATGCGCGCGGCCAGCGGCGAGACCACCGGCGACTTCACGGCGCACTGGGCCGAGCGCGACTACCGCACCGCCGCCCGCAACGTGCGGGCCAGCGTGTTCATCGCGCACGGCGTCAACGACAAGAACGTCAGCACCGGCCAGTTCGGGCTGTGGTGGGACGCGCTGGCGAAGCACGGCGTGGAGCGCAAGCTGTGGCTGTTCCAGGCCGGCCACGAGGACCCGTTCGACGTGCGCCGCGCCGAGTGGGTGCGCACGCTGCACCGCTGGTTCGACCACGAGCTGCACGGCCTGCGCAACGGCATCGACCGCGAGCCGCGCGCCACGCTGGAGACCGCACCCGGCGTCTGGACGGACGAGCGTGACTGGCCGGCGCGCGGCGTCCGCGACCGGTCGCTGCCGCTCGGCGACGGTACGCTCGGCGCCGGCGCCAAGGGCCGCGGCGTGACGAAGACGTTCACGGACGAGTCGCTGCGCGAGGATGCGCTGGTGGCGAACCCGACCGCGGTCGTGCCCGGCCGTGTCGCGTTCCTGTCCGCGCCGCTGACCGCACCGCTGCGCATCTCCGGCGAGCCGTCCGTGACGCTCCGGATCCAGGTCGACAAGCCGACCGCCGCCCTGTCCGCCCGCCTCGTCGACTACGGCACCGGCACCCGCGTCGACCACTTCCGCTCCGAGGGCGTGGTCAACCTGGCCACCGAGTCCTGCTGGGGCGCCGCCACCGCCACCGACGACGCCTGCTACCTGGACACCACCGAGGTGACCGCCACCGCCGACCACGCGGTCCTGACCCGCGGCTGGGCCGACGCGGCCCACTACCGTTCTCTGCGCTTCACCACACCGCTGGAACCGGGCCGCTGGTACGACGTGACCGTACCGCTGAACACCTACGACGTGACGGTTCCCGCCGGACACGTCCTCGGCCTGGTGATCGGCCAGTCTGATCCGCAGTTCACGGTCACGAACGACCAGAACGCCACGGTCACGCTCGACGCCGGCCGCAGCACGCTCACGCTCCCGGCCACCGGCGCCGCCGTCACCGCCCCCACGACGCCGCAGAGCATCACCACGACCACGCTCCCGGGCGCCGCCGAACGCCGCGCCACCGACAACACCCCGGTGGTTCCGCTCCGCTGACCCGCGCTCCGCGTCCGGCAGCCGTCGCCGCTACGGCTGCCGGACGCGGGCGCCGGGGAACCCGGTGCCACCGGACCGGGCGGGTCGGCCTCTCGATCAGGCGGTGAGCACCTCTCGATCAGGCGGTGAGCACCTCTCGATCAGGCGGTGAGCACCGAGTGTGCCTCGGTGAGGTCCGGCGCCTCCCACTTGCCTGTCAGACGGTCGATGACCGCGGCGGGAACCGGTGCGGCCCGGCCGGCGTTCTGCCGGTGCACCACGTCGCGGGTGGCCTCCAGCGCGACGATCTCGATCCGCGCGTGGTAGGCGGCGCCGAGACCGATGCACAGGTCGCGGTGCTGCCGGGAGACGTTGGTGGCGTTCCAGACGAAGTCACGCCGGGCGCGCAGGTGCACGCGCGCCTCCTCGTACGCGGCGGCCGCCACCGCGCGCTGGCCGCCGGACGGGGACACGCCGAGCCGGGCGCGGATCGCGTCCAGGCTGACCACCGGCCGGTCGCCGGCGTGCGCGGACACCCACGTGTCCTTGCCGACGCCGGGGAGTCCGGACAGGACGGTCATGGTGCAGCGCGTGTCGTCGTAGGCGGCGTAGCGCGGGTCGCGGCCGGGGGTGCGGAAGTACATGAACCGGGCGTGGTCGGACGCGAACGGCCACGGCGTGTCGAGGACGCCGAGGTCCGCGCAGTAATCCCGGAACAGCGCGATGTTCTCCAGCACGAGGTCCAGGTCGGCGCAGATCCGGCCGGTGATGTCCGCGACGGCCAGCATGGCCAGGTCGCGGTTGCGGGTGACCAGGCCGGCCCGCAGCACGATCTGTTCCAGGTCCGGCCGTTCCAGCGCCCAGAACGGCACCTGATGGTGCCGGACCAGCGCGGCTACGTGTTCCCGCCAGTCCCGGGGTGCGCCCAGTTCCCACAGGATGCGGCGGGCGGCCAGGTCGCCGCGCCGCGAGTGGCCGTGCGCGGTGATCCGGCCGACGTCGTCGGAGGCGGTGCAGTCCGGCTTGGCCACGTCGTGCAGCAGCACGGCCGCGAACAGCCGCACCCGTTCGTCCTCCGGCAGTGCCCGCCACTCCGGTTGTGCCGCCAGCGCGGTCGCGGCCATGAACGTGTGGGTGAGCACGTCGCCCTCGCCGTGGTGCACCGGGTCCTGCGGCACGCCCTCGAGGCGCCGGATCCAGTCGAACTCCGCGACGATCCGCGACCACGGCACGCTCCACGACGGAGCGGCCGGGCACAGCGCGGCGAACACCGTCCAGTCAGACCGCATACATCACCGCCGGGTCGGCGAGCCGGTTCGCCACGATCGGCCGGTCCGCCCAATGCGAGCCGGAGTCCAGCACGGCCTGGAGGAAGCCGGCCCGGACCCATTTGTAGCGAGCGACCACCCGGCCGTCCTGTTCGTCCTTGAGGTAGAGGCCTTCCATGTCGTCGCCGGGGTCGGTCTCGGCCAGCGCGCGGCCGGGGTCGACACCGGCCTCCAGCGCGGCCGCGCGCAGCGATTCGCGCCAGTCCGGTGTCCGTACCGTCGACGGTCCGGCGAGGGCGGTCAGCTCGGCCGGCGAGGAGAACGTGCCGGAGCGCAGCACGGGCACGCTGACCACCGGCGTCCCGGCCAGCATGGCGTGCCGGGCGCCGGTCGACAGGAATGCGCCGGTCGCCCGGTCCAGGATGTCGAACTCGCAGAACCAGTGCGGCAGCGCGTCGTAGAAGACGGTGTGCTTGGCGTAGAGCCACTCGCCGTACAGCACGAAACGGTCGGTCAGGACCGGCCGGAGCGCCGGCGCGACCGTGGCCGCCCAGGACTTCAGCGGGGCGAACTGGCGCTCGCGAGGGCCGCCGGTCAGGTAGTGGCCGCGCGACTGGAGCCGGAGCGTGCCGCCCGCGTCGAAGCTGATCGCCGCGTTCGCGCCGTCGAGCTTCTCCTCGACGACGAGATGCCGGCCGCGCAGTGCCGCGAACGGCGTCTGGGACAGATCCTCGTCGCCCGGCTGGAGGCGGGAGCCCGCCAGGTGCGGGGTGCGTGGATACTTGACCATCACGGTCGTATTTGTACAGGTGGGCACGGCCGTGCGGCCACGGGATTACGGTCCGGCCGGGATTCCCAAAAGCATAGATCCATTCCATTTCTGGTACGAAAGTCCGATACCTGACTGTCGGATCATCCAGGTGCCAGTAGAACTCAGGGGTGCCGATGTATGTCTGGGTGGCCCTGGCGCTCGCCCTCGCCTCGTGTGGCTTCATGGTCGTCGGGCTGGTGACGTTGCAGGCCCTGCGGCGCGAGCGTGCGCTGCTGGCGGCGGCCCGGGCGGTGGCCGCGACGACCGAGACCCCGGAGTACGCGGGCGCCGGCCTGCTCGCCGACGAGAACGTGGCCGCGGGCGCCATGCTCGGCACGATCCTCGAGGCGGACGTGACCGCGCTCAACGCACGGCTCAGCGCGGCCCGGACCGGCGTGGTCGATCTCGGCGTCAAGGCCGAACTGGACCGGGTCGCGGACAAGCTGCGCGAGGCCACCACGGAGGCGCACCTGTGGCGCACCGTGCCGGAGGGCCGCGAGCACCTGCGCGCCGCGACCGGCGCGCTCGCCTCCGCGGGCCGGCACCTGGCCCGCGCGGCGGCGATCGGCACCGGACGATCCGCGCCGGCGGACGCGCCGCCGTGCCTGTGCGATCCCGCGCACGGGCCGGCCGCGGCCGAGGTGACCTGGGCACCGACCGGCGGTGTGCCGCGCCGCATCCCGGTGTGCGAGGCCGACTACACGCGCATCTCCGCGGGCCGCTCCGCGGCCGTGCGTTCGGTGATCGGGCCCGGCGGCCAGCAGCCCTACTACGATCTTCCCGGGTACGGTGACTGGCTGCTCGGCTACTTCACCGGCTACGACCCGTACCTGGTGGCCCGGCTGCTGGACGGCACCGCGCTCGGCCGGCAGCTGCCCGGCCGGATCGATGGCGGCGCGCTCCGCCGCTCCGCCGGTGGCTCCAGTGGCGAGTTCGGCACCGTCCACTTCGCCTGACCGCGGCTGCACGCCCTCCCTGGAAGGCTGACCTGCGGAAACGCCAGTTCGGCGAATTGCTGTTCGCCGTAGCGGGTCTCATCCTGATCAGGAAGACCGAGGCGAAGGAGCGGGGCCCGTGGGCGTGCGGCAGATCAAGGCGGCGGAGACCGAGGCGGCGTTGAAGACGGCGGCGCGGCAGCTCTTCGCGGAACAGGGATACCTGAACACGAAGATCACCGACATCACGACCACGGCCGGGCGGGCCACCGGGTCGTTCTACGACCATTTCGCCAGCAAGGAGGAGCTGCTCCAGGCGCTGGTCGCGGACATGAACGCGCACGCGGACGCGACGATCGCGGAGGAGGCGCACCCGGAGGAGCACGACCTGACCGACCGCGCCCAACTGCGCGCGCACATCGGCACCGCCTGGATCGTGCTCCGCGACCACCTGCCGGTGGTGGTGGCGCTGATGCAGTCGGCGATGACGGACAACCTGGCGGCCGGCCGCGGCTGGCGGACGCTGCTGGAGGACACCGAGCTGCTCAAGCAGCACCTGGAGGCGCTGGCCGAGCGGGGCCATCCGCTGCCCGGTTCGCCGGAGATGGTGGCGGCCGCGATGGGCGCGATGCTGTCGATGTTCGGCTACGCGCTGCTCACCGCCGGCGAGTTCGCGCCCAGGGTCACCGAGGAGGAGATCGTGGACACGCTCACCGGCCTGCTGCTCTACGGCCTGACCGGTCCCCGCGGCGAGGGCGGCACGGAGGCCGGCGGCACGGGTGCGGACGGCACGGATGCGGATGGCACGGATGCGGATGGCACGGATGCGGATGGCACGGATGCGGACGGTACCGGTTCCCGCGGTGCGGACAGCGCCGACATGATCGAGACGAAGGAACCGGTCGCGGTCGGCTAAGTTCCGGACGATCGCGGCCGATCGGGAGGAATGTGCTGCGCCGCGCGATCTGGCCGGTCCTGCTGCCCGTGCTGGCCTACCTGGGCGGCCTGGGCGGCATGCTCACGGTCGCCCTCACCGACGTACCGGCCGGGCCGGTCGTCACCGGCGCGTTCCTCGGCATGCAGACGCTCGGCATCGTGCTCGCCGCGTGGGCCGCGCTGGACCGGCACCTGGACCGCGCCCGGCGACGACCCTGGCTGTTGATCCTGCTGTCCTGGCTGCTCTGGCTGTCCGCCGGTGCTGGCGTGGCGGCCGCGGCCACCGGCGGGTCGCGCGCGGACGGTGTGCTGTGGTGGGCCACGGTGATCGGCACGCTCGTTCAGGGCCCGGCGCTGTTCGCCGCGGTGCTGCTGTTCCCGATGCGCCCGATGACCGGCCGGGAGCGGCTGAAGTTCGCGCTGGACATGGCCACGGTGGCCGGCGGCGGATTCATGCTCACCTGGTACTTCATCATCGGCCCGGCGCTGAGCCGGCCGGTGCGCCTGGACGCCTGGACCTCGACCACGCTGATCTTCCCGCTGGAGGACCTGCTCGTCGTGTTCGGCGTCTGCGCGGTGCTGCTGCGCGGCGCGGTGCAGAGCCTTCGGCACCCGCTGGCCACGCTGCTCGGCGGGCTCGCCGTCTACCTGGCGTGCGACGTCTACATGTCGTACCTGACCGTGCGGACCGGCGTGCACCCGTACCAGAACGAGCATCAGCAGCTCGGGCTGGGTGCATGGATGCTGACCGGGATGTTCCTGATGGCGCTCGCGGCCGGCCAGCAGATCCGGGCCGGGCTCCTCGGCCGGGTCACCGGCCCGGCCCGGTGGCCGCGCGGCGTACCCGGGACCGCTCATCTGCCCTTCCTGGCGCTCGGCATGGGCTATGGCCTGCTGGTGGCCGCGCTGCGGCACGGCGACCTGTTCCCGTGGGCCGGGCTGGTGCTCGGCGTGATCGTGATGACCGGCGCGGTCGCGTTGCGGCAGTGGTCGTCGCTGCGCGAGAACCAGCGGCTGGCGACCACCGACAGCCTGACCGGGCTGGCCAACCGGATCCGGCTGCGCGACGCGCTGGACGAGGCGGTGGACTCCGGCGACGCGGCCGTGCTGCTGGTCGACCTGGACGGCTTCAAGCAGATCAACGACGGGTACGGCCACGAGACCGGCGACCAGGTGCTGGTCGAGCTGGCCGATGTGCTGCGGCGGTCGCTGCGCAAGGCCGATCTGGCGGCCCGCCTCGGCGGCGACGAGTTCGCGGTGGTCCTGGCCGGCATCACCGCACCGGACCAGGCCGTGATGGTCGCGGAGCGCATCCTGGCGGGCGCGCGCGACGTGCGGATCGGCGACGCGGTGCAGGGCATCCGGATGAGCGTGGGTATCGCGCTGACCGAGCCCGGCCTGGTGCCGACCGAGGTGCTGGCGCACGCGGACGCCGCGATGTACGCGGCGAAGCGCCGTCACTCGCACGGCTGGGAGCTGTACGCGCAGACCGCGGAGGATCTGGCCGAGGGCCTGCTCGCGGACGAGCTGACGAACGCGGTCCGCGGCGGCCGGATGGCCGTGGTCTACCAGCCGATCGTGAACCTGGCGGACGGCCGCATGATCGGCGCGGAGGCGCTGGTCCGCTGGCCCGGCCGGGACGTCTTCCCGGACGTGTTCGTGCCGCTGGCCGAGAAGACCGGGCTGATCGGCGAGCTGGGCATGTTCGTGCTCCGCGAGGCGCTCACGCACGCGGCGGCGTGGCGGGCCGCGATGCCGGAGTTCTACGTGACCGTGAACCTCAGCGCGCACCAGCTGCGCGAGCCGGAGCTGGCCGCTCGCGTGGTCGCGGAGCTGGACCGGGCCGGGCTGCCGGCGCGTCACCTGGTGCTGGAGCTGACCGAGAGCGCGCTGGTCACCGATCGCACCGACATCTCGGTGCTGGAGCTGCTGCGGGCGCACGGGATCCGGATCGCGATCGACGACTTCGGCACCGGTTACTCGTCGTTGCGCTACCTGACCCGGCTGCCGGTCGACGTGCTGAAACTGGACCGCAGCTTCGTCGGCGAGCTGAACGGCGAGCCGGAGGGCTCCGCGGTGACCGAGGCGGTGATCCGGCTGAGCCAGATCCTCCGGCTGAGCCTGGTGGCGGAGGGGGTGGAGACCGAGGCACAGGTACGCGAGCTGCTGCTGCTCGGCTGCGTCACCGGCCAGGGCTACTACTTCTCCCGGCCGCTGGACGCGCCCGGGATGGACCGGCTGATCGGAGAGGTCTCCGGCCAGCCGGTCCACACGTGACCTACTTGACGTCGACCAGGTCCACGACGAAGATCAGCGTCTCATTCGGGCCGATCAGGCCGCCACCCGCGCCGTGCGCGCCGTAGCCCAGGTGCGGCGGGATGACCAGCCGGCGCCGGCCGCCGACCTTCATGCCCACGACACCGCGGTCCCAGCCGCCGATGACCTGGCCGCCGCCGACCGGGAACGAGAACGTGTCGCCCCGGTCCCACGACGCGTCGAACTGCCGGCCGTTGGAGTGCGAGACGCCGACGTAGTGCACGATGGCGTGCCGGCCGGGCGTGACCTCTTCGCCGTCGCCGACGGTGATGTCCTCGACGATCAGGTCCGCCGGCGGCGGACCGTCGTGCGGGGCGACCTGCGGCTTGCTGCTCATGGAACGGCTCCGTTCACGTTACGAATGCTTACCGGCCCAACCTAGCCGGACCGCGCGGGGGACAGCACCTCGGCATGCAGGGCGGACATCAACTCCGGGATCTCGTCACCCGGACGGTAGGCGAACCGGATACGCACGGTGTCGCCCGTGCGCACCTCGACGGCCTCCGGGAGCGGCACGACCAGGTAGTTCATCAGCCACTCCACCGGCGCGGGCTCCTCGGTGAGCAGATTTTTCGTGATCATCCGCACCGCGTTGAGGAGGCCGTCCTCTTCCGCCACGAAGCGGACATCGGCGGCGCATGCCGACGGCAGCGACCCGGCGCCGTAGAAAAAACTCTGAAAGATCGTCGGCGGGGCCAGCGCGACCGTCCGCGGCTGCTTCGCCGACGGATCCTGGAACAGCGGCGCCGCCACTGTGTACCCATAGAAAGTGAAATCCTGGGACACGGGCTGGACGGCCTGGATCGTCGCGCACGGCAGGAACACCGGCGGCGGGCCCGAGTAGGACGACAGGAACGCGCCGATCACCTCGACCTGCCGCTCCCGCAACAGCCCCACGTGCAGCATCTCGCAGATCACCACGTCCACCGCCGCGGGCGGCACGAACGTGCGCGCGTCCGCGTGCAGCACCGTCACGTCGTCCCCGTGCGCGGCCAGCGCCCGTGACGCGGCCTGCCACACGCTCAGCTCCCGCTCCACCGCGATCACCGACGCCGCGCCGGCCTCGACCGCGAAGTGGGCCAGCACCCCGGTCCCGGCGCCCAGCTCCAGCACGCGCATGCCGGGCCCGACCACCCGCGCGATCGCGGTCCGGAACGCGCCCATCCGCCGGTCGTCCAGCAGCATCTGCGCGTGGTACTGCAACGGGATCACATCGGCCGGACTCCCCTTGTGGTGCATACCGGAGAAGTTACAGCAGGTCAGCCTCGGTGAGCAGTTGCGACAGCCCGGCACCGTCCGGCGCGCCGAGCCACTTGCGGCCGAACCGCGCGGACACCACCGATGTGTCCGACTCGGGCAGCGACGGCAGCGTACCGGCCAGCACGGCCTGTGCGGGGGAGAGCCGCCGGATCGCGACCGCGGCCACGTTGTCCGGGTGCTTCGACGCGAACTCCGCGTAGATCTCCTGGTCGTGCTGCCCGTCGTCGCCGATCAGCAGCCAGCGCACGCGCGGGAACTCCTGGGACAGCCGCTCCAGCGTCAGTCGCTTGTGCTCCGGGCCGCTGCGGAACCAGCGGTCCTTCGTCGGGCCCCAGTCGGTGAGCAGCAGCGGCCCGACCGGGTAGAGGTGCCGGCGGAGGAACCGGGTCAGCGCGGGCGCCACGTTCCACGCGCCGGTGGACAGGTAGAACACCGGCGCGCCCGGGTGCGCGGTGCGCAGCCGCTCGTAGAGCACGGCCATGCCGGGCACGGACGCGCGCGCGTGCTCGTCCAGCACGAACGTGTTCCATGCGGCGAGCATCGGCCGGGGCAGCGCGGTCACCATGACCGTGTCGTCGATGTCGGAGATGATGCCGAACGTGACGGCCGGGTCGACGATCTGCACCGGCGCCTCGACCGGCTCGCCGTCGCCACTCTGGATCGTCACGGTCTGCCAGCCGGGCGCCAGGTTCGCCGGGACCACCGCGTCCACGAACCCGCCGCGGTCGCCGACCGCCTCGTGCCGCACGCCGCCGGCCGTGATGGTCACCGGCGCGTTCATCTGGCTCACCGTGGCGAAGCTGCGCCAGCCGCGCACGCTCTTCGGCTTCGACGAGGAGGCACGCCGGGCCAGCCAGCCGGTCTTCGGCGCCGGCCGGCTGAGCAGCACGCGGGCCATCACCCGCACCCACTCGGTCGTGCCGTAACCCGCATACGCGATGATGCTCGGCTCCCAGCCGCGCTTCACCAGCCGCCGCTCGACGACCTCGTGCACCGCGTCCTCGAGCCGGGCGGCGCGATGCAGGCGGGGTCCGGTTTCTCCCACGGGGATAAGCGCCACCGTCACACCTTGCCACACCCCGATCGGTCCGGCCACGCATGGTCCGATCTTGCCGCCGGGATGTCAAAGATCAAGATCAAATTCATTCCGGGGTACGGGGAACCCGCGCGACGGCCCGGCGGAGGATCACGCGCCGGCCGTCCGGGACCGGGCGATCACCACATCGCCGCCGAGCCGGCCGTGCTCCGGATCCCGGGTCACGGCCGCGGTCTCGAGCAGCCCGTGCAGCGCGCGCAGCGTGTCCGCCGGCCGGTAGACCGTACCCGTCATGGTGAAGTGCTTCAGCTCGGTGACCGTGCGCGGCCCCCGCGCGGCCAGATGATCCAGCAGCTCCCGGCGCAGCGGCGCCGGGTTCGGCGTGAGCGAGATGTCCAGCAGCCGCCGGTCCGGGTCGTGCGGGTCGCGCAGCCGGACACCGGCGTACTCGTCCACCGCCCACAGTTCGTTCTTGAACGCCTCCAGGCTCTTCGCCGACGGCGTGCCCAGGCACAGCAGCAGCGCGCGCCCGGCACCGTCCACCAGCTCCACGGCCGCGTCCAGCCCGAACCCGGCGTCCCGCAGCGCGCGGCCGTCCGCCGTGATGATCAGCAGCTCGCCCGGCTTGCCGGCCCGGACCGCGCGCAGCGTCGCGTCGTCCGCGTCGCCGTCCAGCGCGACCAGCAGCGGCGCGCCCGCGGCCCGCGCCGCGGTCAGCCCGGCCGGCAGCAGCGCTGCGTCCGGGAGCGTGTGGACGGTGAGCGCGGCCGGGGTGCGCAGCTCCGCCTGCACCGCCGTCAGCCGCTCCCGGGCCCGGTCCGCGCCGGGCCCGGCGACGATCATGGTCAGCTCGCGTCCGCGCAGCCGGTCCGCGAACTCCGCGAGCGCGCGCAGCGCCGCCTCGGCCGCCGGTACGCTCACCTCGGTGCGCGCCACCAGCGCGAACGTGGCCCGCCGGCCGCCGTGCAGCGCGCCCGGCGCCCAGGTGCCGAGGTAGCGGACGAGCAGCTCGCGGGTCACGTCGGTGAGGGACACGGGTCCATTCAACCGGATGCCGCTATCTCTCCCGCCCGGACCACCCGGCCCCGGCCGTGCTCCTTGGCCGCGTAGAGCGCGTGGTCCGCGCGGCGCAGCAGCTCGTCCGGCGGTTCCGTGCCGTCCCAGAGCGCCAGCCCGGCGGAGAACGACTGGAGGTCCGGCGTGGCGATGCGCAGCCGGTCCAGCAGCCGGGCCGCGTCGTCCCCGGTCCGGCCCGGCATCAGCAGCACGAACTCCTCGCCGCCGTACCGTGCCAGCGTGTCGCCGTCCCGCAGCAGCAGGCTCCACGCCATCGCGGCACCGGCCAGCAGGTCGTCGCCGGCCTGGTGCCCGCGGGTGTCGTTGTAGCGCTTGAAGTGGTCCAGGTCGAGGATCGCCACCGGCAGCGGGTGCCGGCCGGCCCGGGCCGCGGCCATGTCCCGGACGATCTGGGCGTCCAGCGTGCGCCGGTTCGGCAGCCCGGTCAGCGAATCCGTGCGGGCCAGCTCGTCCAGCCGGCGGGCCTGGTCCGCGAGCTGCCCGGCCTGCTCCTCCAACCGCCGGACCATGCCCGCCATTCGCGTCACCACCAGCACGAATAGCGCGGCGGAGGTGAGCGCGACCGCCCACGTGCTCGGCTCCAGGCCGGCGAGCAGCTGCACGATCAGGATGCCGGGGGAGAGCAGCACCGCGCCGGTCAGCGCGGCCAGCCGGCGGCGGGTGAGCGTCTGCGGCCGGGGCGCCGGGTCGCCGATCGTGCCGGCCGACGGCACCAGCGCGCCCACGCCCCAGAACAGGTAGGACGCGAGGAACGCCATCGTGCCCAGCGTGGTGTTCTCCGCGAACGTGAACGTCACGTCCGCGATCAACAGCGTCAGCACGGCCGCGGTGACCAGCCGGAACGACGTGTTGCGGGCGCCGGAGACGACAAGCAGCCGGACCACGCCGCCGAGCAGCAGCACGTCGCCCAGCGGGTAGCCGAGCGCGATCAGCGTGCCCAGCGTGGACTCGCCGCTGGACAGCGCCGGAGCGATCAGCAGCACCCAGTACGGCAGTGCGAGCCCGGCCACCAGCATCGTGCTGTCCAGCCGGGCGAGGTGGTCGTCCGCGGTGCGGTGCCGCCGGGAGAGCACTAGCAGGGCCGCGGTGAGCAGGGGATATTCGGCTAGGTAGAAGGCGTCGGCGGGGGACGGGAACGGGTCGATGAACGCGATGTTCTCGTAGTAGAGCCAGAGCAGGTCACCGGCGACCGCGCAGGCCTGGCCGGCCGCGAACAGCGCCCACGGCCAGGAGCGCCAGTGCCGGGCCGCGACCGCGTTCGCGGCGACGCTGAGCGCGCCGATGCCGGCGTAGAGCACGTTGCGCTCGAGACCGGCGGGCAGCAGGAACCATAGGCCGATCAGCAGGGGACCGCCGATCAGCAGGAACCGGCGGAACATGGTGATCACGGCCTACCATCGGCCCGGTGCCCGCGGCCGTGAGTTCCTGTGAGCGGTTACTCACGCGTAGTGAATATCCAGCCGGTCGAAGCCGTGTGCGCGGAACCGGTCCGTCACGCCGCGCAGCGCAGCGCCCGCCCGCCCGCAGTCGACCATGGTGAGCGACCGCAGCCCCGGCGCGTCGAGCAGCGCGGGCATCGCGGCGACGTCGGCGCGGTCCAGTTCCGTCTGTACGCCGTTGAGCCGCAGCGTGGTCACGGTCGTCAGCGTCCGCAGCCGCCGGAACGGGAAGCCGCGCCGCACGCCACCGAGCGCGAGCGCCTGAGTCCGCCACGCCCGGGTTGCCGGCGACGTATGACCGGGGGAGAGCCGTCACCCAGCGGTAGCGGCTCTCGCTCAACAGGCCGTCAGGCACCGGTCCGGACCAGGCCGGCGCCCTCGCCCTCCTCCTCGATCTCGTCGGTCTCGGCGAGCCCGGCCCGCTGCTGCAACCGGCGCAGCGGCCCCGGCGCCCACCAGGCGGCGTCGCCCATCAGCCGGATCACGGCCGGGACCAGCAGCATGCGGACCACGGTCGCGTCCAGCACGAGTGCCAGGATCATGCCGACGCCGATGAACCGCATCATGGTCAGCGAGGAGAGAGCGAACGCGCCGGTCACCACGACCAGCAGGATCGCGGCCGCGCTGATCACCCGGCCGGTGCGGACGATGCCGGTGACCACCGCGTCCGCGGTGGACGCGCCCTTGGTGCGCGCCTCCACCATCCGGGACAGCAGGAACACCTCGTAGTCGGTGGAGAGGCCGAACACCACCGCGGCCATCAGCACCACGATGCCGATCTCCAGCGGCGCCGGGGTGACGTCGAGCAGGCCGGCGCCGTGCCCCTCCTGGAACACGAAGACCAGCACGCCGAACGTGGCGGTGAGGCTGAGCGCGCTCATCACCACCGCCTTGACCGGAAGCAGCACCGAGCCGAACGCCAGGAACATCAGCACCAGCGTGGCACCGGCCAGCAGCAGCACCATCCACGGCAACTGCGCGTAGGTGGCGTCGATGCTGTCCACGTTCCGCGCGGTGAAGCCGCCGACCAGCACCTCCGCGCCGGCCGGGGCGTCGAGCGCGCGGATCTGCTCGACCGCGTCCGTGGACGCCGGGTCCAGCGCGTCCTCGGACTCCAGCGCCGCGGTGATCTCGGTGACGCCGTTCTGCGAGCCGCTGACCGTGGCCTCGCCGATGCCGGGCACGTTCGCGACCTGTGCCGCGAACGGCTGCGCGGCCGCCGCGTCCGCGCCGCGCAGCACCACCTGGACGCCGGTGCCGCTCATCGCCGGGAACTCGGACTTCAGCTCGGCCAGCGCCACGCGGGCCGGGTCGCCGGCCGGCAGCACGCGCTCGTCGATCTCGCCGAACTGCACGTCCTTGATCGGGACGGCGAGGAAGACCAGCAACGCCAGGATCGGCAGCGCGACCAGCACCGGGCGCTTCATCACGAACCGGGCCAGGCGCTCCCACCCCGTGCTGACGACCGGCTTCTCGCCCTCGATCTGCTTCTTCCGGCGCGGCAGCGCCAGCTTGTCCACGCGCGGGCCGAGCAGGCCGAGCATGGCCGGCAGCAGCGTGAGCGAGGTGAACGCGGCCAGCGCGACCGCGGACATGCCGCCGTAGGACAGCGACTTGAGGAAGCCCTGCGGGAACAGCATCAGGCCGGCCAGCGCGATGATCAGCAGCGTGGCGGAGAACGCGACGGTACGCCCGGCGGTGGCCACCGTGTTCCGCACCGCGGCCGCGGTGCTGCGCCCGGCGGCCAGCTCCTCCCGGAACCGGCCCACCATGAACAGGCCGTAGTCGATCGCCATGCCGAGGCCGAGCAGGCTGGCCACGTTCACCGCGAACGAGTTGACCTCGGTGGTCAGCGCGATCACGTGCAGCACGCCGAGCGCGCCCAGCACGGCCAGGCCGCCGACCAGCACCGGCAGCGCGGCCGCGACCAGCGAACCGAAGATCAGGACCAGCAGCACCAGTACGACCGGGAGCGACACGCCCTCGGCCAGCGTCAGGTCGGACTTGGACCGCTCGGACGTGGAGAGCTGCAGCGCGGCCGCGCCACCGACCTTCGTCGCCACGCCGTCGACCGTGAAGTCGTCCTTGATCTCGCGGTAGTTCTCCAGCTTCTCGGTCTCGTCCGCACCGGCCAGCGTGAGCAGCGCGATCGCGCTGCGCTTGTCCGGCGTGACGAACTGCGCGGCCTGTGCGGCGGCCTGGGCGGCCCGCGCCGCGGTCTGCGGGTCGGCCGGCTGTCCCTGCGGCTGCCCGGCGGCGGCCTGCGCCCCGGCCGCGAGCTGCCAGTAGGAGAGCGTGGAGTCGACCCGGTTTTGCGGGAGGGCCTGCAGGTCCGCGGTGATGGCCTGTGCCACGGCCGGGTCGTCGACGTTCCCGCCGTCCGGCGTGTAGATGACGATCACGTCGCCGCCCTGCGGGCCGAGCGCGTCCTCGGCGACCTCCGCGGCCCGGGCCGACTCGCTGCCGGGATCGATGTAGCCGCCCTCGGAGAGCTGACCGAAGACGCCCAGACCCCACACGCCGGAGGCGATGGAGGCGGCCACGACCACGATCACCGTGGTCCAGCGCAGGCGGTGCATGAGTGAACCCCATGACGCGAACATCGAGTCCGTACCCTCCGGTGCTCTGTGGTTTTCGGGAAGCTCCAAAAAGTAAACACGTTTCACGGCCGCTCGCACGGGCCGGGGGTTGCTTACCCGCTTTTCCCGAATCGACCCGCGAACCGCCTGCCGCGCGTTAGCGTGAGTTTGTCGTATTTTTCGGAAATCTTGTCACCCGTTGCCCGCGCGGGAGGTGGTAGGCCCGTGGTGTCCCGGCCTCGATCGGCACCGGTGCCGGACCCGGAGATGGCCGCGCTGGCCGACCTGCCCGTGCTCGCCGAGATGAGCATGCTCTCCGACGACCTCGTGCGCGCCGGCGAGATCGCCGAGGCGATCGGGCTGCGCCGGGTGCTGGAGACCACCACCGAGGCGTTCGTCTCGATGGACTCCGACGGCCGCATCCGCGCCTGGAACCCGGCCGCGGAACGCCTGCTCGGCTGGCACGCGGCCGAGGTGATCGGCCGGGTCCTGGCCGACACGATCATCCCGGAGCCGCTGCGCGAGGCACACGCCGGCGGCATGCGGCGGTACATGGCCACCGGCGAGGCGCGGGTGGCCGGTGAACGGCTCGCGCTGCCCGCGCTGCACCGCGACGGTCACGTGGTCACGGTCGAGGTGGTCATCTGGCCGAACCAGGTCGAGGGCGTCTGGTGGTTCCACGCGTTCCTGCACGACATCAGCGACCGGGTCGCGGCCGAGGAACGGCTGCGCCGGGAGCGGATGTTCCTCGCCACCGTGCTGGACAGCCTCTCCGACGGCGTGATCGCCTGCGACGCGGACGCGGTGATCACCACGGTCAACCCGGCGGCCCGGCAGCTGCACGGGCAGCCGACGCCGACCGTACCGATGGAGGACCTGTTCACCCGGCTCGGCGCCTGCCACCCGGACGGCCGGCCGATGGCGTACGACGAGCTGCCGCTGATCCGTGCGCTGCACGGCGAGATCGTGACGGACGCGGAGCTGGTGGTCGGCGACCGGCGTCTGGTCTGTACCGGCCGTCAGCTGCGCGACGCGACCGGCGCGGTCTCCGGCGCGGTCGTCGCGGCCCGGGACGTCACCGCGGAACGCGCGGCCGAGTCGCACAACACGCTGCTGGCCGCGCGGCTACGGCAGACGATCGCGGTGCAGCGCGAGGTGATCGAGCAGGCCGCGGACCGCACCGAGACGCTGCGGCTGGTCGCGGACCGGGCACTGGAGATGTTCCCACAGGCGGACGGCGCCGCGGTCGCGATGCGCGACGGCGACGTGATGGTCTACACCGCGGTCGCCGGCTCGATGTCGCCGAACGCCGGACTGCGGCTGCCGGTGGCCACGTCGCTGAGCGGGCACGCGGTACGGACGGCGACCACCGTGCGCTGCGACGACCCGGACACCGACCCGCGCGTGGACCCGGAGGCCTGCCGCCGGGCCGGTGTCGCGG
This sequence comes from Catenuloplanes indicus, assembly GCF_030813715.1. Taxonomy (NCBI): domain Bacteria; kingdom Bacillati; phylum Actinomycetota; class Actinomycetes; order Micromonosporales; family Micromonosporaceae; genus Catenuloplanes; species Catenuloplanes indicus. Next base: position 8,243,754 of record NZ_JAUSUZ010000001.1, read on the forward strand.
CCGTGCTGGTCGCCCCGCTGCTCTCCGAGGACCACGTGACCGGCGCGCTGCTGGTCACCAGCCGCCGGACCGGCGCGTTCGACGACAGCGACGCGCACCACCTGGAACTGCTCGCGCACGGCCTGAGCGGCGGGCTGCGGCACGCCGACGACTACGCGGAGATCAACCGGCTGCTGGCCGAGCGTACCGAGGCACTGTCCGAGGTGGAGGCCGCGAACGCGCTCAAGCTCGACCTGATCGGCATGCTCGGCCACGAGATCGCCACGCCGCTGATGTCCATCTTGGCGACGGTAGAGATGGCCGACCGGCCCTCCGCGGAACTCGAACTGATCGGGCGGCAGGCGACCCGGCTGGACACGCTGGTCCGCGAGGTGCTGACCCAGGTGGCGCTGGACGCGGGGCGGCTGCACGCGGACCGGGAACCGGTGCCGCTCGGCGCCGCGATCACCGCCGCGATCGAGCTGGCCGCGGCGGGCCCGGTGCCGGTGCACGGCGACGCGTCGGTCTCCGTGCTGGTCAACCGCGGGCACCTGCAGCAGATGCTGGTCAACTACCTGACCAACGCGGCCAAGTACGGCGGGGGCGCGGTCGCGGTCGAGGTCACCCGTACGGCTGAAAACACGATCCGGGCCGGGATCCGCGACGCCGGGGACGGTGTGCCGGAGGGGTTCCGGGACCAGCTCTTCTCACAGTTCAGCCGCGCCCGCCGGACCGCGGCCAGCAAGCCCGGGACCGGGCTCGGTCTCTACATCGTCCGAGGTCTCGCGCGTGCGAACGGGGGCGATGCCGGATATCTCCCGGCCGTACCGCATGGGTCGATCTTCTATCTAGACCTGGAAACGGCGTGATGTCCCGATCGTCCCGGTCGCGGCGGGTTGCCGCCGGCGCTTTGCCACACTGACGCCGTGCGTACCCGTCCAGCGATCGTCGACGATGCCTCCGCGCTCGCGGAGATCCACGTGCGCACGTGGCAGGCCACCTACCGCGGCTTCGTCCCCGACGCCTACCTGGGCTCGCTGGACCCGGTCCGCTGGCGCCCGTTCTGGCAGGACCGGTTACGCACACCGGAGGGCCGGGCCGGCGTGCTGGTCCTGCTCCCACCGGACGCCGACCGGCCGATCGGCTTCGTCAGCTTCGGCCCTTCCCGCGACGCGGCTCCCGGCCGCGACGTTCCCGGCGGCGACGATTCCGGCCGCGACGTTCCCGGCGGCGACGATTCCGGCCGCGCCGCTCCCGGCGGCGACGATTCCGGCAGTGGCGGTCCCGGTAGCTGCGGTTCCGGTGGCGGTTCCAGCAGCGGTGGTCCCGACGGCGGTTCGGGTGGCGGCGATTCCAGCAGCGGCGCGTCCGCCGGGGACGGTTCTGGCAGCGGCGGGTCCGGCGGCGATGATGCCGGCGCCGACGGTCATGTCGCGGACGGTCCTGATGGTTCCGGTGATGCCGGTTCCGGTGGCGTCGGGGAGATCTTCGCGATCTATGTACTGCCCGCCTACCAGCGGGCTGGCGGCGGGCGGCTGCTGATCGCCGAGGCGCTGCGCGCGCTCGCGGCCGACGGGTGCGGCCGGGCCACGCTCTGGGTGCTGGACGGCAATGCCGCCGCGCGCCGCTTCTACGAGCGTGGCGGCTGGCGACCGGACGGCCACACCAAACGTGACGAGTCGCGTGGCTTCCCGCTCGACGAGATCCGCTACGTCCGCGACCTGCCGTGACCGCCCCCGGCTTGCCGCACCCGGTTCACCGCGTCCCGTCGGCCATCGGCCGCCTCACGGCGTCAGCCGCACGGTTTACGACGCGGTCACCGGGTGCGCACGGAGCCACAGCAAACGCGATCATCGGGTGCGGCGGGCGAAGACTTTATCCCGATATCTCGAGAGGGTAGCGCACCTGGCCGTGACGTAGGCCGGTGCGGAACGGGGATGTGCGGGCCGCGCGGTGCCTGGGTCGGGAAGGCTGCCTGGGTCGGGAAGGCTGCCTGGGTCGCGCGGGCCGTTGGCGGCGCGGGCCAGGGAACCCGCGCGGCCGGCCGTACGCGGCCAGCGCCTCGGCCGGAGTGGGCAGAGAGGCGGGATCATGCGAGAGCGACCCCGCCGGAAGACGGAAGCGGGAAAGCGCGGCGAGTGCTTTTTCCTAGAAATCCCACTCGCCGCGGAGGGCGCCGAAGACGTCGTGGAACTCGGGGAACGTCTTCTTCACGCACGCCGGGTCGTCCAGCGTGATGTGCGGGACGCGCAGTGACGTCACCGAGAAGCTCATCGCGATGCGGTGGTCGCGGCGGGTGCCGATCTCGGCCGGGACCGGGACACCCGGCTGGATCTCGATCCAGTCCTCGCCGGTCTCGACCAGGATGCCGAGGCGGCGCAGGTTGTCCGCGCACGCGTCGAGGCGGTCGCACTCCTTGACCCGGGTGTTGTAGACGTCCTCGATCCGGACCGGGCCGTCCGCGAACGGTGCGATGGCCGCGAGCGTCGGCATGGTGTCGGAGATGTCGCGCATGTTCGTGGTGATGCCGGTGAGCCGGCCGGTGCCGCGGACCGTGGTGGCGTCCGCGCCGATGGTGACCTCCGCGCCCATCCGGCCCAGCACCTCGACGAAGCCGAGGTCGCCCTGGAGCGCGCCGGCGCCGAGGCCGGGCACGGTCACCTCCTGGCCGGTGATCGCGGCCGCCGCGAAGAAGTAGCTGGCGGTGGAGGCGTCCGGCTCGATCGGGTACGTCGTGGCCCGGTAGCCGCCCGGCGGCACCCGGAGCGTGTTGCCGTCCCGGACCACGTGCACGCCGAAGCGGCGCATCATGGCCAGCGTGATCTCCACGTAGGGTGCGCTGACCAGGCCGGTGACCGTGATGTTCAGGCCCTCCCGGGTCAGCGGGCCGGCCAGCAGCATCGCGGTGAGGAACTGCGAGGACAGGCTCGCGTCCAGTTCCATGTCGCCGCCCTTGATGCCGTCCGCGACCACGGTCAGCGGCAGGTGGCCCTCGCGCTCGGTGTGCCGGACGTCGACGCCGAGCGCGCGGAGCGCGGCGGTCAGCGGCGCGACCGGGCGGCGGCGCATCTGCTCGGACGCGTCGAACCGGAACGTGCCGTGGCCGGCCGCGACCAGCCCGGGCAGGAACCGCGCGGCGGTGGCGGCGTCGCGGCAGTAGACGTCCGCGTCGTCGGCGGCCGGTCCCTCGGGGCGGCCGGTGATCGTCCAGTCCGCGGTATCGCGGCTGACCCGGTAACCGAGCGCGGTCAGGCCGTCCGCGAACGCCTCCGTGTCGTCGGAGAGCAGCGGGCGGCCGAGCACCGTGGTGCCGTCCGCGGCGGCCGCCAGGAACAGCGCGCGCGCGGTGATCGACTTCGATCCCGGAATCGCCACCACAGACACCCGAATTACCCCCTGCGCTCGCGTGGATTCGCTGCCACAGATCGTAACGGGCGTGGTGCCGTCGTCCGACGGACTCCGTGCCCGTCCCGTCCGTCGGGAGCCCATTCACGGGTACGGCCCGGAAGCGGTGCTTCCGGGCCGTACCGCCGTGTCGTCAGCGACGCTTGGCGTCGCGCGAGTCGCCGCCGGAGGAGAGGCCCTTGTCGAGGCCGGCCCGCTTCAGCGCGTCCGCCATGGCGGAGTTGGCGAAGTCCGGCCGGCCGCCGCGCTGCTGACCGCCGCCGGACCGGTTGTCCCGGTTGTCGCGGCCGCCGCCACGCCGGTCCTGGCCGCCCTGACCGCCGCGGTCGCCGCCGCGGCCACCGCCGCCGCCCTGACCGCGACCGCCGCCACCCTGCCCGCGGTCGCCGCCCTGGCCGCCGCCCTGGCCGCGCGGGCCGCGCGGGCCGCCGCGCTCGCCGCCCTGAGCGCCGCCGGGTCCGCGCTCGCCACGCGGGCCACGCTGCCGGTCGCCGCGCGGTGCGCCGCCCTCGGCGTCGTCCTCGAGGCGCAGCGTCAGCGAGATGCGCTTGCGCGGGATGTCCACGTCGAGCACCTTGACCGTGACGATGTCGCCCGGCTTGACCACCTCGCGCGGGTCCTTGACGAACGTCTTGGACAGCGCGGACACGTGCACCAGGCCGTCCTGGTGCACGCCGATGTCGACGAACGCGCCGAACGCGGCCACGTTCGTGACGACGCCCTCCAGCTTCATGCCGGGCTGCAGGTCGGCGAGCGTCTCCACGCCGTCCGCGAACGCCGCGGTCTTGAACGCCGGTCGCGGGTCACGGCCGGGCTTCTCCAGTTCCGCGATGATGTCGGTGACGGTGGGCAGACCGAACTGCTCGTCCACGAACTGCGCGGGGGAGAGCCGGCGCAGCGCACCGCCGTTGCCGATCAGCGCCTTGAGGTCGCCGCCGGTCGCCTCCACGATCCGGCGGACCACCGGGTACGCCTCCGGGTGCACGCCGGACGCGTCCAGCGGGTCGTCACCGGCCGGGATGCGCAGGAAGCCGGCGCACTGCTCGAACGCCTTCGGCCCGAGGCGCGGAACCTGCTTGAGCGCGGCCCGGGAGCGGAACGGCCCGTTCGCGTCGCGGTGCAGCACGATGTTCTCCGCGAGGCCGGCGCCGATGCCGGAGACCCGGGTGAGCAGCGGGGCGGACGCGGTGTTCACGTCCACGCCGACGCCGTTGACACAGTCCTCCACGACCGCGTCGAGCGAGCGGGACAGTTTCACCTCGGACAGGTCGTGCTGGTACTGGCCGACGCCGATCGAGCGCGGGTCGATCTTCACCAGCTCGGCGAGCGGGTCCTGCAGGCGGCGCGCGATGGAGACCGCGCCGCGCAGCGACACGTCCAGCCCGGGCAGCTCCTCGGAGGCGTAGGCGGACGCGGAGTAGACGGACGCGCCCGCCTCGGACACCACGATCTTCGTCATGCCGAGCGCCGGGAACGCCTTGATCAGGTCACCGGCCAGCTTGTCCGTCTCCCGGGACGCGGTGCCGTTGCCGATCGCGATCAGGTCGACGTTGTGCTTGGTGGCCAGCGCGGCGAGCGTGGCGATCGACTCGTCCCACTTCCGGCGCGGCTCGTGCGGGTAGATCGTCGCGGTGTCGACCACCTTGCCGGTCGCGTCCACCACCGCGACCTTCACGCCGGTGCGCAGGCCCGGGTCCAGGCCCATGGTGACGCGGGTGCCGGCCGGCGCGGCCAGCAGCAGGTCGCGCAGGTTCGCCGCGAAGACGCGGACCGCCTCCTCCTCCGCCTCCTGCCAGAGCCGCGACCGCAGGTTGATCTCCAGGTGCACCAGGATGCGAGTGCGCCAGGCCCACCGGACCGTGTCCTTCAGCCAGCGGTCGGCGGGCCGGCCCCGGTCCTCGATGCCGAACCGGGCGGCGATCGCGGCCTCGTACGTGGTCGGGCCCTCGACCTCGGTCGCGTCCGGGGACAGCGACAGCTCCAGCACCTCTTCCTTCTCGCCGCGGAACATGGCGAGGATCCGGTGCGACGGCAGCTTCGTCAGCGGCTCGGAGAAGTCGAAGTAGTCCTTGAACTTCGCACCCGCCTCCTCCTTGCCCTCGCGGACCTTGGAGCCGAGCACGCCGCGACTCCACACCTGCTCGCGCAGCGTGCCGATCAGGTCCGCGTCCTCGGAGAAGCGCTCGACCAGGATCGCCCGGGCGCCGTCCAGCGCGGCCTGCGGCGTGGCGACACCCTTCGCCTCGTCGACGTAGCCGGTCGCGGTCGCCTGCGGGTCGTGCGTGGGGTCGCCGATCAGCGTGTCGGCGAGCGGCTCCAGGCCGGCCTCGCGGGCGATCTGCGCCTTGGTCCGGCGCTTCGGCTTGAACGGCAGGTAGATGTCCTCCAGCCGCGCCTTCGACTCGGCCGCCAGGATCTGCGCCTGCAGCTCCTCGGTCAGCTTGCCCTGCCCGTGGATCGACTCGAGGATCGCGGCACGCCGCTCCTCCAGGTCGCGCAGGTAGCGCAGCCGCTCCTCCAGCGTGCGCAGCTGCGCGTCGTCGAGCGTGCCGGTCACCTCCTTGCGGTAACGCGCGATGAACGGCACGGTCGACCCGCCGTCCAGCAGGTCCACCGCGGCCGCCACCTGCCGCTCCCGCACACCGAGCTCCTCGGCGATGCGCTGGTTGATGGCGCCGGCGCTCGCCGCCACGAACGCCGCGGTGGTCGCGGTCGGCGTCACCGCGACCGGCTCGGCCGCCGCGAGCACCTCGGGCTGAGCCTCGGCCGGGGGCAGTGCAGGGTCCACAGACGTAGTCACGCTTGATCCACCTTCTGATGTCATCTCGGCCGCCATTCTGCCCGCACCCACCGACACTTGTCGCGCCACCCCGCGCCGCCCGGCGTGCCGCCGCCGGTGGCGTCGCACCCCACCCCGTACCGTCCGCGGGTAGATGATCTTCAGGCTGTTAGCGTGGCGGGATGGCTGACTCCGAGGATCCCCGTGCGCAGCGGCTCTCCGGTGCCGGGCGGGCGCCCGGCGACCTGGCCGGGTCGCCGTTCCGGGCGGACCGGGACCGGATCGTGTCGTCGACGTTCTTCGCCCGGCTGGGCGGCGTCACGCAGGTGATCAGTCCGGGCGGCTCCGGGCTGCTGGTGCACAACCGGCTGACGCACAGCCTCAAGGTGGCACAGGTCGGCCGCGCGATCGCGGAGCGGTTGCTGGCCGACCCCGGACACCGGGACCTGCTGGACAAGCTCGGCGGCTGCGACCCGGACGTGGTGGAGGCCGCGTCGCTGGCGCACGACCTCGGGCACCCGCCGTTCGGGCACCTCGGCGAGCGGGTGCTGGACCGGCTGGCCCGGGAGCGGCTCGGGCTGGCGGACGGCTTCGAGGGCAACGCCCAGTCGTACCGGATCGTGACCAGCACGGAGATCCGCGGCGAGGCGCGCGGCGAGACGATCATCGGGCTGGACCTGACCGCGGCGGTCCGCGCCGCGATGCTGAAGTATCCGTGGACCCGCCGCGGCTACCCGGCGCCGCACCCGTCCACGCTCAGCCCGGCACCGCGCGGCGCGACCGTACCGGCCGCGGAGCCGGGCAGCGGGTCGCTGAAGTTCGGCGCGTACGGGACCGAGGTGCGTGACCTGCGCCAGGCCCGCGCGCCGTTCGAGGGCCGGATCGCGGACTGGCAGCAGACCGCCGAGGCGTCCATCATGGACACCGCGGACGACATCGCGTACGCGATCCACGACGTGGAGGACTTCTACCGCGTCGGCGTGCTGCGGCAGGGCGAGGTCGCGGCCGAGCTGACCGCGTGGCAGCGGCACGCGGGCGAGCTGGCGATCGAGTCCGACGCGGCGCTGGAGCTGAACGCGCGCCGGCCCGGCCGGTCGATCGAACGGCTGCGGCGCACGCTGCACCGCAAGGATTCCTGGATCAGCGACGACGAGGCGTTCGCCACCGCGGTCGCGCACGTGCGCCGCGAGCTGGTCGACGGGCTGCTGTCCGCGCCGTTCGACGGGTCGGTCGAGGCGGAGCACGCGGTCTCCCGGTTCTCCGACACGTGGACCCGCGGCCTGGTCGACGCGATCACGGTGACCGACAGGCCGTCGATGCGGTCCGGGCACGTGCTGCTCTCCCCGGTGCAGTGGCACGAGGTGCAGGTGCTCAAGTTCGTGCACCACCGGTTCGTGCTGGAACGGCCGGACCTGGCGCTGCACCAGCGCGGCCAGGCGCGGCTGCTCGGCACGCTGGTCGAGGCGCTGCTCGCCTGGATCGACGATCCGGACGAGACCACCCGCCTGCCGCGCCGCCTGCACGACCTGGTCGAGCTGGCCGAGGCGGAGCTGGACCCGGCCACGCCGCACCGCGCCGCGCAGGCCCGCGGCCGCGCGATCGTGGACTTCGTGGCGTCGCTGACCGACAGCCAGGCGATCGCGATGCTGGACGCGCTGTCCGGCCGCTCCGGTCAACTGTGGACGGACGCGTTCGTGCTGTGACGTGCGGCGCGAATATCGGGGTGTCGCGGTGGTGATCATTTCGGTAGCGTGCGCGCGTGCAATCACCCACCCCCGATCCCGCCGGTCGGCCGTCCGCGGCCACCGGCGACACCGCCGCGCCGCCGCCCGCCGCACCGCCGGCCTCCGCCGCGCCGGCTCCCGCGCCCGCTCCGGAGAGCCGGCCCGCATATCCGCCCGCGGTCCTTGCCGCGCCGGCCACGGTCCCGGCGACACCGGTTCCCACACCCGCCGCGGGTACGCAGGCGCCCGCGCCCCGCGGCCCGGAGGCGCCGCCGGCGTCCGGTGACGGTCCCGCGGCACCCGGCCCGGCCGCCCCGGTCACCGCCGTGCCGGACGCCCCGGTTGGCTCCTCCGCCGGTGCTGCCGCGGCCGCGGCGGCCGACGGCGGCCCGGCCGCCGCAGGTGATCCAGTTGCGCCTGGCGGTGCGGTTCCGGCCGGTGACCCGGTCGCGCCGAGCGGCCCGGTCGCGGCCGGTGGCCCGGATGCGGCAACCGGCCCGGTTGCCGCCGGTGGTCCGGTCGCGCCCGGTGGCCCGGTGGACCCCGGCTGCGGGCCGGCCGTCGAGGCGCAGATGCGGCAGCACTCGCCGGTACTGCCGCCGCCGGTGCTCACGCCGCCGTCGCCGCACTTCCCGCCGCCGGCGAACGAGCGCGGCCCCCGGCCCGCCACCGTGACCGTCGCGGTGATCCTGCAGTACGTGGTGGTCGCCCTGCTGGTGGCGATGGTCGGCCTGCTCGTCTGGGAGGGCGTCAGCTACGGCCTGCTGATCGACCAGGCCGCGGACACGCCCGGTGCCTCGCAGTTCGAGGCGGACGCGGAACGCGTCGCCAACTGGTCGATGAACGGCCTGGCCATCGCGCTGCTGGTGCTGCTGGCCGGCTGGCTGCTGACCAACACGCTGCTCACCGCGCGCGGCAACAACGTGGCCCGGATCCTCGGCGTGGCCGGTCTCGGCGCCGCGCTCGGCCTGGTCGTGCTCGGCGCGTGCAGCGGCGGCCTGATCAGCTCGCTTCCGTTCTCGCCGGCGGGTTACGGCGCGAGCGACCCGTTCGCGGAGTATCCGCTCGAGGAGGACCCGTTCCTGGAGGATCTGCCGTCGTCCGGCGGTTATTACCACGAGAACGCGTTCTACGACCGGCTCGCCGATCTGGTGGCCGAGCGGAACTCGGTCGCCTTCGACGCCGGTATGCCGCTGCTCGGCGTGATCGCGGTCTTCCTGGCGATCACCGTGATGGTGCTGCTGCTGGTGCCGTCCGCGAACCGCTGGTTCAACCCGGGCCGCCCGGCCGCCGGCCCGCGTCCGGGCCCGCAGCCGTGGCCGCACGCCACGCCGCGCCCGGTCCCGCCGTTCACCGCGCCGCCGTTCGCCCCGCCGCCGTTCGCCCCGCAGCCGTTCGCGGTCCCGCACTTCGGACCGCCGCCGAACCCGTACGTACCGGCGCCGCCGCTCAATTTCCCGGTCCCGCAGCCGGTGCCGCCGCACTACCCGGTGCAGGTACCGCCGCAGTACCCGGTGCAGGAGAGCCCGCAGTACCCGGTGCAGCCGCCGTACCTCGCCGGGCAGCCGCCGCAGCAGCCGTACCCGGGTAGCAACCCACCGCAGTGACCACACCGGGGGTACGGACGACAGGTCCGTACCCCCGGATGGTCGTCAGGGCTGAAGCGCGCGCGAAGTCGATCTCGATGTCCAGCGGGTTGCCGCGCCCCCACCAGCGGCGCAGGTGCTCCTTCTGGGTGTGGCAGGCCCAGACCAGGTCGCGCGTCGTCAACCCGAAGGTTGAATGCGGTCCCGGCTCCGGATAGTCCAGTTCTCCTATCGTTTCCATAGGTGTTACGGCTCGTTGAGCGGGCATGACTGTCGCGATCATCGGGGCCGGCGCGAGCGGCATCCTGGCCGCCCGGGCGCTCCACCGCCGATGTCCGGGCCGGGAGCTGGTCATGATCGATCCGCATCCGCCGGGCGGGGCGGCCTATCGCGCGCCGGAGCCGTGGCACCTGCTCAACTCGCGGGCTGCCGCGATGGGGGACGGCTTCCTGCGCTGGGCCGGCCCGGTCGATCCGGACGCGTTCCTGCCGCGCCGGCGCTACGGCGACTACCTGCGTGTGATCCTCGCCGGGCTGCCGGTCGACCTCCGCGCCGACCGGGCGGTCCGGATCACCCGCGGCGCGGGCGGGCTGACCGTGCACCTGGCCGGTGGGCTGCCGGTGCGGGCGGCCGGTGTGGTGCTGGCGCTCGGTCCGCCCGGGCCGGTGGTGCCCGCGTTCGCCGCCGGGCGTCCGGGCCTGGTCCCGGACCCGTGGGCGCCGGGCGCGCTGGACGCGATCGACCCGGCGCGGCCGGTGGTGGTCGCCGGAACCGGGCTGACCGCGGTTGACGTGGCGCTCACGCTGTTGCGCCGCGGGCGATCCGCGCCGATCACGCTGGTGTCCCGCCGCGGTCTGCTGCCGAGAACCCATCAGGAGCATCCGGGCGTACGGCCGGACGATGCACTGATCGGGACGGTGCTCGGCCGTGGCCGGCCGCTGCGGTCACTCGTCCGGGGGATCCGGGACATCGCGGCGAGTCACCCGGGCGGCTGGCAACCGGTGATCGACGCGGTCCGCCCGCACGTGAACGCGCTGTGGGCCGCGGCCGCACCCGCGGACCGGGACCGGTTCCTGCGGCACGGCGCCCGGCACTGGGACGTGCACCGGCACCGGATGGCCGCGCCGGTCGCGGCGGAACTGGCTCGGCACCGGGCGAGCGGCGCGGTGCGGGTGCGGGCCGCCGGCGTACCCCCGAAGGATTTTGATCATGAAGGTGTGCAGGTGGTGAACGCGACCGGGTCCGGCCGGCCGCTGGACTCGCCGGATCCGCTGACGGCCGCGCTGGTCGCGGACGGGCTGGCCCGGATCGGCCCGCACGGGCTGGGCCTGGACGTGGCGCCGCCGTTGTGGCTGCTCGGGCCGTTGCGGCGCGGGCGGCTGTGGGAGACCACCGCGATCCCGGAGATCAGGCAGCAGGCGGACGCGCTCGCGGACGCGCTCAGCCGCCCGGATGTATCGGACGTTGCCGCCTGATTTCGGCATATCGGATTCGATACGTTGGCACCATGACTGATGCGGCGACCATGCGTGCGCGGGCCGAGCAGATCACCGAGGAGATGTTCCTGCCGGCCGCGGCCGAGGTGGACCGGGCCGGACGCGTGCCGCGGTCACACCTCGACATGCTGCGGCGGTTCGGCTTCTACGGCGTGGCGGCACCGGCCGAGCACGGCGGGCTCGGCACGGACGACATGGCCACCGCCGCGTATTTGCTGGAGGTGCTGGCCAGTGGCTGCCTGACCACCACACTGGTCTGGATGCAGCACCACGGCGTGGTGCTCGGCGCCGCGGCCAGCCGGACGCCCGGCCTGCGCGAGTCGTGGCTGCCCCGGCTGGCCGCCGGTGACGTGCGCGGCGGCGTGGCGCTCGCCGGGCTGCGGCCCGGTGGTGAGGGCGTGCGGGCCCGCCGGGTGGACAGCGGGTTCGTGCTGGACGGCGAGGTGCCCTGGGTCAGCGGCTGGGACATGATCGACGTCGTCCAGGTGGGTGCCCGTGACGACGCGGGGAACGCCGTGTTCCTGCTGGTGGACGCGGTGCCGTCGGACACGCTGACCGGTACGGTGCAGGACCTTGCCGCGCTCCGGGCGAGCCGCACCGCGGTGCTGCGGTTCACCGGGCATCCCGTGCCGGCCGACCGGCTGATGCACGCGCTGCCGCTCGACTCGTGGACGCGCACCGAGGCCGGCGGCAGCGCGCTCAACGGTTTCCTGGCGCTCGGCGTGGTGCGCCGCTGCTGCGCGCTGCTCGGACCGTCGTCGCTGGACGAGGAGCTGGCGGCGGCCCGGGCCGCACTGCTGGCCGCGGACCCGGAGAAGACGCCGGCCGCCCGCGCGACCGCGTCGGAACTGGCGGTGCGCGCCGCGGCCACACTGATCGTGCACGCCGGTTCGACTGCCGGACTGCGCGGCGGCCACCCGGAGCGGTTGCTGCGCGAGGCCGGGATGCTGCTGGTGTACGGCACCCGGCCGCTGATCCGCGATGAACTGCTGGACCGCTACGCGTTCCGGCCCCTGACGTGACGTTCGGGCCGCTTCGCGACGTGGCGTTCGGGCCGCTTCGCGACGTGGCGTTCGGGCCGCTTCGCGACGTGGCGTTCGGGCCGCTTCGCGACGTGGCGTTCGGGCCGCTTCGCGACGTGGCGTTCGGGCCGGTTCACCGCGTGGCGTTCGGGCCGCTTCAGGACGTGGCGATCGGGTCGTGGAGCGGGGCCGCGCCGCCGGTGAAGCCGGGCAGGTCGGCGCCGCCGATCGCGCGGCCCGGCTCCGGGTCGCGGGCCGCCAGCGCGTTCAGCCGCTCCACCGGGATCCGGCCCTCGGACAACCCGGCGACCAGCACCGTGTTGCCCCACCGGCGGCCGCGCAGCATGCCGTTCTCGCCGATCACGCACACGTCCGGCAGCACCGCGCCGAGCGTCGCCGCCATCACCCGCGTCCGGGCGGACGGCGGCACGTCCACCACGTTCACCGCGAGCAGCCCGTCCGGTCGCAGCACCCGGGCCGCCTCCCGCACGAACCCGGTGCCGGTGATGCTGCGCGGCATCTGCGCCGCCTGGTACACGTCCGCCACCACCAGGTCGAACTCCCGGTCCGGCAGTTCCTCCAGCGTCTGCCGCGCGTCGCCGAGCAGCACCGTGACGCCGGCGTCCTCGGGCAGCGGCAGCCGGTCCCAGATCAGCGCCATCAGCAGCGTGTCCCGGTCGACCACGGTCTGCACCGACCCGGGCCGGGTCGCCGCGATGTAGCGCGGCAGGCTCAGCGCGCCGCCGCCCAGGTGCAGCACGCGCAGCGGCACCCCGGGCCTGGCCGCGGTGTCCACCACCGTGACCAGCCGGCGCATGTAGTCGAACTTCATCCGGGTGGGATCGCGGACGTCGACGTACGACTGCGGGACGCCGTCGACCTCCAGCGTCCACGCGCCCGGCGCGGACGCGTCCGGGACCAGCTGGGCGAGGCCGAAACCGGTCGGCATCGCCACTCCCGCAACGGGTTCAGGGAGATTCACGCACCCAACCTACGCCCACGGGAAAAGGGCCGGTGAGCTCCACCGGCCCTTCGGTCAGGCCGCCGGCTACTTCGACGGCTCCGGCACGTCGCAGTTCACCTTCGGGTTCAGGCCCACGTAGTTCAGCGGTCCGGCCACGATCGTGACCGCGGTGGTGGAGATCTCCGCACAGTTCTCCGCCTCGTTGGCGAAGTAGCCACGCTGTCCCGCCGCCAGAGCGCCGATGATCAGCCAGATGACGATGACGACCGCTCCGATACGCACGTCAGCCTCCTATATAGAGCGTGTGGCATATTCGCCCGCACGCTGCCCGTCGTGTGGTACCAGCTCTCTACCCAACCGCGCTCCGCGCTACACTGCCCCGCACCGGCGCCTACGGCAGCCGCTTGTGGAAGTGGTGTTTGCCGGTGCCACCGGGCATTCCGGGCGTGTAGCCGACCTCGCGGTAGCCGTGCCGCAGGTAGAAGCCGGGCGCGTGGAAGGACATGGTGGCGACCACGACCCGGTCGCAGCCGCGCCGGCGGATCTCGTCCTCGGCGGCGGCCAGCAGCCGGGCCCCGTGCCCCTGCCCGCGGTGATCCGGGTCCAGCCACAGCGAGGTGATGCCGCCGCAGCCACCCCAGGTGTAGCCGGTGAGGCCACCGATCAGCGTGCCGTCGTCACCGGTCAGCCGGATCGCCAGGTTCCGATGGTCGTCGGCGCCGACCGCCGCGTCGTTGATCGCGTCCAGTTCGTCGGACAGGCGCTTCTCAAGATCTGGATCGTCGTCACCGAGACTCAGCATGCACGCGAGTCTCGCCGACGATCGCGGCGGACGCACCCGGATCGTCTGCGACCGGGTCAGCCGGACAGCCGGCCGGCCGCCGCGGTGAGCAGCGGGCAGACGGCGTCGGTCTCGGTGCGGAGCGCGGTGACGGCCGCGGGGGACGGCGGGCGGCCGGCCCGGATCTCGTCCTCGACCGCGCCGGCGAGCAGCGCGAGGCCGTCCGCGCCGATGTTGGAGGCGGAGCCGCGCAGCGCGTGCGCGGCGGTGCGGGCCTCGGCCGGGTCGTCGCCGGCCAGCGTGCGTTCCAGGTGGTCGAGCATCGCGGGGACCTTGCGGAGGAAGTTCTCGATCAGCCGGACCATCAGCGCGCGCTCCGCGGCGGACGGGTCCGGGCCGGCGATGTCGAGGAGGCGTTCGTGCAGCGCGGCCGCGCGGGCGTCGGTCATGACGGCTGTCGCCAGCGGGCGAGGATGTCCGCCGGGATGACCGCGAGGACCGGCTCGGCGATCGTGGCGATCTGCCGGTAGTTCATCAGCCGTTCCAGCAGCAGCTCGGTAACCCGGGTGCCACGGCCGATCAGGACCGCGCCGGTGACGGTGGCGACGTCCTCGGCCATCCGCATGCCGACCTCCAGCTCCGCGATGGCCAGTGCCCGTACCGTGTCGGGGGTTGCCGTGATGCCCTTGATCCGGCGCAGCGCGGCGAGCGCGCCGGGGTGGTGACGGTCGTCGGCGCGCTGCTCGATCGCGCGCAGCGCGGCCTCGCCGGAGACGCCACGGGCGGTGTGGTTCTCGAAGTCGAGGGCCGCGCGGATGACGCCGGCCCCGAGCGACACCAGCGGTGGCGCGGCCGGGTCCGGTGCGCGCAGGCCACGGACGATCGCGAGGACGTCGTCCAGGTTGGGCACGTCGCCGAGGAGGCGGACGGCCACGTCCGGCATGGCGTCGACCATGCGCTGCTCGCGTTCGCCGAGCGGCAGTCCGGCGTCCATTTTCTCCAGCACGCCGGGCGGCAGCGCGACCGCGCCGAGCTGGGAGCACATGGCCGCGACCTCGATCTCCCACCGGTTGTCCAGGTCGAGGTCCTGGCAGAGCGCGCTGACCAGCGTACGGATCCGGCCGGCCCGGGCGAACGCGGCCGGGTTGGCGAGTTCGAGCACGCCGAACAGCGCCTGCAGGCTGGCGCGCAGCGTCTTGGCGAGGACGGTGCGTTCGGCGACCGCGATCCGGTGCTGCGCGACCGCGGCGCTGACCGTGGTGCGCAGCTCGGCGGTGGGGCAGGGCTTGGTGAGGAAGCGGAACGCGCCGCCGTCGTTGATCGCGGCGATCGCGCCGGCCACGTCGGCCTGCGCGGTCAGCAGCACGCGGGTGGTGTCCGGGTGGCGCAGCCGCATCTCGCCGAGCAGCTGTGCGCCGGACATGTCCGGCATCAGCATGTCGGAGACCACGACCGCGATGTCGTCGCGCGCGGCCAGCACGGTCAGCGCGGTGCGGCCGTCCGGCGCGGTGTGCGTGCGGAAGTCGCCGCGCAGCTGGAGCGTGAGCGCGTCGAGCACGGACTCGTCGTCGTCGACGAGCAGCACCGCGGGGCGATCGGCCACGTGTGTCCGATCGGCGGCGGTGGAGTCCGGTTTAGCATTCCCGGCTCATCGCCACGCGCGGCCACCGGTCCAGCCCGCGCGCGGCCTCGTCGGCGCGGATCGCGGCCAGGCCTGGCGTCAGGTCCCGCGGCGGTACGACCGTGAAGCCGAGCCGCGCGTAGTACGGCGCGTTCCACGGCACGCCGGCGAACGTGGTCAGCGTGATCCGCCGGGCACCCCAGGAGCGGCCCCACGCCGCGCACCGGTCGATGAGCGCGGCGCCGAGCCGCTGTCCGGCGTGCTCCGGGTGCACGGTGACCTGCTCGACGTGCGCCGCGTCGTCGACCCGGCCGGCCAGCAGGTAGGCGACCGGCGTACGGCCGGACAGCGCGACCCAGGCCCGCCCGTCGCGCTGGTACCCGGCCAGCGACTCCGCGGTGGGCGGTGCGTCGGCCGCGATTTCCCACATGTTCACAGTGATGAACGCGCGGCCCGCCGCCACCTCGATCGGTGGCAGGAACGGCAGGTCAGCGACGGTGGCGAGGCGCAGTTCACGGGGCACGGACGGCACGGTAGCGACCGGCACGGGACTGCGTGAACCGAATTTCGGCGCCTAGTCTGACCCCGGCACAGTGTCCAGCGTCCATGGGAGGCGTCGTGAACGTACGCACAACCCTGCGCAGAACCGCACCGCCGCTCCTCGTCCTGACCCTCGCCGTGACGATCGCGGCGCCCGCACCGGCCCAGGCCGCGCCGCCCGATCCGGCGAAGCTGACCAGCCTGACCGCGACCGGGGCGAACCCCTACCTGTCGTTCGGCGCGAAGGACGCGCCCGGTGCCCGCGGCACGGCACCCGGCATGACGTTCGGCCTCGACGGCCGGCTGACCACCACGCGGATCGCGGCCTGGCAGCGCGCGATGGCCACCGGCGCGGAGGCGGCGGCATCCCGGCCGGGCGGCGGCACCGGCTCCTACACCGAGCGCGAACCGGCCACGGTCCGCGGCCGCAACGACACCCGGCCGGAGCTCATCCGCGGCGTCGGCTCGGGCCGGCCCGAGTCCGGCTCGTTCACCATCGACGGCACGCTCGCGTCCGAGGCGCCGGTGGCCGAGCCGCTGGCCCCACCGGCCGAGGACGACGGCGCGATCCCGCTGGCCACGGAGACCGGCATCTCGGCGGCGCGGCGCGCGGTCACCACGAGCGGCACGATCGGCGACGGCCCGCACGGCTCGGCCGGGACCGGCACCGGCGACTTCGACTTCTACGAGCTGACCGGCCGGGCCGGTGAGGTGGTCACGGCGGACGTGGACACCCCGGGCGCGGTGCTGGACAGCTTCGTGGCGCTGTACGCGGCGGACGGCACGCTGCTCGGCGGCAACGACGACCAGGCCCCGCCGGACGACTGGAGCAGCCGGTTCTCGATCGAGCTGCCCGCGGACGGCACGTACTACGTGGCGGTCGGCGGCTACTCCGAGCTGCTGCTGCCGGCCGACCCGAACGATCCGGCCAGCGGCCCCGGCGCCGGCTCGGAGGGACCGTACGCGCTGTTGCTGCAGGTCGCGGCCGAGGATCGGGACTCGTTCGCGGTCGACCTGGACAAGGGCGACGTGCTCGGGCTGAACGTGTCCGGTGGCGCGGCCCGGCTGGAGATCTTCGATCCGAGCGGCACGCAGGTCTTCGGCTCGGTGGTGGACCTGTCGTTCATCGTGCCGCCGTCGTCGCCGCTGCCCAAGGGCGGCAACGCGATCGCGGACCACATCGCGGCGGTGTCCGGCCGGCACCGGATCGTGATCGAGCGCGGTGCCGGGGCGTACTCGGCGAACGCCGTGATCACCCGTCCCGCGGCGGAGTCCGAGCGGAGGGGCACGAAGCAGACGCTGCTGATCGACACGAACGGCGCCACGATCGACCCGGCCATCTTCGGCACGGGTGCGTCGGGGGAGCGGCCGGTGACCGGCCTGCCCGCGTTCCTGCCGAATTGGGGCCTGACCGAGGCGGACCTGCCGCGGCTGCGCGACGTCATCACGCGCACCGTGAACGCGCAGCTCAACCAGGCCCGCCGGGACGCGCGCGTGGGCGAGCTGGCGGTGCGCGTGGTGACCGACGCGGACGGCCCGGAGACGTGGGGCCGGCCGGACACCAGCCGGGTGATCATCGGCGGCACGATCGAGGAACTGGAGATCCCCACGGTCGGCATCGCGCAGTCGATCGACCCGGGCAACTTCGCCCGGGAGGAGACCGCGATCGTGCTGCTGGACCTGCTCAGCGGCCCGGCCGGCAGCCCGGTCTCGCTGAACACGTACCTCACGCCGGCCAGTGACCGGGTCGGCTTCGTCGGCCGGGTGCTGGGCACGCTGATCAGCCACGAGGCCGGTCACTACCTCGGCAACTGGCACCTGAGCAGCATCGACGACCAGCTGAACATCATGGACGAGGGCGGCGCCGACCCGGCGTTCTTCTTCGGCGTCGGGCCGGACAACGTCGGCGGCACCGCGGACGACGTGTTCGCCCGCTACGGTCCCGGCCCGCTCAGCACGTTCGAGGGCTTCGACGGCACCGAGAACACCGCGGTCCGCACCGCGTGGGCCCTGATCAAGCCCTGACGGTCGGCGGGGGTACGGAGATCACCCGTACCCCCGCCGGACTCAGCCCTTGACGGTCAGCAGCGGGCGCAGCTCCACCACCGGCGACGCGACGCCCGCACCGCGCAGGCTGTCCACCACCGGCGCCACGTCCTTGTAGGCCCAGGGTGCCTCCTGCTTCAGGTCGCGGCGCCACGCGTCGATGATGTCCCGCCGCGCCAGCACCGCCGGGTCACGGTGGTCGAGCGGCGTGACCACCCGGAAGTCGCGCAGGAAGGCGTCGAGTTCCGCGTCGCTGCCCCGGGCAGCCGCGCCGCGTGGCACCCGGCGGCCGGCACCGTGCGCCGCGCTGCCCAGCGCACGCGGCGCGTCGAGCCCGCGCAGCAGGTAGCTGGGCGCGCCCATCGAGCCCGGCACGATCACCGGCTCGCCGTACAGCCGGTGCGGGTCACCGGTGGGCCCGCCGGCCGGCGTGGCGCCCTTGCGGTGCACCACCGTGCCGTCGGCGGACGGCCAGAGCAGGTTGTGCGGCGCGTCGTAGATCAGCCGGGCGCCGACCTCACCGGCGACGTCCGCGAGCCCGGCCCGCAGCATCATGGCGAGGAAGAACCGGTTGCCGATCGCGAAGTTCGCCGCGTTCCGGAACGCGGTGAGGTAGCGCGCCGGGTCGCCGGCCAGTGGCAGGATCCCGTTGCGCGGCATCGGCAGGCCGCGCGGCCACGCGGCGCGCGCCGCGTCCCGGCCGAGCGCACCGGCCTGGTGGCCGAGCGACAGCGAGCCGCTGTGCACGGTCAGCACCACCCGGCCCGGCGCGAGACCCCACGCGTGCGCGGCCGCGCCGTCGTGCACCGCGGAGACGTACTGCAGCTCCGCGAAGTGGTTGCCGCCGCCGATGCTGCCGATGATGCTGTCGTAGCTGACACCGCCACCACTGGAGATCCAGTCCTCGAAGCCGGCCGCGGATTCCGCCGGGAAGCCGGTCGCGTGCAGCCGGCCGTCCAGTCCGGTCACGTCGTCCGGCCGGACCTGCGCCCACGCACCGCCGTCCGCGTCCGGGACGCCGTCGGCGAACAGGCCGGACAGCCCGTACCGGAGCAGCCCTTCGCGTCGTGCGGCGGTCAGCCCGATCCGCCGCCCGCCCTCGAAGAACAGGTGCCGCAGCCGGCGCTCCAGCGCGTCCAGGTGCGGGCGGATCCGGTCGACGGTCAGCGCGGTCGTCTCGACGCGCATGCCGCAGTTGATGTCGTTGCCGACCGCCGCGGGAATGAGCGCGCCGGTGGTCTGGATCACGGTGCCGATCGGGATGCCGGCGCCCTTGTGGAAGTCCGGCGTGCAGACCACCCGGTCGATCCGCGCGGAGCCCAGCGTGCGCAGCGTGCCGGCGGTCTCCAGCACGGTGAGCAGCTCGTCCACGGCCGCGGCCTCCAGCGGCACGTCCGGTCCGGCGCAGATCTCCACCGGTACGCCGTGCGGGTTGGGCAGCGAGAGCCAGTTGTCGTCGAGCCGGACCAGGCGAGGGTCCGGCCGATGCGAGAGGGGCATCGAAAAACCTTTCACAGAACTGCTGACGCGGGGGTACGAAGCAGCGGCGCACGGATTCACCCGTGCGCTGATGCTGTTGTGGTGCCTGACGGTTCAGCAGCCGCGAGGTCTTTCACCCAGCATAGAAAAGGTGATCAAGCAATTTTGCGACGCGGGAGCCGGGACCTGGCTCCCGCGTCCGGGGGCGGGGCTAGTTGGCCGGCCAGGAGAACTCGGCGACCCGGGAGGCCGCGATGGTGACGGTGCCGGCCTGCTCCGACTCGCCGCGCCAGACCGCGTAGCGGCCGGCCGGGAGGCTCGGGTAGACCGCGCAGTAGAGCTTGCCGTGGTTGATCAGGCGCTCGCGGACGGCCACGTGCGTGCGGGCCGCGGTCAGCGTGTCCAGCGGGCTGATCTCGATCTCCAGGCCCTGCTGCTCCGGGCCGGTGTAGATGACCAGCGCGCCGGTGTCCCGGCCGATGTCCAGCATGACGCTGGCGGTCTCGGAGGTGCCGTAGTGGTGGTGCGTGTGCATGGTGACTCCTCTCAGGCGGACGGGTTGTTGAAGCCGTCGTACGGCAGGCCCAGGTAGGGGAAGTGACCGAGGAACCCGGCGGTGACGTCCGCCGCGGTGATCCCCTGCTCCAGCAGCGCGGTCGCCTCGTCCGGCGTGAAGTCCTTGTCGATCAGCGGGAACGTGGCGCCCGCGACCGCGCGCAGCGCGATGCCGACCACGTCGTCCTCCGGGCGGCGGCCGTTGGGCCAGCCGGCCGCGTCGCCGGCGACCAGCCCGAACGCGTTCGGCTCCGCGGCCGGCGGGATCGCGGTGTTGAGGCGCAGCAGGTCGGCCTGGGTCTCGCCGGTGAAGTTCTGGAAGCCGTCGATGATCCCCTCCGGGATGCCGGTGAGCAGGATCGCCAGCAGGTCGGCCCGGTCGGTCTTGTCCGCGACCAGCTTCTCCAGGTTCGGGAAGACGTCCGGGTAGAGCACCGGCAGCAGCGTCGCCAGCTCGGGCCGGGCCACGAACTCGGCGAACCGCTTGTCCTCCTTCGGCTCCAGCGCGTTGAACTGGTCCTTCTGCGCCATCGGCACGATGACCTCGTTGAACAGTGGGTTGCCGAGCCGGGATACCTGGACGGTCGGGCCGAGGTCGAGGTCGTTGCCCTTGTTGCCGTGCAGCACGCGCACCTGGCGGCGGCTGGCGGTGGTCCACACGCCGATCGTCGCCTCGGCGTCGGTGTACTTGTACTTCTTGCCGCCCTTGGTCACCGACGAGATCGGCAGCTGGATCGCGATGCTGTGCACGTTCGTCCTGTCGAGCGTGTTCACGCCGTCGCCGGCCGCGTCGAAGATGTTCTTGCCGGCCACGTGCAGGTTCTGGAACGGACGCAGCGTGCCCAGGTCGAAGATCGCGCCGAGGTCGACGAAGAAGCCGTCCGCGCGCTGCCCGGCGAAGACCCGCGCGCCGCCCTCCAGCTTGTAGACCGCGTCCTTGGCCAGCTTCGCGTAGTCCGGCGTGGACGCCGGGCCGATGTTGCACGGCGGGCACGGGATGTCCTTGCCCAGCACGGTCGCCTTGCCGTGCATGTCGACGCAGGTGACCGTGTAGAACTGCTGCCGGTTCCAGTCCGGGTCGTCCAGCGACTCGATCGGCCCGGTGTTGTAGAGGAACGTCTTGTCGTTGTTGATGACGGTCCGGAACCGGAATTGGTACGTCAGGTCGGCCTGTGCGTCGCCGTTGTTGTCGATGTGAATCTCGTAGAGCACGTCGTCGCCGAACTCGAAGAAGTTCGGTCCGCCGGACGGGACCTGCAGCGGCAGATAGTTCGCGATGATCGTCACGGTGTCCGGCTTGTCCGGGCTGACGAACGCGTAAAGGTCGGTGCTGTCGGCGACCGGGTCTTTCGAGATCTCGGGGGCCTCGCGGTGCGAAGACATGCTGGTTACCTCTTCGAGTCGGGAGAAGGGCGAGGAGAGGACGGGCTACTGCTTTTTCCGTGAGGCCTTGACCAGGTCGGACGCGAGGCCCTTGTCCTTGACCTCGATCACCCGCTCACCGACGAAGATGCTGAGCAGTCCTTCGCGCGCATTGACCACCTGGACGACGATCGCGTCGTCGGACTCGGCGCCGTTACCCTGCGCGGCGGCGAATCCGGCTACGGCGGCCGTACCGATTCCGACCGTCGCGGTGCCGGCACCGATGAGCACCTTGCGGCGCGACACCGCGGGCCGCGAGCTGTTTCGAAACATCGTCATTCCTTCTTTCCGCCGCCGCCTTCCGAAAAGGAGCGGCGGTGTGTCGGGTGATTCAGCGAGGCGCCCATGAGTACGCGACCGGTAGCCGCGATGGTTCGACGGTTTTCGGAGAGATCCACATACGCACAGCTCACGCACAGTTTGTGACCTGCATCACGTGTAATTGCGGGTGAACGGACCCATCCGCGCCGCCCGCGGCTCCGGATCCCTCCGCGTGGAGGTCTCTGCCCGTGCCGGGAAACGCGCCGGAAACCGGGCGCCGGGCGAGAGGAACTCCGGTCTACCCGCGCCGGGGGCGGCATGGCAAGGTAACCGGGGTGGAGCAGTTTGTAGTCAGCCGGTGTGCGTGTTGCGGGTACCGAACCGGGGGCGGTACGTGCCCGGTGTGTTTCTGGACAGAGGACGGATCGAGCGACCGGGACGCGAAGGTCGCCAAGGGCGGTCCGAACGGTGAGCTCAGCCTCGACGAGGCGCGACTCAACTTCGCGATCTACGGCGCCAGCCACCGCCGGTACCTGGACGTGGTGCGCAAGCCCCGCGAGGACGAGATGCCCTGATAGATCGCTGTGGCCTCCTCACGAGGGGGCCACAGTGGACGTGAGACAGCGTTCACCGGCACTTGTCACGGCCGAAACCCGAAAGATATAGGTAGCCGTCGAAGATTCTGGGATGGCCGCGCCTCCGCGCCCCCGCTTCTACGACCTCACCACCGCCGACGGCACGGCGTACCACCGGATCGCCCGCATGCCCGAGGCCGGTCTCGTCACGTCCACGGTCGTGCAGACGTGCGTGCGCTACGCCGAGCCGGACCGCTGCCGGTTCTGCGCCGTCGAGGAGCCGCTGCGCGAGCCGGACGGCACGCTGCCGGTCAAGCGGCCCGGCCAGCTCGCCGAGGCGATCCAGGCGGCCGTGCGGCTGGACGGCGTCCGCCGGGTGTCGCTGACCACCGGTACCGGAGCCGGGCCGGACCGGGGTGCGCGGTACCTGGCCCGGTGCGTGCGCGCGGTCCGCGCCGCGATCGGCCCGGCCGTACCGTTGCACGTCACCTGCGAACCACCTGCCGACCTGGCCGCGCTCGGCCTGCTGCGCGAGGCCGGCTGCACCGCGGTCGGCATGAACGCCGAGACGCTCGACGACCGGCTGCGCCGCCGCTGGCTGCCCGGCAAGGCCCGGGTCCCGCTCGCCCAGTACGACGCCGCGTGGGAACACGGCGTGCGGGTGTTCGGCCGCGACCACGTCTCCACCTGCCTGCTGATCGGGCTCGGCGAGCGGCCGGAGGACCTGATCGACGGGGCCCGGCGGCTGGTCGCGCGCGGCATCCACCCGTTCGTCGTACCGCTGCGGCCCGTTCCCGGCACGCTCGCGCACCGGGACGGCCTCACCGGGCCGCCACCCGCGCAGGTCGCGCTGATCACCGCGGCCGTGGACGAGTTGCTGGCCGCGCACGGGCTGGCCGGTGGCGCCGGCATGCCGCGCCGCGCGGCCGCGGTCGGGTGAGCGCGCCTGGCGCGAGCGCTCAGAGCGCCCGCAGATGAGCCAGGACCAGCGGGTCGATCCGGCCCGGGACCAGGCGCTCCTCCAGGTTCTCGATGCCGGCCCAGCTCGCCAGCGCGTCGTCCAGCGTGGTCGTGACCGGGTGGCCGAGCGTGACCAGCCGGCCGGTCACCTCGGCCGCGAGGTCGGCGGTGAGGTCCAGCAGCGTGGCCGGGTCCGGCTTCTCGAACAGCATGGTGTGGATGCCGAGCAGCCGGGACAGCTCCGCCACCGGGTCCGGGTGGTCGTCGGCGCGCAGGTCGACCAGCACGTCACCGGTGCCACCGTAACCGCCGCCCTTCTCCACCACGTAGAGCCCCGCGCTCTGCCGTCCGCGCCGGTCACCGCCGGCCCGGTCGCCCGCGGCCAGCGCGCGCAGCAGCCGCTCCGCGAAGCGCAGCGACGCGGCCGCCGGGTCCAGCCATGCGTCCCGCATCGCGTCCAGCACCCGCGGGCCGGCCAGGATGTTGCCCTGGACCGCGAAACCGTCGCCGGTCAGGTGCCCGGCCCAGTCGTGGCAGCCCGCACCGGTGAACGCGGCGCCGTCGCCGGCCGGGCCGACCACACCGACCTGCCGGTGGTCGCGCTCGCCGTCACCGGAGACCAGCGCCGCCACCGTCTCCGCCGCGGACCGGCCCTCGCGCAGCAGATCCAGACCCCGCGGCCGGTACGACAGGTTCAGATGCGCCTGCGTCGCCACCGCGCCCAGCGAGGCCTCCGCGGCCGGCACCAGCGCGCCCGCCGCCAGGAACTTGCTCGCCACCGCCACAC
Organism: Catenuloplanes indicus; assembly: GCF_030813715.1. Taxonomy (NCBI): domain Bacteria; kingdom Bacillati; phylum Actinomycetota; class Actinomycetes; order Micromonosporales; family Micromonosporaceae; genus Catenuloplanes; species Catenuloplanes indicus. The sequence continues at coordinate 8,267,736 of NZ_JAUSUZ010000001.1, forward strand.
CGTGCAGCCGCCCGTCGGCCGACCGCCCCACGATCGAGAACGTCACCGCGCGAACCTACCTCCGGTTTGCGGGTTTTCGCGACGGGTAAGGCCCGGTCAGGCACCCGCCGGAACCGGAAGGGAAACACATGACGCTGCGCGCGATCGTTCTCGGCTGCTCGCTCAAGTCCTCCGACGAGCCGTCCAGCTCGGAGCTGCTCGGCCGCGAGGTACTCACCGCGCTCGCGGACCACGACGTGGACGGCGAGTTCGTCCGCGTCGCCGACCACCACGTGAAGTTCGGCGTCACCACGGACGAGGGCGACGGCGACGAGTGGCCGGTGATCCGCGCGAAGATCATGGATGCGCAGATCCTGGTCGTCGCGACGCCGATCTGGATGGGCCAGCCGTCCAGCGTCTGCAAGATGGTCCTGGAACGCCTGGACGCGGAACTGTCCGAGACCGACGAGCAGGGCCGGATGAGCACGTTCGGCAAGGTCGCGGCCGTGGCCGTGGTCGGCAACGAGGACGGCGCGCACCACGTGGTGGCGGAGGTGCTGCAGGCGCTCAACGACGTCGGGTTCACCGCGGCCGCGGCCGGTTCCACGTACTGGGTCGGCGAGGCGATGGGCAGCGTCGACTACCGGGACGCCGGGCCGAAGCCGGACACCACCGGCAGCGCCACGAAGACGCTCGCGGCCAACACCGCGCACCTGGCCCACCTGCTGGCGAAGGAGCCGTACCCTCCGGCAGCCTGAGACCGCGGGGCGTAGCCTGGCCCGGTGTTGAGTGATCTTGCGGAACGGCGTGGTCTGAGGCGGCTGCTGCTGCCGCTCGGGGTCATCTGCGTCGCGGCCGGGCTGTCCGGCGCGATCTTCTCGCCGCTGCTGTCGCTGTTCCTCAGCACCGACGTCGCGGCGAGCCCGGCCCAGATCACGCTGTTCCTGGTCGCGTCGCCGCTGGCGGCGGTCGCGGTGTCCACGGTCGCCGGGCGGCTCTCCGACCGGTACCCGATCCGGCGCGCGCTGCTGGTCGCCACCGGCGTGGCCGGCGTCACGGGCATGGTCGCGGCGGCGTACGTCCGGGACTTCTGGGTGCTGCTCGCGCTCGCGGTCACGGTGACCGCGTTCGCGCAGACCACGTTCCCGCAGTCGTTCGCGTACGCGCGACAGGCCCTGGCCCGCGTCGAGCCGGGCCGGTCCGCGATGGCGATCAGCACGCTGCGCATGCTCTACTCCGCGGCCTGGGTCGGCGGCCCGCCGATCGCGGCCGTGATCCACTCCGCCGGCGGTTTCCGGTACGTCTACCTGCTCGCGGCCGCCGCGTTCGCGATCGCGATGCTGGTCGCACTGGCCTGGCTGGCCGAGCCACCCCCGGTCCCGTCCGCCGCCCCGCCGTCCGCCGGCCCGGATTCCCTGTCGCCGGCCGGCCCGGACGCGCTGCCGGTCGAGGCGCCCGGTGCGGTGCGGACGCGGCCGAACGCGCCGGGCTGGGTGCTGGCCGTGACGGTCGCCGGGTTCACGCTGCTCCAGACGCCGCTCACGCTCGGCATCCAGGCGCTGCCGCTGTTCGTCACCCAGGACCTGAACGGTGCCACCAGCGCGTCCGGCCTGATCCTCGGCCTGTGCGCGGCGCTGGAGATCCCGTTGATGCTCGGCTCCGGCGCGCTCGCCACCCGGCTGCCGCTGCGCGGGCTCATCCTCGGCGGCGCGGTGCTCGGCACCGCCTACTACGGGCTCGCCGGGCTGGCCACCGAGGTGTGGATGCTGCTGGCCGGGCAGCTGCTCAACGCCGGCTACATCGCGGCGGTCACCGGCCTCGGCATCTCCTACGTCCAGGACATGCTGCCGCGCGAGCCGGGCCGGGCGACCACGCTGTACAGCAACACGTACACGATCGGCGCGATGCTGGCCGGCCCGCTGTTCGGCGTCGCGCAGACGTTCGGCATCCGCTGGGCGTACCCGATCGCCGCCGCGCTCTGCGCCGCCGGCCTGCTCCTGCTCCTGGTCACCCGCCGCGCCTACCCGGTCTGAGCGCCTACGCCAGGTCTATCAGGGTGTCGATGCCGGCCAGGGACATCACGCGGCGCAGGCGTGGGCTCGGGTGCAGGGTCAGTGGCACGCCGGCGGCACCGGCCGCGCGCCACGCCGCGATCAGTGCGGCCAGGCCGCGCGAGTCGCAGAACGAGACCGCGGCACCGTCGATCAGCAGGTGCGTGGGCGTGGTCGCGACCGCGTCGAGCAGCGCGCGTTGCAGCGCCGGCGCGGTCGCGCCGTCGATCTCGCCGTCCACGTGGACGGTCAGTCCGCCGTCCGGCCGGTCACTGCGTCGCAGCATCAGGTCCGTCATGTCTGCCTTCGGTCGTCTCCCGGGCCGGGCGGGGTCCAGTCCAGGCAGACCGCGACCGCGTCGTCGACCGTCTCACCGCCGATGAACGCGCGGAGGTCACCGATCACCGAGCGGACCGCGGCCAGCGGGGACAGCGCGCCGCTGCGGGCCAGGAACCGGTCCAGCAGGTTCTCGCCGTACCGGGTGCCGCGCGCGGTGGCGTCCACGATGCCGTCGCTGACCACGAACAGCCGGTCGCCGGGCTCCAGCGTGAACGTCTGCGTGGCGTACATGGTGCCGTCGAACATGCCGAGCGGGTCCTGCGCCTCCAGCGCCACCGGGCTTATCTCGCCGCCGCGCAGCCGCAGCAGCCGCGGTGAGCCCGCGTCGACCGCGGTCACCACGCCGGTCCTCAGGTCCAGGTCCAGCAGCAGCGCGTCTATGTGCTGCGCACCCCGGTGGTAGGAGTAGATCGCCTGGTCCGCGAGCGTGGCCTGGTCCGCCACGTCCAGCCCGGCCCGGCGCGCGTTGCGCAGCGCGTTCATCGCCAGGCAGGTCAGCGTGGCCGCGGCCACCCCCTCGCCGTGCCCGTTTATCACCACGACCTGCAGCCGGTCCAGGTCGTCGGACCAGTCGAACGTGTCGCCGCGCACCGCGTACGCCGGCTCCAGCTGCCCGGCCAGCGCGAACGCCGGTCCGGTGCGGCCCCGGCCGGGGAGCAGCCCCCACTGCATCTCGGCCGCGAGCGTGAGCCGTTTCGTGCGGGCGGCCACCGCGTACCGGTCGGTGCCCTCGCGGGCCGCGGCCAGCGAGTGCCCGAGCAGGTCCGCGATCTCGGCCAGTTCCGCGCGCAGCCGCGGGTCGTCCGGCGCGGGCGTGATCCGGACGACGCCGAGCCGGTCGCCGCGGACCGCGACCGGGAGCCACAGCGCCGCGCCGTCCACCACCTCGGCCAGGTGGTCGAAGGCACGCCAGGCCGGTGCGCCGGGGTGCGTGACGGCCGGGCCGCCGTCCAGCGGCACCAGCTCGCTGAGCCGGTAGTCGACCTGGAACAGCTCGAGCGCGGCGACCGCGTACTGCTCGGTCAGGTATTCCGACAGGTGTTCCACGATCTGGTGGGCCGGTGCCGACATCAGCGTCCGCTGGGCACCGATCAGACGATCGTGCATCGTGTCTCCCGGGGGCGAACGAGGATACTCTTGCCTGCACCATGGCTTCCGACCGTGATCCGGACGTGGCCGCCGCCGTCGACGCGGCGGCGGACGGGCTGCTGACCGCGTTCGACGACGATCTGCCCCAGCCGCTGTCCGCGTCCCAGTTGCGCGCGGTGCTCGCGCTGGAGTCGCTGCCCGGCGGTGTGAATCTGCGTGGTCTCGCCGACCGCCTCGGCGTGGTGCTCTCCTCCGCCAGCCGGCTCAGCGATCGGCTGGTCGCGGCCGGGTTGCTGGACCGTCGTCAGTCCGACGCGGACCGGCGTGAGGTGCTGGTGCGCCTGTCGCCGTCCGGCCGCCGTTTCCTGGCCGAGATGCGGGCCCGGCGACGGGAGCGGCTGGCCAGGGTGCTGGCCCGGATGACGCCCGACGACCGCGCGGCGTTGCGCCGCGGCCTCGAGGCGTTCCGTGAGGCCGCTGACTAGAGCGGCCCGGTGTTCGCGCACGAATCATCCCCTCCCGCGCAGAAAGATACTTGCTGGACGGCAACTATTCAACGCCGGGCGGCGTGGCGTGGCTTTTGTGCAACAACCCTCGGGTAAAAGGTGCATATCGGGCGGAGTAACGGGGGTTCTCCAATGGTGACAGTCGGTGGGCGGCGGCTGCTGCTCAAAGCGGCCGCGGGCGGCCTGGTCGGGGCCGCGTTGCCGGCCGGGACCGCGAGCGCGGCCGTACCGTGGGTGCAGGCGGCGCGGTTCCTCGACGCGATGACGGACGCGTACGACACGGACGGCCCACGACTGCCACAGTCCTACTCCGACCAGGTCGGACTGCTGAGCACGGCGTTCACGTACGACGCGGCGCTCACGATCATCGCGTACCTCGCGCTCGGCGACCTGAAACGTGCGGTCTCGATCGGCGACGGGCTGCTGCACGCGCGCACCCACGACCCGGAGTGGGGGACCGGCCCGCTGCGCCAGGCGTACGCGGTCGCACCCTACCGGCGCGGCGACCGCGCCTGGGCGCACACGTTCGCCGCGCCGGACGGCACGGTCGACGCGGGCGGCCCGTTCCGGTTCACCGCCGTGTTCACCGGCGACCAGGCCTGGGCCGGGCTCGCGCTGCTTGCCCTGCACCGGCGCACCCGCGACCGGCGCTACCTCGACGGCGCGACCGCGCTGGCCGCCTGGGTACGCGACGAGGCCCGCTCGCCCGGCCGGCTCGGTGGGTACACGCTGGGCCGGAACCGGCAGGGCGCGCCGATCACCGCACAGTCCACCGTGCACAACGCGGACCTCTACACGCTCTTCTCCCGGCTCGGCTGGAAGGCGGAGCAGGACCGGGCCCGGCGCTTCGTCGAGCGGGCGTGGATCGTCGGCGCCGAGGAGTGCTGCTTCTCGGCCGGCTCGCCGGACGGCGGCACGCTCGACGACGGCGCCCGGACGCTGGAGGCGCAGACGCACCCGTGGCTGGCGCTGCGCGACGAGCGGCACCGCGGCGCGCTGACCTTCGTGGACCGCCGGCTGCGCGTCACCGACACGCCGGACGCGCCGAACAGCGAGCTGACCGGCCGGCAGCGCTACCGCGGGATCACGGCCAGCACGCTGAGCCCGGCGTCCGACCCGGGCCGGCCGATCGAGGAGGGCCTGCCGCGGCCGGACCCGCAGGCGGTCTGGTTCGAGGGCACCGCGCAGTACGCGGTGGCGCTGCGCGCGGCCGGTGAGCCCCGGGACGCGCTGCGCGAACGCGACCCGGTCACCGACGCGCAGGCCGAGCTGGGCGCCGGGCAGACCGTCGGCGGCCGGCCGCTGCCGGAGAAGGCCGGCGTGGTGGCCGCGTCCAGCCCGCTGCACGTGGGCTTCGCGGACTCCGGCTACTACCCGAGCCGGCACCTGGCCGCGACCGCCTGGTACGTCCTGTCGATCAAGGGAGTGAACCCGCTTTCCTGAGCCGCCCCTCAGTCGTTGAGGCCTTCGAGGGGGTACGCATGAGAGCAGCCGTGGTGCTCGCGCTGGCCGTCACGATCGGCACCGCCGGGCCCGCCCGCGCGGACGCCGGGGCGGAGCAGCTGGAGGTCTACACCGGCACGGTGACACCCGTCCAGGCCGACCGCATGCGCGCTTCCGGTCTGGACGTCGAGGGCGCCGGCGCGGTCGAGGCGGTGCTGACCCGGCGGCAGGCCGACCGGCTCGCCGCGCGGGGCGTCCGGCTCACGCCGCGGACCGTGCGCGGTGAGCGGGCCTCGGACGCGCTGCGCGCCCAGGCGCGGGCCGGGTGGACCGCGTACCGGTCGTACAGCGAGCCGGGCGGGCTGCGCGACGAGCTGACCGCGACCGCGGCCCGGTACCCGAACCTGGCGAAAGTGGAGACGATCGGCCGTACCGTGCGGGGAAAGCCGATCCTCGCGGTGAAGGTGACCGCGGACGCGCGCCGGGTGCCGGACGGGAAACGCCCGGCCGTGCTCTACGCGGGCGCCCAGCACGCCCGAGAGTGGATCACGCCGGAGATGGTCCGGCGGCTCTACCACCACGTGCTCACCGGCTACGGCGCCGACCCGGAGATCACCCGGCTGCTGGACACCACCGAGCTGTGGTTCCTGCCGGTCGCGAACCCGGACGGCTACGACCACACGTTCACCGAGGGCAACCGGCTCTGGCGCAAGAACCTGCGGGACAACGACGGCGACGGCCGGATCGCACCCGGCGACGGCGTGGACCTCAACCGCAACTTCGGCTACCGCTGGGGGTACGACGACGAGGGCTCGTCCGGCGACCCGGCCGCGGAGACGTACCGGGGTGCCGCGGCCGCCTCCGAGCCGGAGACGCGCGCGCTGGACGGGCTGTTCGCGCGCGTCGGATTCGAGTTCTTCGTCAACTACCACTCGGCCGCGCAGCTGCTGCTCTACGGCGTCGGCTGGCAGGTCGCCACGCCGTCGCCGGACGACGTGATCTACCGCGCGCTGGCCGGTGACGACGCGCACCCGGCCGTGCCGGGCTACGACCCGGATCTGGCCGCGGAGCTCTACACCACGAACGGTGACACGGACTCGCACGCGGCGGAGCGCTACGGCACGCTCGGGTTCACGCCGGAGATGTCCACCTGCAAGGTCGCGGCCGACTCGGTGCCGGACGACCGGTGGCGGGCCGAGGACTGCGCCAGCGACTTCATCTTCCCGGACGACGAACGGCTGATCTCGGCGGAGTTCACCAAGAACGTGCCGTTCGCGCTCGCGGTCGCCGCGGCCGCGAAGGACCCGGCGCTGACGCACAGCACGCCGGACCTCACCGCCGACCCGTTCGCCGTCTCGTACGGCACGTCCCAGCCGGTGGCCGTGACCGCCCGCCGCGGGCTGAAGCGCGTCGCGCTGCACTACCGGATCAACGGGGGTACGCCGGGGACCGCACCGGCCCGGGAGTGGACCGGCGGCGAGCGCTACGGCACCGACGGCACCCGCTGGTTCACCGAGCTGCGCGGCACCGTCCCCGCCCAGCGGCCGGGCGACCGGGTGGAGGTGTGGTTCAGCGGCGAGAAGGACGGCGTCACGGTCACCGGCGGGCGGTTCGGCTACACCGTCGCCGAGGACATCGGCGGTGACGTGCTCCTCCTCGCGGCCGAGGACGTCACCGGGACCAGCCCGGACCAGGCCGGCACGTCCGCCCGGTACGCCGCGGCGCATGCCGAGTCGCTGGGCCGGGCCGGCTTCGACACCGACGTGTACGACGTCGACGCGCGCGGCCGGACCGCGCCGCACCACCTCGGCGTGCTGTCCCACTACCGGGCCGTGGTCTGGGAGACCGGCGACGACGTGATCCCGCGCGCCAAGGGCCAGCCGAACGGCACCACCACGCGCGCCGCGGCCGCGACCGAGCTGGCGGTCCGCGACTACCTCAACGAGGGCGGCAAGCTGCTGGCCGGTGGGCAGCACGCGTTCTACCCGCAGTCGCTCAACGGCGGCGCGGTGTACCACCAGACCGGGCCGGGGGAGTGCACGGACGCCGGCTCGGCCGCGTGCATCGGGCTGTCCAACGACTTCCTGCAGTACTGGCTGGGCGCGTACACGTACGCCGGCGGTGTGCAGAAGCACCCGCTGACCGGAACCGGCGGCGCGTTCCGCGGCTGGACCGGCACGCTGGACGACGGGCAGAAGCACACGGCCACGTTCCTGAGCACGCGCGGCTACTCGCACGTGCCGGTCGGCTGGGACCGGCCCGGCGCCGCGCCGTACGGCCCGGCGACCGGCGACCGCTACGTGTGGAGCGGCCGGCACGACGCGGCCTACCAGCGGCTCAGCCGCCGGGTCACGGTGCCGGCCGGCAAGCACGCGTCGCTGCGGTTCGCCACGTCGTACGACATCGAGAAGAACTGGGACTTCCTGATCGTCGAGGCGCGGCGGGCCGGCACGGACGAATGGACCACGCTGCCCGAGGCCGGTGGCCGGACGAGCACCGCGCCCGGCGAGAGCTGTCCGGTGGAGCTGCACCCGGAGCTGGGCCGCTACCTGACCGAGGACGGTGCCGCGTGCGCCTCCACCGGGCGCTGGCATGCGGCGACCGGTGCGTCCGGCGGCTGGCAGCGGTGGACCGTGGACCTGTCCGGATACGCCGGGTCCGAGGTCGAGGTCGCCATCACGTACGTCACCGACTGGGGCACCACCGGCCTCGGCGTGTTCGTCGACGACGCCACCGTCATGGTCGGCGGCAGCACGGTGTCGGCCACGTCGTTCGAGGACGGCCTCGCCGGCTGGACCGCGCCGGAGGGCTGGACCGCCACGCCGCGGGTGTTCGAGGACGGCGCGGTGGTCACCACGCCGGACACGGTCCTGCTCGGCTTCGGCCTGGAGGGCTTGGCCCCGGCCGCGCGCGACGACCTGGTGCGGCGTGCCATGACGCACCTGAAGATCAAGCCCAGGACCCGTTCGGGGGTACGGTGACCGCGCACACCTTAGAACTTTGTCGGCATTCTGGCTGTTTTCCGTGGCATCGGTAGCCGGTCCGGGTGCAGTTGGTTGTCATTCAGTTACCCGTCTACCACTCAGCGTGTTTACTGCCTAACGTTCACGGCATGAACAACGACATCCCCGCGGTGACCGCCCAGGGCCTCGACGCCGAGCTCCTGCTCAACGCCGACCTGCTCTTCCTGGACGAGGTCATGGCCCGGGTCGGCGTCGACGGCATCACGGCCGCCTACGCCAACGCCGGCCTGCTCGCCGCGGTGGATCAGCACGCGGCCGCGGTCCGTGAGTCGCTGCGCGACGCCGGGCGCGCGATCGACGCGCCCGCGCTCGCGGCCTACGGCCGGTCGATCGCGGCGGCCGCGCGCCGGGCCGGGCGGTTCCTGCCGGACCCGGGCGGCGCGCACGTGGCGCCGCTGGACTGGCTGACCGCGGAGTGGCACCTGCTCCGGCTGGTCGCGGTGTGCATGCTGGCGGAGGACGCCGCCGTGCTCTGACCCTCTCGTGCCCGACACCCCGCCCGGCTGCGGCCGCGGCGGGGTGTCGTGCTTTTCCGGCGTCGTGCTTTTCCGGTGTCGTGCTTTCCGGCATATCGTGTGAATCTGGTTTGTCGTCCTTTCGGGAACGGCACGGCAGCTTTGCCGCTAAAAGGGACGAAACTACTCTGCCCGCATGAAGGTTCCCACCATGTTGCTGGCCGCGGCCGCGTTCGCGCTGCTGCCGGCCACCGCGGCGACCGCCGCACCGGCCGCACCCGCGGCCGCCGCGTCCACGATCGTCGCGAAGTACACGTTCGACAGCGCCGCCAGCACCGTCAACGACGCGTCCGGGCGCGGCCTGCCGCTGAAGATGCGCGCGGCCGACGGGGGCGCGGTCCGCTACGTCACCAAGGGGTCCGGGCGCGCGCTCGCGTTCCCGGTCCGCTGCGCCGCGAACGCGGCCAAGTGCCCGCGCGTGCTCCTCGAGGGCGGCGACGACTCCGACCTCGACCCGGGCACCAAGCCGTTCTCGTACGGCCTGACGCTCGCCGCCACCGCCGCCGCGGTCGGCAGCGAGTCGAACATCCTGCAGAAGGGTGTCGCGGACGCGCAGGGCCAGTGGAAGCTGCAGATCGGCGGCAAGAAGAAGCTGCCGTCCTGCGTGATCGCCGGTGCCGGCAAGGGCGCGAAGCGCTACATCGCGAAGTCCTCGCAGAGCGTGCTGGACAACAAGTGGCACACCGTCACCTGCCAGCGCACCGCCACCCAGCTGATCATCTGGGTGGACGGCCAGAACCGCGGCTCGGTCGCGGTCCCGTCCAGCGTCAGCATCAGCAACAACCTCCCGCTGCGCATCGGCGCCCAGAACCTGAACGCCAAGCAGACCGCATTCGGCGGCGCCATCGACGACGTGGTGGTCGCGGTCGGCTGACCGACCACCCGGCGCGGGCCCACCGGCACGACACGGGCCCGCGCCGGGCGGCACGTCCCCGAGGGGAGACGCCAGGGAACTCCCCGATGGATTCGGTCCGGGGCGATGCCTACCGTCGGTAGTCATGAAGGCCATCGTGCAGCAGCGGTACGGAGCCGCTCCCGCAGTGCTCGAGGTCGGGGAGGTCGCGATGCCCGCGGCCGGGCCCGGCGACGTCCTGGTCCGGGTCCACGCCGCCGCGGTCAACGCGGCCGACTGGCACATCATGCGCGGTGACCCGTGGATCGCCCGGCTGGCCACACCCGCGATCTTCGGGCGGCGCGGGCCGAAGCAGCCGATCCGTGGCCGGGACATCGCGGGCGTGGTGGAGGCGGTCGGGCCGGGGGTGGAGCGGTTCGCGCCCGGCGACGAGGTCTACGGCGATCTCGGCGACGCCGGTGGCGCGTTCGCGGAGTACGCGGTCGCGCCGTCCACCAGCCTCGCGGCCAAGCCGGCCGATCTGACGTTCGTCGAGGCCGCGGCCGTGCCGCTGGCCGGCAGCACCGCGCTGTACGGGTTGCGCGACCTGGCCGGTGTGCGGGCCGGCCAGCGAGTGCTGATCAACGGCGCCTCCGGTGGCGTCGGCACGTTCGCGGTGCAGATCGCGGCCGCGATCGGCGCGGAGGTGACCGGCGTGTGCAGCACCCGGAACGTCGAGTTGATCTCCTCGCTCGGCGCGTCGGACGTCATCGACTACACACGCACCGACTTCGCGGCGCTCGGCCGGCACTGGGACGTCGTCTTCGACCTGGCCGCACGGCGCACGCTGGCGGACTGCCGGCGCGCGCTCACGCCGGACGGCACGTTGCTGCTGGCCGGCGGCGGTGTGTTCGAGGGCGGCAGCCTGTTCGGGCCGATGACCATCCAGGTGCAGGGGCGGCTGCTGGCCCGGGCCGCCCGCCCGCAGCGGCTGCTCCCGCTGCAGATCCGGCCGCGCGCGGCGTACCTGGACGCGCTCCGTGACCTGATCGAGTCCGGCGCGGTCCGCCCGGTGATCGAGAAGACGTATCCGCTGGCCGCGGCCGCGGAGGCGGTCCATCACCTGGAGCAGGAGCACACCCGGGCCAAGCTGGTGCTGACCGTGGTGTGACCTTGTGCTCAGCATTGCCGGAGTTGCGCCGAACGGAGGGGAAAGTACCGGCATGAGGTAGAAGGTGGCGGGAGAATGCGGTCCCTGAGTATGCGCACCAGCCTGCTGGCCACGGCCGCGGTCGCGCTGGTCGTGGCCCTGGTGGTCGGTGGGCTGAGCGTGGTGCGGATGTCCGCGATCGCGGACCGCGCCGAGTCGGTGTACGACGAGGCGCTGCGGCCGCTGAGCGTGGTGCAGGACATCGAGCAGCTGATCTGGCACTCCCGGTGGGCCAGCCTGTCGAACCTGACCGGCACCGACCCGGTGAAGGTCAAGGCGTACGCGGAGGAGACCGCGGCGATGCTCGACCAGGTGTCGGTGCGCATCGACGAGTACGCCGGGCTGACCGTGACGGACGCGGAGCGGGCCGCGATGGCCACGTTCACCGACAACTGGGCGACGTACCTGGACCTGCGGCAGCAGTCCGCGGCGCTGAAGCAGGCCGGGAAGCTCGAGGAGTGGCAGGCGTTCCGCAGCAGCACGCTGAACCCGTCCATCGTCACCGCGATGGAGGACCTGACCGCGCTGAAGGAGCTGTCCCAGGCGCACGCCACCGGGACCGCGGCCGCTGCCCGCCGCACCGCCGACCAGGCCCGTACCGTGATCATTATTGTGCTGGTCGCCGGTGTCGTGCTCGCCGCGGCGTTCTCGCTGCTGGTGGCGCGCGGCCTGGTCCGGCGGCTGGCCGGGCTGGAGTCGGTGCTGGCCGCGATGGCCGCCGGTGACCTGACCGAACGCCCGGCCGACACCGCCGGTGACGAGATCGGCCGGATGTCCCGGGCCGTGCACCAGGCGAACGCGCAGATGCGCGCAGCCGTGCGTACGCTCGCGGAGGCCAGCACCGGGCTGGCCGAGCGGTCCACCGAGCTGCAGCGGGCCAGCGGCACGTTGTCCAGCAACACGGACGAGGCATCCGGCCGGGTCAGCTCGATCGACGAGGCCGCCGGCGAGGTGACCGCCGGCGTCAGCGCGGTCGCCAGCGGCGCCGAGGAGATGGGCGCCGCGATCCGCGAGATCGCGGTCAGCGCCACCGAGGCCGCCCAGGTCGCCGCGGACGCGGTCCGGGTCGCGTCCCAGGCCGAGGAACTGATGACGAAGCTGGACACGTCCTCCGCGGAGATCGACAGCGTGGTCAAGGTGATCACCGCGATCGCCGGCCAGACGAACCTGCTCGCGCTGAACGCCACCATCGAGGCCGCCCGCGCCGGCGAGTCCGGCAAGGGCTTCGCGGTGGTCGCCGGCGAGGTCAAGGACCTGGCGCAGGAGACCGCGAAGGCCACTGAGGAGATCAGCCGCCGGATCGAGGCGATCCAGGTGGACACGCGCACCGCGGTCGAGTCGATCTCCGGCATCGGCGAGATCATCGGCCGGATCAACGACTACCAGAACACGATCGCGTCCGCCGTCGAGGAGCAGAGCGCCACCACGAACGGCATGACGTCCGACCTGAACCGCGCCGCCGGCGGCACCTCCCAGATCAGCAGCCAGATCGGCGAGGTCGTGCAGGTGACGGCCGCCACCCGCGAGGCCGCCCACGCCACCGAGACCGCCGCCGGCGACCTGGCCCGGATCTCCGGCGACCTGCGCGCCGCGGTGTCCGGCTTCCGCTACTGACCACTCCCGGCGGATGCCCGGCCGTTCCGGGCATCCGCCGCAGCCACGCCGGGCGTCACCACGCGATGCGTGTTCTCGCAGGGGACGTGCTGACGAGCTGCCAACCGCCACCGCAGGTGTTACTCAGGCCGCTGCCGTTGCGCCTTCCATCCTGTGCGGCGGTCGGCTTCGACAGCGTGGACGGCCTGCACGATCGCGGTGGCTCAATGGGCAGCAGCGCAGCGTGGTGGGTATCGCTGTGCCGCGCTGCTCGCTGTGCCGCGCTGCTCGCTGTGCCGCGCTGCTCGCTGTGCGGTGTCGCTTGCGCTGGGCGTTCTTCTGGTTGCCGGCCCGCCGCGCGCCTCGCACCGCCTCCGCCGCGAGTAATCGGCCGGCACCGCGATCAACCGTGCCGGCTTTGGCTCTTGTCCCGCGAAACCGGCAGGGAGGAGCGCAGCGACGACCGTTGCCCGCGGGAGCATGCGGACCGTGCCGCGCCGGAAGCGGGAACATCGAGATTTTGATCTTCCGAAGGGACCTTCGGCCCTGTCCCGGTTCCCGTCCGGCCCGGTAGAAAGGAGGGGTGATTCGTGTGTTTCTGCTCGACGACCACGAGGTCGTGCGCCGTGGCATCGCCGACCTCCTCGGGGCGGCCGATGACATCGAGATCGTCGGTGAGTCCGGCCTGGCTCAGGAGGCGGCCCGGCGGATTCCGGCGCTGCGGCCGGACGTGATGATCCTGGACGGCCGGCTGCCGGACGGCAGTGGCATCGACGTGTGCCGGGACGTGCGGGCCGTCGACTCCTCGATCAAGGGCCTGATCCTGACGTCGTACGAGGACGACGAGGCCCTGTTCGCCGCGATCATGGCGGGTGCGTCCGGTTACGTGCTGAAGCAGATCCGCGGCAATGACCTGGTCGACGCGGTGCGCCGGGTGGCACAGGGGCAGTCGCTGCTCGACCCGGCCGTCACCCAGCGGGTGCTGGAGCGCATCCGCACCGGCGTGGAGGAGCCCCGGGAGCTGCGGTCGCTGACCGAGCAGGAGCGCCGGATCCTGGAGTACGTCGCGGAGGGCCTGACGAACCGGGAGATCGCCGGCAAGATGTTCCTGGCCGAGAAGACCGTGAAGAACTACGTCTCCAGCGTCCTGGCCAAGCTCGGTCTCGAGCGCCGCACCCAGGCCGCCGTCCTCGCGACCCGGCTGCTGGGCGAGCACAAGGGCTGACCCAGGCCCTAAGCTGGGCCCATGGTGGACGATAAGTGACCGACTCGTCACCACGGCGGGCGCCCAGGGCCGGGATCGATCCGGATGTCACGAAGGGCTGGCTGCGGCGGGCCGCGCCGATCGTGCGGGCGCACCGGGGGCTGCTGGTTTCGTCGCTGGTGCTGTCGTTCGCCGGGCTGATCGTGCAGGTGCAGATCCCGGATCTGGTACGGCGCGGGATCGACACGGCGCTGGTGGCGCGCGCGGCCGCCCTGGAGCCGTTCGTCTGGCAGATCATGGGGCTGGCGCTGGCCCAAGGCGTGATCAACTTCCTGGCCCGGCTGTATCTGCTGCGCACCGCGTACGAGATGGAGTACGACCTCCGCACCATCGTCTACACGCACCTGATGCGCATGCCGTACGCGTTCTACGACCGGGTGCAGTCCGGCGAGCTGATGTCCCGGTCCAGTGCGGACATTCGCGCGGTGCAGATGTACCTGGCGTTCGGCCCGTCGATCGTGGTGCAGTGCGCGATCGCGCTGGTCGCGTTCGGGCTGATGCTGACCATCAACGTGCCGCTGGCGTGCGTGGCGATGGCGACGATGCCGCTGATCGGTGTGCTCGGGCTGCGCATGCGGCGGGCGATGTTCCCGGTGTCGTGGGTGATCCAGGCGCGGCTGGCCGGGCTCGCGACCGTGGTCGACGAGAACATCCAGGGCGTACGGATCGTCAAGTCGTTCGCGGCCGAGCAGCGCCAGGTGGACGCGCTGGCCACGGCCGCGGACCGGGTGCGCTGGGTCTACATGCGCGACGCGGCGATCCGCAGCCGGTGGAATCCCGTGCTGGACAACCTGCCGCGGTTCGGCCTGGCGCTGGTGCTGCTCCTCGGCGGCCTGATGGTGATCGACGGCAGCGCCACCGTGGGCACGATCGTGGCGTTCAACTCGTACGTGCTGATGCTCCAGCCGCCGTTCCGCATGCTCGGCATGATGATCATGCTGGGGCAGCGCGCGGCCGCGTCCGCGAAGCGCATCTACGAGATCTTGGACACCCGGCCGGACATCGAGTCGCCGCCGGACGGACTCGACACGGCGATCAGCGGTGCGGTGCGGTTCCACGACGTCCGGTTCGACTACCCGGACGGCACCCGCGCGCTGAACGGCCTCGATCTCGACGTCCGCGCCGGTGAGACGGTCGCGCTGGTCGGCGCGACCGGGTCCGGCAAGTCCACGATCGGCCGGCTGATCGCCCGCTACTACGACGTGACCGGCGGATCCGTCACGATCGACGGCCGGGACGTGCGCGACTACCGTCTGGACCGGCTCCGCGACCAGATCGGGATCGTGCCGGACGAGCCGTTCCTGTTCTCCGAGACGGTGCACGCGAACATCGCGTTCGGCCGGCCGGACGCGAGCCGCGCGGAGGTCCGGGCCGCGGCGCGCGCCGCCGGGGCCGACGACTTCGTCCAGGCCCTGGAGCACGGGTACGACACCGTGGTCGGCGAACGCGGCTACACGCTCTCCGGCGGGCAGCGGCAGCGCGTCGCGATCGCGCGGGCGCTGCTGGTCAACCCGCCGGTGCTGGTGCTGGACGACGCGACCAGCGCGGTCGACGTCGCGGTCGAGCACCGCATCCACGAGGCGCTGCGCAGGCTGCTGCGCGGCCGCACCACGATCATCGTCGCGCACCGGCCGGCCACCATCGCCCTGGCACGGCGCGTGCTGCTGGTCGACCACGGCCGGATCGTCGCGGACGGCACCCACGATCAACTGCTGAGGACCGAGCCACGGTACGCCGCGGTGCTCGCGGCCCTCGCGACCGCGGAGAGACGGCCCTCGCTGCTGCGGAGGAGACGGCCCGCGCGACCGCGGACGAGACGGCGCTCGCCGCCGCCGAGGAGACCGCGTGAGCATGTTCGGCGGTGGTTTCGGCGGTCCCGGCGGCGGCCCGGGGTCGGGCTCGCCCGGCGGTTTCTCCGGCAGCGGCGCCGGGAAGGCCGCGCGCAACCAGGGCCTGCCGTTCGCCGGAATCCCGCCCGAGCTGGCCGACGGCGTGGCCCGGCTGGAGGCCACCGAGCCGCCGGTGCGGCCCGCGCACGAGCCGTTCTCGTTCGCGCCGGACGGCGGGCGCGTCTCGCTCTGGTCGCTGCTGTCCCGCCGCCCGCGCCTGCTGGTCGTGGCCGCGGTCGCGGTGCTGGCCGAGGCGCTGCTGCTGCAGTCCGGGCCGTACCTGGTGCAGATCGGCATCGACCACGGCATCGTCGCCCGCAGCGCCCCGGTGCTGGTCGCCAGCGCGGTCGCGTTCCTGCTCGCGGTCGTGCTCACCGGCGTGGCGACCGGCGCCCGGATCCGGCAGAGCGGCCGGCTGGCCGCCTACGCCACCCGCGACCTGCGCGTCCGCGTCTTCGCCCAGCTGCAGCGGATGTCGCTGGACTACTACACGCGGGAGAGGGCCGGCGTCACCATGACCCGGATGACCTCGGACGTCGAGGCGCTGCAACACCTGCTCCAGGAGGGGTTCGCGCAGTTCCTGATCCAGGGTTTGACCATGGTCGTGGTCACCGCGGTGCTGGTGCGCTACGACGCCGGGCTGGCCGCGCTCACGTTCCTGATCGTGGTGCCGCCGCTGCTCGCGCTCACGCTGTGGTTCCGGCGTGCCGCCGACGACACCTACAACCGGCAGCGGGACAGCATCGCGGCGATGTTCGCGCACCTGTCCGAGAGCCTCTACGGCGTGCGGGTGATCACCGCGTACGGCCAGCAGCACCGGCACGTGCTCGCGCATCGCGGTGTGGTCGGCGCGTACCGGGACGCGAACGACGCGACCGGCCGGATCAACGCGGTCTACGGCCCCGGCACGTCCGTGATCGGGCTGCTCGGACTGGCCGCGCTGCTCTGGATCGGCGGCCGGATGGTGCTGCGCGGCGAGCTGTCGATCGGCGAGCTGACCGCGTTCGTGCTCTATCTGAACGCGTTCTTCCTGCCGGTGCAGCAGCTGGTCCAGCTGTACACGAACTATCAGCAGGCCCGCGCCGCGATCGGCAAGCTGCGCGGCCTGCTGAGCACGCCGCCCGGCGTACCCTCGGGGGAATTTGATCTTCCAGAGGTGCGCGGCGAGATCACGTTCGCCGCTGTGGACTTCGCCTATGAACGCGGGCGTCCGGTGCTGACCGGCGTGTCGCTGCGGATCGCGCCGGGGGAGACCGTGGCGTGCGTGGGACCCACCGGCGCCGGGAAGTCCACGATCGCCAAGCTGGTGGCGCGCTTCTACGACCCGGTGTCCGGCACGGTCGAGATCGACGGCCACGACCTGCGCACGGTGTCGCTCCCGTCGCTGCACCGGCAGGTCGGCGTGGTCCCGCAGGAGCCGTTCCTGTTCGCCGCGTCGCTGCGGGACAACCTCGCGTTCGCCCGGCCGGACGCCGGCGACGCCGAGATCATGGACGCGGTCACCGCGGTCGGGCTGGACGACCTGGTCGCGCGCGTCGGCCTGGACGGCTTCCTGCACGAGCGCGGCCAGTCCGTCTCGTCCGGCGAGCGGCAGCTGATCGCGCTGGCCCGCGCGGTCCTGGCCGAGCCGCGGATCGTGGTGCTGGACGAGGCGACCTCCAGCCTGGACTTGCGCTCCGAGCTGCGGGTGGAGGCCGCGCTGGACCGGCTGCTGGCCGGGCGCACCGCGATCCTGGTGGCGCACCGGCTCTCCACGGCGCGGCGCGCGGACCGGATCCTGGTCGTCGAGGACGGCCGGGTGGTCGAGTCCGGCCCGCACGACGCGCTGATCGCCGCCGGCGGCCGTTACGCCGCGATGTTCGCCACCTGGGAATCCGCTATTCCAGGAACCGCGCGGTGAACGCGGCGAAGCGCTCGCCGTACTCCGCCTGGGCGGCCGCCACGATCGCGCCCGGGTCGGTGACCGGCTCCTCGCCGAGCCAGGCCACGAAGTCCTCGTGGGAATCCCGGTGCGCGTCGTCCGCGGCCCGGTAGAACGTGACGCCGTCCCAGTCCACCATCGGCTCCGCGTCGAACGTGGCGATCCGGAACAGCTCACGCAGGTTCCGGGCCACCACGTGCTGGCCGCCTTCGTCGCCGAACACCACCACCGGCAGCGTGGCGAGATCGGCCCGGTCGTCGACCTTCCACAGCGCGTAGAACGAGCCGCCGTCGGTCGCCCGCGCGAACGGGATCAGCGCGGCCAGGAACTCCGGATCCTTCGACCAGCCGGCCTCGAGACCGGACTTGTCGTCCCAGTCGTCCAGGCTGAAGCCGTCGGCGTACTCGCCGTACCCCACCTCGTCCTGGAGGTCCATCAGCCGGTTGAGCTCGGGAACCGGGGAATATGCGCTGGTCACGTCGTTTCTCCTCCTGCTCGGTGCGCCGCGAGCGTACGCCATCGCCACCACCCGCCGCGGACGATCAGCCGACCCCGCGCGGGTGGACTCGCCAATCGGATCTCCCGGCGTGCCGACCCGGGATGCGACCATGGTCCGGTGGATCCATTGAGTCTGATCGAGACCAAGCCCGGTGCCTACTCGCTGATCCTGCACGCCGGCAGCACGCCGGTCGACGAGGTCATCGAGGAGCTCGGCCACGAGCCGAACGGCTACTTCTGGGAGGGCGTGGCACAGCTCGTCGTCCGCTCCGACGCCCCGCACCTGGAGGGCCGCTTCCGCTACGACCCGGAGGGCAGCATGTTCTGCGCCTACGGCGCCGACCGTGCCGCGCTGGAGGAACTGGCCACCCACCTGGCCTCGGTCGCCACCGACGCGGTCCGCGCCCGCCTGATCGTCACGAACGCGGAGGCGCAGGGCTTCGAGTTCGACGACTGATGCGGTTCGCCGACGTCCACGTGGCGGCGGGTGGCTGCCGCCGTTGTCGCGGATGGTGGGGCGGCGTCCGGAGCGGGGCGCCCGGGCCGGCGGTGGGTGACGGTCAGGCGGCCACCAGGAAATCGTGGCGGCGGGCCGGGGTGGCGGCGGTGACGGTCCAGGCGAAGCGGACCGAGACGCCCGGTTTGAGCGGGGTGTCGCTGCGCCACTCGAAACGGTCCAGGTCGCCGAGCGGGGTGACCGTGGCGGGTGGGTCGAGGGGGCGGTCGCCGCTCATCGAGGAGAACTCGCCGGCGACGTGCATGGACAGGTGGCGGGGGAATTCGAGGCGGACCACCAGTTGCTTGGTCAGCCATCGGATCTCGCGCTCGAACCAGTCGCCCCAGTGGGTCTCCGGGAGGCGGTAGCCGTACTCGACGGTGGCGCGCTCGCCGGGATAGATCGGCTCGTGCAGGCCGAAGCGGCGGAAGCGGATCGCGATGTCGCGGCGCCACTCGCTGACCCGCTCGACCTCCCAGGTGACCGGGCGGCCGTTGTACCGGGCGTAGAAACCGAGGTCGCGGTCGCTGATCGGCTGTGCGGTGTAGAGGCGTTTCGCGGCCTGGTAGTCGTCCGGGGACGCGTCCGGCGCGACGTGCGCCGGGAACCAGGTGACCGGCGCGGACGTGCGGTTCAGCAGGTGCCGGCGGATCGAGATCTGGTAGCGCCGGTACGTCTCGTCGTAGCGGACCGAGGCCTCCTCGCGCTCCACGATCAGCTCCGAGGTGCCGGCCGCCGGCAGTTCGGCCTCGCGCGCGATGACCGCGCGCCGGGCCGGGTCGCCGGGCTCGCCGTGCCGCGCCTTGGCGCAGAGCTTGAGCAGCTCACCGTCCGCGCCGAGCACCGCGTCCGCGCGCATCGCGAAGTTCGGCGTGGGTGCGCAGCGGCCGCTGACGATGTGGCTCACGTACGACGGGTGGAACTGCATGGCCGCGGCAAGGTCCTTGTTACTCAGGCCGCGCTTTTCTTGTAGCGTTTTGAGCGTGGCGCGGAATTCTCTTTCGTCCGCTGCCTCTCGCCACCCAAGATCAGTCATGACTACGCCCACCTCCTGCTCAGACAACGAGTATTGCCACGATTACAGGCGGGGCGCAACCCTCTGTCCGAGGTACGGTTGACGAGATCCGGGATCATGTCGTCTAGCTGCTAAAACGGGGGTGGTGCGGTGCCGCGATCAGCCAGGTGGCAGATGGCTGGGGGGCACAAAGGACAATCGCTTTGAGGCGTCTGGCGATTGACCACCACGCAAATCGAAATGCAATTAATCGCCCTTTTCTTATTCCGCCGGCACGCCGCCGGACCCGCTTTCGTTCCCCGTCGGGTCGACATAGGTGATCTTTCGGACACGTCCTCGGTGATCCGTGGGGCATGTCGAGTAGGTGCCGGTGCCGTTCGACGTAGCATCAGCAACCTACGTGAGGAGACTCTGATGCGTACCTTGATCGTCACCGCGTTCGTGTCGCTGGACGGTGTCATGGAGGCGCCGGGCGGCGAGCCCGGCTACCGCAACTCCGGCTGGACGTTCAAGGGCGTGGAGTTCGACCCGGCCGCGTACGAGATCAAGGCTCGTGAGCAGGACGAGGCGGGCGCGATGCTGATCGGCCGCCGGTCCTACGAGGCGTTCGCCCCGGTCTGGCCGACCATGACCGAGGACTTCAAGGGCTACAACAGCATGCCGCGGTACGTCGTCAGCACCACGCTGGCCGCGCCGGACGAGCGCTGGCCGGCGACCATCCTGCGCTCGCTGGACGAGGTGGCGGCGCTGAAGGAGACCGAGGGCGGCCCGATCATCGTGCACGGCAGCGCCACGCTCGGCGCCGCACTCGCCGACGCCGGGCTGGTCGACCGCTATCACCTGCTGGTCTTCCCACTGCTGCTGGGCGCCGGCAAGCGCCTGTTCAGCACGGCCGACAAGGACCTGACGGCGCTGCGGCTCGCCGAGCACGAGGTCTACGGCAACGGGATCCAGAAGCAGGTCTTCGACGTGGTCCGCTGAACTCAGCCCGCGTGCACGGTCTCGCGGATCGCGGCGTCCAGGGACCGGCCGCTGACCGGCTCGATGTACAGGTTGCGCCGCGCGAGCCGGGCGAACGCGGCGATGTCCAGGCCGGTCTCCCGGCTGGCCAGCCTGGTGCGCGCGCCGCCGACCGCGGCCGGGAGCGTGACCGCGGAACCCGGGAGACGGCGGACCGGCCGGGCGCGGCCGGTCGCCGCGGCCATCCGGGCGAACAGCTCGCGCCAGGTCAGGTTCTCGTCCGCGACCGGGAGGTCCGCGCCGCCGCCCCGGTCCGGCGCGTCGGCCGCGGTCTCGGCGACGCTGCGCGCGGAGACCGCGGCGGTGCCGCCCCGCTCCGGCAGCCGCCACTCCGGATGCAGCCGGTGGAAACACGTGTAGTAGGAGCCCATCAGCACGCCCCGGGTCAGCCCCTCCGCGCGGGTCGCGGTGAACAGCCGGACCAGCGGGTCGACCATGTTCGCCCGGAACGCCGGGTGGGCCGGTCTCGGCACCGGCTTCTGCTCGTCCGTCCGCGCCGCGTAGACCACGCCGTCGTACCGCGCAGCAGCGCGCGCAGGTCCGCGACCGAGGCGGTCCCCGCGTCCAGCACACGCTGCACGTCCGGCCGGGCGGTGCGCGCCACGGCGGTGACGTCGTGCCCCCGCGCGGTCAGCACGCTGACGACATGTGCCCCGATGAGACCGCTTCCACCGACCACGCGACAACCTGCATGGACGCATTGTCCGGACTCGATGCGGCGCCGTCACCCACGACGAGACGTGCGGGGAGGAGTGCCGTCGACGACCGGTGCCCGTGGGAGCGTGCGGAACCCGGCCATGCCGGAAGCGGGCGGATCATTAAAGGTCTTTCGGCCCTGAATGCTGCTCGCAGCGCAGGTCAGAGTGGAGGGAACACGTTCAGGAGGTGTGCCATGGTCCGGATCTCGCCGGCGGCGGACGCCGCCCCCACGGCGCCGGACGGCTATCGGGCGGAGGATCTCGCCGCCGCGGTCGCCGCGGCCGTGCGGGCGCCGTCGCAGCACAATACGCAGCCGTGGCGGTTTCGGCTGTCCGGTGGCGCGATCGAGATCCGGTCGGACCCGGCGCGGCGGCTGCCGATCGCGGACCCGACCGGCTGGGCGGTGCGGATCGCGTGCGGCGCCGCGCTCGGCAACGCGCGGCTGGCGCTGGCCGGCCGCGGGCGGCCGGCGGACGGCGTGATCCGGCCGGTGCCGGGCGAGGCGGACCTGGTGGCGCGGCTGGTGCCGGGCCCGCCCCGGCCGCCCACGCGGACCGAGCTGGCGCTGCTCGCGGCCGTGCCGAGGCGGCGGAGCACGCGTGGCCGGTTCTCGGCGCAGCCGGTGCCGGCGTCGATCCGGGCCCGGATGCTGGACGCGGTGCGCTCGGAGGGCGGCTGGCTCGACCTGATCGTGGGCACCCCGGCCGTGACCGCGGTCGCGGAGATCGCGCACAGCGCGGACCGGGTGCTGCGGCGCAACGACGAGTACCGCGCGGAGATCGAGGCGTGGACCCGCCCGGCGCCGTCCTTCGACGGCGTGCCGCCGGAGGCCGCGGGACCGAAGGCGGACCCGACGGACATCCTGCCCCGGCGCGACTTCCGCGGCGCGGTGCCGGACCGGGACGCGACCCCGGAGCCGGAGCCGCTGGTCGCGGTGCTCGGCTCACCGGCGGACACCGCGACCGAGCAGATCGCGGCCGGTCAGGCGCTGCAGAAGCTGCTGCTCACGATCACCGACGCGGGCCTGGCCGCGTCGATGGTGTCGCAGCCGATCGAGGTGCCGGCCGCACGTGAGCAGCTGCGGCTCGCGCTCGGCCGGTCCGGCCCGCCGCAGATGGTGGTGCGGATCGGCTACGCGGACCCGGGCGCCACCACGCCACGCCGCACCGTGGAGAGCGTGATCATCCCGGCATAGGGCACTGTGGGACCCATGCGGCTCGCCACCTGGAACGTCAACTCCGTCAAGGCCCGTCTGCCCCGGCTGCTCGAGTGGCTGGCGGCGACCGGGCCGGACGTGCTGTGCCTGCAGGAGCTCAAGGTCTCGGCCGGGCAGTTCCCGCACGAGGAGATCACTGCGCTCGGGTACGAGGCCGCCGTGCACGGCGACGGCCGGTGGAACGGCGTGGCCGTACTGTCCCGCGTCGGGCTGGCCGACGTGCGCACCGGCTTCGACGGCGACCCCGGCTTTCCGGACGAGGCTGCGCAGGAGACGCGCGCGGTGTCCGCGACCTGCGGCGGGCTGCGCGTCTGGTCGGTCTACGTGCCGAACGGCCGCACTCCGGACGACCCGCACTACGCGTACAAGCTGCTCTGGCTCGCCCGGCTGACCGAGGCGCTGGAGCGCGAACCGGCTCCGCTCGCGGTCTGCGGGGACTTCAACGTCGCCCCGGCCGACGACGACGTGTGGGACCCCGCGGTGTTCGCCGGCTCGACCCACGTGACGAAGCCGGAACGGGACGCGCTGGCCGCTCTGCGCGAACGTCGCGGTCTGCACGACATCGTGCCGCGGCCGCTCAAGGGAGACCGGCCGTTCACCTATTGGGACTACCGCGCGGGCATGTTCCACCAGAACAAGGGCATGCGGATCGACCTGGTGTACGCGACCGAGCCGGTGCCGTCGCGGGTCACCGACGCGTACGTCGACCGCGAGGCGCGCAAGGGGAAGGGGCCGTCCGACCATGCGCCGATCGTCGTCGACATCGATCTGTAACGGGTTGCGGTGAGAACCGTCACCGTTAGGCGCGACAGTTGCCGCCAGGCAAGTAGGGCGTAGGCTGGCCGTTGACCGCGCTGAACGACGCAAAACCGACACCCGGAACCGGAGGAGAACGCCGTGACGGGGATACGGAACGTCAGCACGCCACCGCCGACCCACCTCTTGCACGCCGTACTCGATGCCACCGCGGAAGCGGTGCTGCTCTGTGACGACCAGGGCACGATACTGCTCGCGAACGCCGCCGCGCACCGTCTGCTGCCCGGCCTGCTCACCATCCGGGAGATCACCGACGACCCGGACTCGTTCGACCGCGAGCTGCACGGGCGCCCGCTGCGGGGACGACGCCAGCCGGTCGACGACGCACACGACGTGTGGACGGTGCACGACTGCACGGACGAGACGGCCCGCCTGGCCGCGATCGCCGAGGAGCGGGAACGCACCGCGTTCCTGGTCGAGGCGAGCCGCCGGCTCTCCGCCTCGCTGCACCGCGGCCGGTGCGTGCGCACCACGGTCGAGCTGGCCGCCGCGCACCTGGCGGACGCGGCCGTGGTCGTGCTGCCCCCGGCCCGGCACCGGGTCGAGTGGGTGCGCGCGGTCACCGGCAGCCGCTTCGAGACCGGCGTGATGAAGGAACGCGACGCGGAGAGCGTGCCCGGCCTGTCCGAGGCGCTCGCCGGGTTCCCGCCGGTGCCGAGCCGCTGGCTGGACCAGACCCAGGTGCCGGCGTCGCTGCTTCCGGCCGGGTTCGGCGAGATCGGCGCGCTGCTGGTCACGCCGCTGCCCGGCAACGGTGTGCCGGCCGGCGCGCTGATCCTGGCCCGGCGTGCACCCGGCGCGTTCGCCGAGTCCGAGGAGTTGCAGGCCCGCATCTTCGCGGCCCGGGCCGGTGGTGCGATCTCCGCGGCCGTGCTCTACCAGGACCAGGTGGAGACGACCGCGATCCTGCAGGCCGACCTGCTGCCGCCGGACCTGCCGCACATCGACGGGCTGGAGCTGGCCGGGGCATACCGGCCGGCCAAGGACGCGGCCCGGATCGGCGGCGACTTCTACGACGCGTACCCGCGCACGCCCTCGCTCTCCCCGTCCGGCACGGACGCGGAGACCATGGTGGTGCTCGGCGACGTGGTCGGCAAGGGACCGAAGGCGGCCGTGCTGGCCGGCAAGGTACGCCAGACGCTGCGCGCGCTGCGGCTGCTGGAGGGCCGCCCGGAACCGCTGCTGCGGGTGCTCAACCAGGCGTTGATGGACCCGCGCGACCGCACCCGGTTCGTCACCATGGTGCTGGCCTCGATGGTCCGCGACGGTGACGGCTGGCGGGTCACGGCCGCGTCCGGCGGGCACCCGCCACCGCTGATCCTGCGCGCCCGGGGCGGTGTCGAGGCGGTCCCGGCCAGGGGCACGCTGATCGGCGTCACCGGCCCGATCCGGGTGGAGACCGCGACCGTCCGGCTCGGCCCCGGCGACCTGCTGCTGCTCTACAGCGACGGCCTGTTCGAGGCGCGCGGCGGCGTCGGCGGCCGGGACGCCTACGGCGAGGACCGGCTCGCCGACTCGCTCGCCAGCTGCCGCGACATGCCCGCGGCCGCGGTCGTGGAACGGCTCGAACAGCTCGTCTCCGACTGGATCAACGGTGCCGGGCACGACGACATCGCGATGCTGGCCGTGCGGGTACCACCGCGCATATCGGAGAACGGATACCATCCGGCGAGCTTCCGGCGTGCCCGATGACGGCGACCACGCCGCTGCGGCACGGCGTCGACGAGCAGTACCTGGAACTCATCGGCGCCGGTGACGAATGGGGCGCCACCGACCTGGTGCTCACGCTGTGGGAGAACGGCGCCGACCCCGAGCAGCTGCTGCTCGGCCTGATCGCGCCCGCCCAGGTGCGCGTGGGCGAGCTGTGGGCGGCGAACGAGTGGTCGGTCGCGCGCGAGCACGGCGCCACCGCCACCAGCGAACGCGCCATAGCCGCACTCGTCGCCCGCGCCGCACCCCGGCCCACGCTCGGCCGGATCACGGTCGCCTGCACCGACGGCGAATGGCACGCGCTCCCGCCCCGGCTGCTCGGCGAGGTGCTGCGGCTGCGCGGCTGGCGCGTCGACTTCCTCGGCGCGAACGTGCCCGGCCCGCACCTGGTCACCCACCTGCACCAGACCGGTCCGGACGTGGTCGCGCTCAGCTGCGCGCTACCCACCCGGCTGCCGCGCGCCCACGCCACGCTCACCGCGTGCCAGGCCGTGGGCGTACCGGTGCTCGCCGGTGGCCGCGGCTTCGGCGCCGACGGCCGGCACGCGCGCCTGCTCGGCGCGGACGGCTGGGCCGCGACCGCCACCGACGCCGCGGACATCCTCGACTCCGGCTGGAACCCACCGGCCCGCGCCCCGCACGACGACCTGGCCCACCTCGCGGACGAGGAGTACACGCAGCTCGTCCGGCAACGCCACGGGATCATCTCCGGCGTGCTGGACCGGCTCCGTGACGCGTACCCGCCGATGCGCGCCTACGACGCCCGCCAGGCCGACGCGACCGCCGAGGACGTAACGCACATCGTCGACTTCCTCGCCGCCGCGCTCTACGTCGACGACGCCACGGTCTTCACCGACTTCCTCACCTGGACCGCCGCGGTGCTGGCCGCCCGCGGCGTCCCCGCCTCGGCACTGACGGTCTGCCTCGACCTGCTCAGCACCGACCTCCGCGACTTCCCCCGCGCCGGGGAACTGTTGAAATCGGGTTTAGCGGAACTGGCCACGGGTATTTCTCCGGGCCAGGACATCACAAGGCCGGAGCGATGATCGACGATTCCCCGCTACGTATCCACCAAAGTCACCCGGACAAGACGACAGTCATCCTGTCCCTCTCCGGCGACCTCGACTTCGACACCGCCGAAGAATTAGTCGACCACGCCGGCCGAGCCCTCACCCCGGGTATCTCGTCACTCTCCCTCGATCTGTCCGGGCTGTACATCTGCGACTCATCGGGGTTGAGCGCGCTGATTCATATCAGCCAGGAAGCCCGCGGTCTTGGGGCCACTTTTGCGATGACGGGGATCACCGCCCAATTGCGCCGGATCCTTGAGGTGACCGGGCTGGATTCGGTGCTGGGTACCGCGGCGCACGATGACGACCGCGCCGGGGCGCATTCCTGAGGTTCGCCGGATTGCGTCGCGGCCTCGGTTCACCGGCGTCTCACAACCCCGCGTCCAAGTCCCGCTCGCCCTGGCGCATCCGCGTTATGGCGACACGTAGGCCCGCCTCGCCGACGGGTTCGGTGTCGGGCTGGCGACCGCATGGCGTTACGTGTGCGGAGGCCCGCACGGGGAATGGATCCCGGCCTCACCCGCGCTGCCGGGCGGTGCACACGACCTTACCGCCGCCCGCACCCGGTACCGGTCGTCCGCAGGACCCGAGCACCCGGCGGCCACAACACCCCTCCTGAGCGGCCGCTCAGTTTTCCACCCCGCTCACGGGATGTGATCGGGCCGGGATTTCGATAGCGTGCGCGGGAGGGATGACGGTCGGTGCGGTGGTCGTCGCTTAAGTTGATCACCCATCAGTGTGGTCTCTAGCTGCGGGGCTGGGTCCGTGGGTACCATCCCGGCGGCGCGGCGGCGCGCTGGCCGGGAACGGGTGGGGGAGACAGCAGTGGAGAGTCCGTCGCAGCTGGCGGTGGATCTGGGCACGACCCACACGGTCGCGGTCGTCGGGCAGCCCGGGGAAGCGCCTCGCACGCTGCTGTTCGACGGGTATTCGCTCATGGATTCGGGCGTCTACCTGGATGCCGAGGGCAACATCGTGACCGGACTGGAGGCGACCCGGCTCGGTGCGAACGATCCGGTCCGGTTCGAACCGCACCCGAAGCGGCGTGTCGGTGAGGGGTCGATCCCGCTCGGCGGCGTCGAGGTGCCGGTGGTGCTGCTGCTCAGCGCGGTGCTGTCCCGGGTCGCGCACGAGGCGCGGATGGCCGGGGTGAACCCGGACGGCGCGCTGCTGACCTGCCCGGTCGGCTGGGGGCGGCAGCACCGGGAGATGCTGACGGACGCGGCACGCCGGGCCGGCATGGGCGAGGTGCGGCTGCTCGAGGAGCCGGTCGCGGCCGCGGTCTACTGCACGCAGGTGGAGGGGCACCACGTACCGTTCGGTGGTTCGATCGCGGTCTTCGACTTCGGCGGCGGCACGCTGGACGTCACGGTCGTGCGCCGGGAGATCAACGGCTGGCAGGTGGCGAGCACCGGCGGCCTGGCCGACCTCGGCGGCGTCGACATCGACCTGGCGCTGCTCGACCACCTGCGCCGGCATCTGGCCCGCCGCGACCCGGAGACGTGGAAGCGGCTGTTCCGCCCGCGTACGGCCGTGGAACTGCGGTCACGCCAGGATTTCCGCACCGAGGTGCGCGGCGCGAAGGAGGCGCTGTCCCGCAACTCGGCCGTGACGGTCCGGGTGCCGGGCTGGGACCGGCCGTTGCACCTGACCCGGGAGGAACTGGAGCACGTGGCGGAGCCCCTGGTGGCCCGCGCGGTCGAGGAGACCCGGCGCGTGGTCGAGGCGGCCGGCGTGTCGTCGTTCCTGCTGAACTCGTTGATGCTGGTCGGCGGGTCGAGCCGGATGCCGCTGGTCTCCGCGCGCCTCTACGCCCGGCTCGGCACCACGCCGTCGGTCCCGGAGCAGCCGGAACTCCCGGTCGCGGTCGGCGCGCTCGCCTACCACCGGCTCAGCCGCAACGAGGAGACCGGCGACCTCTCCCAGGTCGTCGCGATCACGCCGGAGTCCGGCCACGTCACCCGCGCCGGCCAGGCCGCGCAGAGCTTCCGCGTCCCGGTCGCCCAGCCGAGACTTCGGCACCTGCAGCGACGCTGGCTCGGCGCGGTCCGCAACGCCTTCAAAACCCCGAAGGACTGACGGAAGGCGATTTTCCCGCTTCCGGCCCGGTTGCGGCCCGTACGCTCCCGCGGGCCAACCTCGCCGAGGGCTCCGACTCCGCTGGCGCTCCGCTCCGCCCGCGGCATCGGAGCCGGTCCCGCCGTGGCCGGGAAGGACCACGCGACCTCCGCCGGTCACCGGTCTCCACCGCGCCGCGCCCCGGGCGCCGGCCTTCGCAGGGTGTTGTGTTCTCCGGCCGCCGGTTCCGGTCGGTTCCTGCGCTGTCCGGCCGCCGGTTCCGGCCGGTTCCTGCACTGTCCGGCCGCCGGTTCCGGCCGGATCGTGCGCTGGCCGGCCGGGGTTTCCGCCGCGCCCGCCGGCCGCCGGTCTCTGTCAGGAGTTCGTGGAACCCTGGCTCCGGGCGGGTGCCACCCTTTTTGCCCCTTCGGCCGCGGTTCCGCTGCGCCCCGGACTCCGCCCGCCGGTTTCAGATTTCCGCCGGGTCTCCGCGCGCCGGCCTCCCCGGCGCCGGCTTCCGTGGGGTGTTGCGTTCCTCTGGCGCCCGTTCTCGTCACGCGCCGGTTCTCCGTGGCCGGTTTTCGCCACGCGCCGCGTTCGGCGGGTGATGGCTCTGCCGATTGTCGCGTTCCCGGCTGCCTGATTCACCGGTGCCACGACGTGAATGACGGCCCGGTCGCGGACGATGGCGCTAGCGGCCCCGAGTGGCGACAGGATCCGCTCCCGCGCCGCCCGGCGGTCAGCCCCGCTGTTGCACTCCGATGACCGAGAGCAGGCGCAACTTGTCCCAGGACTCGCTCCCCGGAACCGCCGTGTAGATGAGCAGCCGGTGGGCGCGTTCCGGGTCGAGCAGGGTCTGGCAGTTCAGCTCGAGCAGCCCTACCTCGGGATGATTCAGCCGCTTGGTCTCGCTCAGTTTCACCCCGATCTCGTAACGATCCCAGTAGTCCGCGAAATCGCGACTCTCCTTGAACAGCAGAGATGAGATGTGCGCGGCACGCGAGTTCGCTCCATCGCGACCCACCGCGGCCCGCAGGCCCGACGCAAATGCACGGGAATGGAGCTCGTGCAGATCGGGCGGAAACAAGTCTCGCTGCCGCTCGTCGGTGAACCACCGGTAGATGATGCTGCGCGCAGGCCCGGTGAACCGCGTGGTGTCGCCGGTCAACGCCGCACCCAGTGGGGTCTGGCGGAGTGTCTCGCCGAGTTCGGTCGAGACCTCGGCCGGGGTGTCGGTGAGCCGGTCGAGTGCCCGCATCATTCCCGGGCTGACGTGGTCGCTTGCGCGCCCGCTCGCAGGAGGCCGATACCCGGCGAGGACGAAGAGATGGTCGCGCTCGTCCAGTGACAGATGAAGCCCTTGCGCGATCGACGCGACCATCTGCTCGGACGGCTGCGGCCCGCCGGCGCGTTCCAGGCGTGAATAGTAGTCGGCCGACATGTTGCTCAGAGCGGCCACCTCCTCACGCCGCAGGCCGGGTGTCCTACGGCGCGCGCCGGGGAAGATGCCGACGTCCGACGGCTGGAGGGCCTCGCGGCGGCTCCTGAGAAAGCGGGCCATACCTACTCGGTCGAACACCGGGAGTTCCCCCCTGTCGTCTCAGCCATGTCTCGCCTGCGGTGCGACGCCAGTCGCGTAGCTCCATGATCGCGCACGCCGGCCCGGACGTTCCTCTGCATGACATGCACTGGTTGGTCGCAAGCGGCTCTCTGATCATGGAGGAACGCACCCACTCAGGAGGAATGACATGACTGATCTCACGGGAAAGGTCGCTGTAGTCACCGGATCCGCTCGCGGCATCGGCGAAGCAATCGCAAAGCGCTTCGCCTCGCTCGGTGCGAATGTCGTCGTCAACTATTCGACGGACGAGGAGAACGCACGGCGCACGGCGAGCGAGATCGAAGCGGCCGGCGGGCGGGCGCACGTCGTGCAGGCCGACATCTCGTCGTTGCCCGACATCGACCGGCTCTTCGACGAGACGCTCACCACGTTCGGCTCGGTCGACATCGTCGTCGCGAACGCAGGACGCGAGGTCGTCGGTCAGCTCGCGGCCGACGTGACGGAAGACGATTTCGACCGGCTCTTCAGCGTGAACGCCAAAGGCGCGTTCTTCACCCTGCAGAAGGCGGCGAAAGTGCTGACCGACGGCGGCCGCCTCATCTCGATCGGGTCGACGACGACGATCTTCCCGTACTCGGGGCTGGGCCTGTATTCGTCCAGCAAGGTGGTCGCGGCTCAGTTCGTCCGCATTCTCGCTCTCGAACTGGCCTCGCGCGCCATTACCGTCAACACCATTCTGCCGACCGGCATTCTCGGCGCGGGCGTTTTCGCCGACCCCGCCGGCGCCGAGGCCTTCCGCGCCGGGGACGCGCAGATGGGCCGGATCGACGGGCGCGTCGGGACGCCCGAAGACGTCGCGGATGCAGCCGAGTACTTCGTCGGCGACCTCGCCGGCTGGGTGAGCGGACAGACGCTCACGGTCGCCGGCGGCGCCATCGCCTGACCCGCGCCACCAGCCACACTCACACGTACGCAAGGAGCACCACATGTCACCCCGGAAGCAAGACATCACCATCCCCGATATGTCGGCGAAGCGCGTTCTCGTCACGGGCGCGAGCGATGGAATGGGACTCGTCATCGCGCGCACGCTCGCCGCCGCCGGCGCCGAGGTCATCATGCCGGTCCGCAACCGGCGAAAAGGTGAGGCCGCCATCACGACGATCCGCGATCACGCGCCTCGGGCCAGGCTCGAACTGCGTGAGCTCGACCTCTCGTCGCTCGAGTCGGTCTCGGCGCTCGGCGAGCAGCTGCGTGCGGAGGCGGCCCCGATCCACGTCCTCATCAACAACGCCGGCATCATGACGCCGCCCAGCCGGCAGCTCACCCGGGACAGGTTCGAGGTACAGTTCGGCACGAATCATCTCGGGCATTTCGCGCTCGTCGCGCACCTGCTTCCTCTGCTGCGGCAAGGAAAGGCACGGGTCGTGTCGCAGACCAGCGCGTCGGCCCAGGCCGGGGGGATCAATTGGGACGATCTAAACTGGGAACGGTCGTACTCGGGCTCCCGCGCCTATGCGCAGTCCAAGATCGCGGTGGCCCTGTTCGGTCTCGAGCTCGATCGCCGCAGTAAGGCGAACCGGTGGGGGATCACGAGCAACGTGTCCCACCCCGGTCTGGCGCCGACCAGCCTGCTGGCCGCGCGGCCTGAGGTCGGCCGCGCGCGGGACACGTCGACCGTCAGAATGATCCGTTGGATGTCGGCGCGGGGCATCCTGGTCGGAACCGTCGAGAGCGCCGGGCAATCAGCTCTGTACGCCGCCACGGCCCCCGAGATCAAGGGCGGCGAGTTCGTCGGACCGGGCGGTGCCGGTGGCCTGGGTGGCCCGCCGCGGATCCAGCGCCCCTACCGGCCCTTCAGGGATCAGCATGAGGTAGCTCAGCGCCTCTGGACGACGTCGGAAGAACTGACGGGAACGAGCTTTCCCTCCTGAGAGTCCGTTGTGCTTCGCGCGTCCCGGGCACTCATCAGATGGGGATGGACCAGGTGAGGAGGGTGCCGGACGGGTGCGGCGCGGGTGCGGGGGTGAGGTCGAAGGTGCCGTCGTGCGTGGTGGCGCGGTCGCCGAGGTTGACCAGGCCGCTGCGGGCCGCGTCGGGTGGGCAGCCGACGCCGTTGTCCAGGACGGTCAGTGTGAGGCGGCCGGCGGCGACGCGCACGCCGACCTCGACCACCGTGGCCCGCGCGTGCTTGACCACGTTGGACAGCGCCTCGCGCAGCACGGCCAGCAGGTCGTCCCGGACCGCGTCCGGGACGGCGCTGTCGACCGGGCCGAAGAGGTCCAGACGGGGGCGGAAACCCAGGGGGATCGCGGCCGCGTCGACCATCTCGCCGAGGTCGGCGCGGAGGGCGGGCGCGACCGGGGTGCGCAGTTCGAAGATGGCGCGGCGGATGTCGCGGATCGTGCTGTCCAGGTCGTCGACGGCCGCGTTGATCCGGGCGCCGGCCTCCGGGCGGCCGGCCAGCGGTATCGCGGTCTGCAGGTGCAGCCCGGTGGCGAACAGCCGCTGGATGACCACGTCGTGCAGGTCGCGGGCGATCCGCTCGCGGTCCTCCAGCACCACCAGCATTTCGCGTTCCTCCTGCGCCCGGGCGCGTTCCAGGGCCAGCGCGGCCTGCCCGGCGAACGTGCCGAGCATGGTCAGGTCATCGTCGTCGTGCCGGATCGCGGCCGGGTCGTGCACGACCACGAGCGCGCCGTGCAACGCCTCCGCGCTGCCCAGCGGTGCGATCATCGCTGGGCCGCCGGGCACGTCGCCGGGCCAGGCCGCAGCCTTGGCGAGGCTGTCGACGGTGACGGTGCCGGCGCCGGTGACCGCGGGCAGGAACGCGGTCTCGCTGGCCACCAGCTGCACGCCGGGGGACACGGACGAGTGGCCGTCCACCACCTCGACGGTGAGCCGGTCCGCGTCCGCGTCGTAGAGCAGGACCAGCACCAGGTGCGCGCCGGACACCTCGCGTGCGCGGCGGGCGATCAGCGACAGCGCGTCGGTGCGGCGGACCTCGGACAGCAGCACGCCGGTGATCTCCGCGGCCGCGGCCAGCCACTGCTCGCGGCGGTGCGAGATCGCGTACAGGCGGGCGTTCTCGATCGCGACACCGGCCGCGGCCGCGAGCGCGACCACGACCTCCTCGTCGTCCACCGTGAACTCGGCCGCACCCTGCTTGTCGGCCAGGTACAGGTTGCCGAAGACGTGCTCGCGGATGCGCAGCGGCACGCCCAGGAACGAGTGCATCGGCGGATGATTGGCCGGGAACCCGTACGACTGCGGGTGCTGGGTGATGTCCGGCATGCGGACCGGGCGCGGGTCCTGTATCAGCAGGCCCAGCACGCCCCGGCCGTGCGGCAGGTCGCCGATGTGCGCGGCCTGCTCGCGGGTCATGCCGTGGGTGATGAAGTCGGTCAGCCGGCGGTCCGGCCCGACCACGCCGAGCGCGCCGTACCGCGCACCGGCCAGTGAGCACGCGGCCTCCACGATGCGCTGCAGCGTGCTGCGCAGATCGAGGTCGGTGCTGATGCCGACGACCGCGTCGAGCAGTGCGCGCAACCGTTCCCGGCTGGCCACCACGTCGCCGACGCGGTCGAGCATCTCCTGCAGCAGTTCGTCGAGGCGGACCCGGGACAGCGGCCCGAGTCCGAGCGAGGGCGGTTGGTCTACGGCCACGAACGCTAGCGTACGGCGGACGTGTCGATCAGTTGTGCCGCCGGCATCCGTGGCGTGGCCGGCGGTCCCGCATGCTCGGTGTCCGGCAGGCCCAGGCGCACCACCAGGTACGGGTAGCCCAGCTCGGCCAGCGTCATCCGCAGCGCCGTGCGGGTCACGTCGACCTCGATCACGCCGGACAGCGGCAGCACGCCGATGCCGCGCTCGGCCGCGGCCAGCCACGCCGCGGACAGCGCCTCACCGGCCCGCAGCCAGGTGCGCGGCTCGTCGTCGGGACCGAAGATCACCCCGTACGACGCGAAGTTGTCGTGGCCCTCGCCGATCGGCAGCCGGCCGTGCTCGCCGAAGTCCCGGTTCGGCACGGTCGACTGCACCGGCGTCTCCGGCAGTGACTCGGCGGGCAGCGTCTTCGCCTTCCAGAAGTCCAGCTCGTGCTGCACGAACGGGTCGCGCACCGCCACCTCGACCGCGCGCCCGGCCGCGGCGGCCAGCTCGTAGACCTGGTCGTCGACCAGCAGGTGCAGTTGCACGCCGTGGTCGGCGACGATCCGCTGCAGCGCGGTCAGGTCGGCCGGTGCGACGGCCTCGTCCCGGGTCGGCCGCCGGTCGGTGCGCCGGGTCCGCAGGTGCTGCACGCGGCGCATCGCGGCCGGTGTGACCTCGCACGGCGCGCTCGGCGTGATCCTGGCCAGCAGCTCCGGCCCGTCGAAGCGCTCCACCGAGGCGGTGAGGCCCAGCGCCTCGAGCGCTACCACCGCGTGGTGCAGTGCCGCGCCGACGCTGACCGTGAGCAGCCGGCCGGCCGGGTCGATGGAGAGCACCTTCCGCTCGGGTACGGCGTACAGCTCCAGCGCGTCCGGCAGCACCCGCCACCGCCACGGCTGCGTGTTGTGCACCGACGGCGCGAACCCGGCCGTCGCCGCGGCCTCGGCCAGCACGGTCGCGGCCGTGCGGGTGGTCTGGCTCGTCATGGTGTGCCTCCTGAACTCTCACTGCCATGACCAGTGTCGCGGCGCAGGCCCGGGACCCGGCAGGGCCACGGGCACCGGTCGCACAGGACCTAAGTCCCGGCCGGGAACGCGCAGAACTCGTTGCCCTCCGGATCGGCCATGATCCACCAGCGGTTCTCGTCGTCCGGTGCGCGCAGCACGGTGGCCCCGGCGGCGACCAGCGCGTCCGGTGCGGCGTCGGTGAGCGTCACGTCCCAGTGCAGGCGGTTCTTCACGGTTTTCGGCTCCGGCACGTTCCGGAACACGAAGTTCTCGAACGTCTGACCGGCGCCGTCCGTCACGGCCGCGAAGTCGCCGGACTCCTCGACGTCCCCGCCGAGGACCGTGCGCCACCACCGGGCCTGGGCCGCGCCGTCCCGGGCGTCCACGACCAGCTCGTACAGGCGGGGCGGTCGCCCGTCCGGCGGGAACACGCAGAACTCGTTGCCCTCCGGGTCCCGCATCAGCCACCACTTCTCGTCCGGACGCGGCTCCAGCAGCACCGTCGCACCGGCCGCGACCAGCGGCGCGATCGTCTCGCCGGTGCCGAGCCGCAGATCGAGGTGCACGCGGGTCTTCACCGGCGGCGGCGCCTCCGGCACGTCGTTGATCCACACGACGGGCGCGTCCCCGATGCCGGGGGTCAGCCACCAGAACTGCGGATGCGTCCGGTGTGGCGTCCGTTGCGCGTGCAGCGCGAGCTGCCAGAACCCGGCCGTGCGGTCGCCGTCGGAGGCGTCGATGCAGATGTCCTTCAGGCTGGCGAGCGGCATGGTCACATCCTGCCCGATCGTCCGCTGCGTGGCAGACTCGATCGGAGAGGGAGGTTCACATGACCGACGACCGCCTCAGGCCACCGAGTGAGACCGTCGAGTGCCGGGGTGCGGCCGTGCGGATCGTGGACCCGGACCGGATCCTGCTGGCCGCGGCCGGCCCGGAGCCGGTCGAGCTGCTGCACGGCGCCTCGTTCCCGGGCCCGCTGCGCGCGGTGACGCTGACCGCGGGCAGCCGGCTGTCGACGAACGGGCCGGTCTACCGGTTCGTGGGCACGGCACGGCGGGCAGCCGGCTTCGACGCGCTGCGGATCGGGCTGACCGGGCCGGTCGGCGTGATGCTCGCGCGGCAGATGGCGACGAAGGACCCGCTCGGGTTCGCGGCGCGGACCGCGTCGCTGGCCGGTGAGACGATCCGGCGGCTGGGGGAGCGGCCGGAGGACCTGCCGAAGGACCGGACCGTGGTGGACGCGGTCTCCGGGCTGTCCGCGCGGGTCATCTACGGCGTGGAGCCGTCCGGGCTGCCGCAGCAGGTGTCCGTGACCGTGACGGCCGAGGCGCCGCGCCGGGCCGACGTGGCGCTCACGCCGTACCTGCGCGGTTTCGTGGTTTTGTTCTTCGAGGTTCTGGCGGACCTGGCCGGGGCGGAGCTGAGCGGCCGCTACCACGTCGGGTTGCGGGAGGAGATCGCCGAGCGGACCGACCGGACGACGCTGGACCAGGTCGGCGGGCTCGACCACATCGTGTCCCAGCTGCGCGAGGTCGCGGTCAGCTTCAACCATCCGGAGGCGATGGCCCGGTGGGGTGCGCGACGGCCGCAGGGCATCCTGCTGTACGGGCCGCCCGGCACCGGCAAGACCATGCTCGCCACCGCGCTGGCCAACGAGATCGGCGGTGAGCTGCGTGAGATCCGTACGCCGGAGATCCTGGACCGGTGGCTCGGCGCGTCCGAGCGCAACATCAAGAAGATCTTCACCGAGGCGCGCCGCTACACCACGCCGACCGTGCTGCTGTTCGACGAGTTCGACTCGATCATCAGTTACACCGGCGGCGGGCAGGACGCGGCCGGTCAGGCGATCAACTCGGTGGCCGGCATCTTCAAGCAGGAGATGAACACGCTGATCGAGGCCAACCCGCAGGTCATCGTGGTCGCCACGACGAACTTCCCGGACCGGGTGGACGCGTCGCTGACCCGGTCCGGCCGGTTCGACATCAAGCTGTCCGTGCCGAAGCCGGACACCGGCGGCCGCGCCGAGATCATCGCGAAGATGCTGCGCGCGCTGATCGCCGCGCACGAGACGCCCGGGTTCCGGATGTTCGGCGACGACGTCGACGCGGGCGAGCTGGCCGCCGCGAGCCCGGGCGCGACCGGCGCCGACATCCGCGAGGCGCTGCGCCGCGTGCAGCTGCAGAAGGCGATGGCGGAGGCCCGGGGGCACGCGCCGGAGCCGATCAGCCAGGCCGAGCTGATTCAGGCGCTCATGACAGTTTCTCCGGCTTGAAGCCCCAGTGCCACGGCTCGCGCGGGGTGTCCTCCTCGAAGCCGTACTTCCCGGCGTTCTGCCGCATCCAGGCCTGCGCCTTCGCGTTCAGGTCCAGGTCGGTCGCCATGCCCCAGCCGTGGTCGGAGGTGCCCGGCTTCGCGGCCAGCCCGCCCTGTGAGTAGAGGCCCTTGCGGCGTACCAGGTCCACCTGCTCCTCGTACGGCCGGTACGAGTCGGTGATCCCGATCGTGACGCCCTGTGCCTTGGCGTCCGCGATCATCTGGGTCAGCTTCTCCGCGGCCGGTGCCCAGAGCTTGTGACCGGTGCTGCCGACCTGGCCCAGCGCACTCGCCGGGATCTTGCCGTTGCCGTACCCGGCCAGGTCCTCCGGGATGCCCTTCGAGTTGACCTTCATGCTGGCGGTGGGCGTGGCCGGGGCCGGGGCCGTGCTGCCGTGCACGGCGCTGGCCAGCGCGGACGCGAACGCCTGGCCGGTGTGCGAGACCGCGCTCGCGGTCCGCGCCGCGGTCTGCTGGGTCATCGACGCGATCCGCTGCTCGATGTCGTTTATCCGCGCGGTGATGCCGGTGATGCCGTTCAGCACGCGCCACCTCCCCCGAAGCTGGTTCAGCCACCCATCGGCGGCCGCCGCCCCGACCTGAGGGGATCAGGGCACCGGGATCAGCCGGAAGATCCGGACCGGCCGGTCGCCCGCGGTGTCCAGGTACAACCGGTACCCGGGCCAGCGCGCCACGATCGCGGTCCAGAACCGGTCGTACTCCGCCCGGTCGGTGACCTCCTCGGCCCGGACCGCCAGGTCGGCGCCGCGTACGGTGACGATCGCGACCGGCGTGGCACCCAGGTTGAACACCCAGCCGGGTGGGCTCGGGCGGCCCCAGTTCGTGCCGACCACGACGAACGCGTCGCCGTCGCGCAGGTAGCTGATCGGGTTCCGCCGGGGCAGACCGGAGCGCCGGCCGGTCGTGGTGAGCAGCAGGCTGGGCAGCATGCCGAGGGCGACCACCCGGCCCCGGGTGACCCGGCTGATCAGCCGGTCCAGCGGCACCGCGGCCTCGGCGAACCGGGTGAACCACCGGTACCGGCTCATCCGTGAGGAGATCATCCGCCACCATCGCATGCGCTCACGATCCCGAATGCGACCGGAAAAATCTAGGATCGTCGCCATGCTCGCCGAACCGCCGGATCTCGACCGGGCCGACGTGGCCGCCGCGCTCCACAGGGGATGGGGGCTGACCGTGGCGGCGCTGGACTACGCGCCGCTCGGCTACGGCGCGCACCACTACCGGGCGCGGGACACCGGCGGCGCCGAGTGGTTCCTCGGCGTGGCGCTCGACCCGGACGTGGCCGCGCTGGAGCGCGCGTTCGGCACGGCCGCGGCGCTGCGCGAGGCGGGGCTGGACTTCGTGGCCGCGCCGCTGCGCCGGCCGGACGGGCGGTGCGTGACCGTGACGGCCGGGGGTGCGGCGGTCTCGGTGACGGAGCTGATCGACGGGCGGTCGCACGGGTTCGGCGACGTGCTGCCCGCGCCGGTGCGCGCGGAGCTGCGGTCCGCGCTCGACCGCATGCACGCCTCCCCGGTGCCGCCGGGTGCGCCGGTCGACTCGTTGGCCGTGCCGTACCGCGACGAGCTCGACGGTCCGTGGAGCGACGGGCCGTACGCACGGCGTACCCGCTCGTTGTTGATCTCTCGAACGGCTTTTCTGGAAGATCTTTTCGCCCGGTACGACGCGTTGGTGCCGGTCGTGACGGCGGAGCGGGCGGCGTGGGTGGTCACGCACGGTGAGCCGCATCCGGGCAACGTGATGCTCCCGGCCGGCGGCGGCCTGCGGCTGATCGACTGGGACACGGTCGCGGTCGCGCCCCGGGAGCGCGACCTGTGGATGGTCGCGCCGGACGACTCGCCCGCGGCCGCGCTGTACCGGTTGCGCCGGACGCTCACCGACATCTGCGCGTTCGTGCGCGAGCTGCGCGGGCCGCACGTGGACGACGAGGACACCCGGCTGGCCTGGCGCGAACTGAGCGGATACCTCGCACCGGCCATATGATCGGCCGCATGGCACGAGTCCTGATCGTCGGCGGGCACGGCAAGGTCGCACTCCTGCTCGCGCCGCTGCTGGTCGCGGCCGGTGACGAGGTGACGTCGGTGTTCCGCAACCCGGAGCACGTGCCGGACGTGGAGGCGACCGGCGCGCACCCGGTCATCGCGGACGTGGAGTCGCTGGACGTCGAGGCGATCGCGGCGCTGCTGGCCGGCCACGACGCGGTGGTCTGGTCGGCCGGTGCCGGTGACGGCAACCCGGTCCGGACCTACGCGGTCGACCGGGACGCCGCGATCCGCACCATGGACGCGGCCGAGCGGGCCGGCGTGCGGCGGTTCGTGATGGTGTCCTACTTCGGTGCCGGCCCGGACCACGGCGTGCCGGCGGACAGCGGCTTCTTTCCGTACGCGGACGCGAAGTCCGCGGCCGACGCACACCTGGCCGGGACGTCGCTGGACTGGACGATTCTGCGGCCGGGCCGGCTCACGACGGACGCGCCGACCGGGCTGATCGAGACGGCCGCGCAGGGTGCGGCGCCGGGCGCGGTGTCCCGGGCGGACGTGGCCGCGACCGTGGCTGCCGCGCTGGCCGACCCGTCGACCCGCGGCCTGACCGTCGAGTTCAACAACGGCGGCACGCCGATCGGGTCAGCGCTCGTACCGTAGGTACCGGGACATGTGCCGGACGGCCGGGATCGGGCGGAGCACGGCCGACATCATCCGGGCGCCGTGCGGCAACCGCTCCACACCGGGCGCGGTGAGCGCGTCGACCGCGTCCCGCAGGCGCAGGCCCGGCACGTC
Source organism: Catenuloplanes indicus (assembly GCF_030813715.1). Lineage (NCBI taxonomy): Bacteria > Bacillati > Actinomycetota > Actinomycetes > Micromonosporales > Micromonosporaceae > Catenuloplanes > Catenuloplanes indicus. Next base: position 8,307,318 of record NZ_JAUSUZ010000001.1, read on the forward strand.
CCGCACCAGGTCCCGCGGGTGATCCACGCTCCAGTGCAGCGTGGCGCCGGACATCCGGACCGCCGGGTTGGCCTTCTGGGCGCGGATCGCCAGCCGGTTGAACGCGTCGAACGCGATCGTGGTGCCGCCGTTGAAGCGGTCGGTGATCCGGCGCAGCAGTGTGAGACCCTGCTCCTCGGTGAGGTACATGCTCAGGCCCTCCGCCACGGCCAGCGTCGGCCGCCCGGTCGGGATGCGCTCCAGCCAGCCGTCGTCGGTGACCGACGAGCCGATCATGTGGTAGCCGGGCCGCTCCGGGAAGAGCGCGCGACGGATCTCGATCACCTCGGGGAAGTCCACGTCGATCCAGGTCACGGCCGGCCCGGGAGCGATCCGCCAGACGCGGGTGTCCAGCCCGGCGCCGAGATGGACCACGGTGGCCTCGCCGTCGTGCTCGCGCAGGAACTCGCGCACCCACTCGTCGATGAACCTGGCCCGCACCGCCACGGTGGGCGCCATTCGCGGCGTGATGTGCGTGGCGCCGAAGTCGAAGTCGATCGCGTCGACCGCCTCGGCGGCCATCGTGTCGCCGAGCACCGGATCGGCGGCGCGTGCGTCGAGCGCCCGCGCGTACAGCGTGACCAGTAGCGTCTCGCGCGCGCCGGAGAGGCGGACCGGCAACATCCTTTGACGGTACGCGCGACGGTCCGGCGCGTGGGGCCCGCGCGGTGCGGCATACGGCAGAACGGGCGCACTGCACATTTCGCACCCGCCGGACGCCGCGGCGGCGATATGGTGCCCGGGTAAGGCCGCACGACGCGCCGGAGGTCGACCGAACAGCATCCGTTGAAGCCGCGTCAAGGCGCGATGACCGCGCTCGGTGATCCATGCCTCACTGGGGCCGTTGCGCCGGTTCCCGGCGGAGGGTTTACGGTGAACGGAAGGTCTACCCAGAGATCTGCCGGTAAAGCGAGGGAAATACATGACGGACGTCAAGGCGAGCGATGTCAAGCTTGAGCATCCTGGCGGACAGCTGTCGATGCCGGTCCGAAACGCGGTTGAGGGACCGGCGGGTGTCGACGTCGGTCAGTTGTTGAAGGAAACCGGATACGTCACCCTCGACACCGGATTCGTCAACACCGCCTCCTGCACCTCCGCGATCACCTACATCGACGGCGACGCCGGCATTCTGCGCTACCGCGGTTACCCGATCGACCAGCTGGCGGGTAACGCGTCGTTCCTCGAGACGTCGTACCTTCTCATCTACGGCGAGCTCCCGACCACGGAGCAGCTCGCCGAGTTCGACTCCCGGGTCCGCAAGCACACGCTGCTCCACGAGGAGATGCGCCAGTTCTTCGGCGGTTTCCCGCGCGACGCGCACCCGATGGCCGTGCTCTCCTCCGCCGTGAGCGCGCTGTCGACGTTCTACCAGGACGCGCTCGACCCGTTCAATCCCGAGGACGTGGAGATCTCCACGGTCCGGCTGCTGGCCAAGGTGCCGACCATAGCGTCGTACGCCTACAAGAAGTCGATCGGCCAGCCCGCGCTGTTCCCGGACAACAACCTGGGCTACGTGGAGAACTTCCTCCGCCTGACGTTCGGCGTCCCGACCGAGGACTACGAGGTCGACCCGGTCGTCGCCAAGGTGCTGGACATGCTGCTCGTCCTGCACGCCGACCACGAGCAGAACTGCTCCACCTCGACGGTGCGGCTGGTCGGCTCGTCGCACGCGAACCTGTTCGCCTCCGTCTCGGCCGGGGTGAACGCGCTCTTCGGCCCGCTGCACGGCGGCGCGAACGAGGCCGTGCTGACCATGCTCAACGGCATCCACCAGTCCGGCGGCGACATCAACGCGTTCGTCGAGCGGGTGAAGAAGAAGGAGCCCGGCGTCAAGCTGATGGGCTTCGGTCACCGGGTCTACAAGAACTACGACCCGCGCGCCGCCATCGTGAAGAAGGCCGCGCGGGACGTGCTGGAGCGCACCGGCGGCAACGACCCGCTGCTCGACCTCGCGATGCAGCTGGAGGAGATCGCGCTCGCCGACGACTTCTTCATCTCCCGCAAGCTCTACCCGAACGTGGACTTCTACACGGGCCTCATCTACAAGGCGATGGGCTTCCCGACCAAGATGTTCACGGTGCTGTTCGCGCTCGGCCGGCTCCCCGGCTGGATCGCGCAGTGGCGCGAGATGATCAACGACCCGGCTACGAAGATCGGCCGCCCGCGCCAGCTCTACACGGGCGAGGCCGAGCGCGCGTTCGTCCCGATCACCAACCGCTGAACCTCGGCTGACGGGCCCGCGCTCCGGCGCGGGCCTTTGCCGTCGGTCCGGGTTCACGTCGATGTCGCCTGGGGCCGACATCATGTGCGGCATGTGGAATCGACGACTGTTGACGGCCACGCTGGCGTCGGGGTTGATCGCGGGCGTGCTGGTGGCGCCCGCGTCGGCCGCGGCCCGGCGATCCTTCGATCTCCAGGCGCACCGGGGCGGGCTCGGGCTGCGCGTGGAGAACACGCTCGCGTCCTTCGGCAACGCGCTCCAGCTCGGTGTGTCCACACTGGAACTGGACGTGCAGATCACCGAGGACCGCCGGGCCGTGGTCACGCACGACCGCCGCGTCTCCGGCACGAAGTGCGTGGACACCGCACCCGCGGTCGCTGGTGATCCCGAGTTCCCCTATGTCGGGAAATATGTCAATACGTTGACGCTGGCCCAGGTCCGTACGCTCGACTGCGGCTCCAAGGTTCTGGCCGGCAAGCCGGGGCAGCTGGCCGTGCCGGGTGCCCGGATGCCGCTGCTCAGCGAGGTCTTCGCGCTGGTCAAGCGCTACCGGGCGGACGACGTGACGCTCAACATCGAGACCAAGGTGGAGGCGGGCGCACCGGCCGAGACCGCGCCGCGCGAGCAGTTCGTGCAGGTGACGCTGGCCGAGATCCGCACGGCCGGGATGCTGCGTCAGGTCACGATCCAGAGCTTCGACTGGGGTGCGCTCAAGCGGTTCCGCGAGGTCGAGCCGCGGCTGCCCCGGGTGGCGCTGACCAACTACGACTTCCTCCAGACCGGGCAGCCCGGCGCGTCACCGTGGCTGGGCGGCCTGGACATCGACGACTTCGGCGGCGACCCGATCCGGGCGATCAAGACGTTCGGCGCGTCCGCGTTCTCCCCGGTGCACGGCTTCCCGCAGAACGGCACGGTGACCGATCCGGCGTACCGGCCGTACGTCACGCCGGCGATGGTCGCGCACGCGCACCGGAACGGCATCAAGGTCATCCCATGGACCGTCGACGACGTGCCGACCATGGCCAAGCTGCTCGACGACGGCGTGGACGGCCTGATCACCGACTACCCGGACCGGCTCCGCACGCTGCTCGCGTCGCGCGGCTATCCGCTGCCCCGCGCGTACCGCTCGCCGTTCGACGTGCAGGCGCACCGCGGCGGCCGGGCCACACTCCCGGAGAACACGCTCCCGGCCTTCTCCGCCTCGCTGGCCAACCCGGCGATCTCCACACTGGAGCTGGACACCGGCGTGACCCGCGACGGTCACCTGGTGGTGCTGCACGACCGTACGATCAACGGGTCGCACTGCGTCGACACCGCGCCCGCGTTCCCGGGCGACCCGGCGTATCCGTACGTCGGCGACCTGGTCCACTCGCTGACGCTCGCACAGATCAAGACCCTCGACTGCGGTACGCGGACGAACCTGCCCACCCAGACCCCGGTGCCCGGCGCGCGCGTGCCCACGCTGGGCGAGGTGTTCGACCTGGTGCGCTCCTCCGGCCGGACGGACGTGCGGCTCAACATCGAGACGAAGATCAGCCCGACGGTGGACGACACCGCACGGTACGACGTCTTCACCCGCAAGCTGGTCACCGCGATCGGGCAGGCACGCCTCACGTCCCGGGTCACGATCCAGTCGTTCGACTGGCGCACCATCCAGCTGTCCCGCCGGCTCGACCCGCGGATCGAGACGGTCGCGCTGGTCTGGCAGTACGGCCCGGCCGAGTGCGCGTCCCTGGCCGACGAGTGCTCGCTGCGGGCCGTCTACGGCGATCCGTCGGTGCGCAGCCCGTGGACCGGCTCGCTCGACTGGTGGCGCTTCCGCGACCTGGGCGCGCTGGTCCGCGCCGCGGGCGCCGGCACGGTCTCGGCCAACTGGCAGGTCCACGACCCGCACCAGCCCGCGGTGGCGAACCCCGACTGGTACGTCCGCACCGACCCGTCCTACTTCCACGGACCCACGGTCCAGGTGCTGCAGCGGCGGCACCGGCTGAAGGTGGTGCCCTACACGCTCGACGACCCCGCGGTCATCCAGCGCGCCATCGACCTCGGCGTCGACGGCATCATCACGGACACCCCCGCCCTGGTCGTCGACATCGCGATCCGCAACGGCCTCCGCTGAGCCGGCGTCCGGGCCGCCGCCGGTCCTCCCGGCGGCGGCCCGTTGCCCATCGACGGATTTAGCGACATCATCTCGGGGTGAACCGCACCGCGACGTACGTGCTGACGATCGCGGTGGCCCTCGTCCTGATCTGCGCGGTCTGCGTAGCGGTCGTGTTCCGGGACTCGGATCGCGCGACGAACCCGCCGCCCGACCCGCACGCCGACATCCAGCGTGTCTATCGCCTGGGCCGCGGCGGCCTGACCGGCGGCGTGGCCACCGTGGAGGCCCTCGATCAGCTCACGGTCGGCGAGCCGGCGCGCGTCACGGCCCGGGTCTGCGGCGACCTGAGCGCCGCGTGCGAGCCACCGGCGCCGTCCGCCGCGGCATCGTCCACCGTGCCGGGCCAGAGCGCGCCGGTGCCGGTCGGCGCGCGCATCGAGGTGATCGCGGCGGGCGGCGACGAGCTGACCGTCACGCCGGTCAGCGGCGCGGTGCAGCCGATCTTCGACCGGGGCGACTGGGCCGAGTGGGAATGGTCGATCACGCCGAACGCGCCGGGCAGCCTCACCCTCACCGTACGATTCCGCGTGCTGCTGGCCGACTCCGGCGAGTCCCTCGTACCGGACACACTGATCCACGTCCCGGTGCGCGCCGCGCCGAAGCCGGTGAACCCGTTCACCCGCGCCCTCGACGCGGCGACCGGCTTCCTCGGCGCGGTCTGGGCCGTCCTCCTCGCCGTCTTCTCCGTCCTCGGCGTCACGGTCGCCGGTCTCTGGCGAACGCTACGCCGCCACTGGCCCCGCCGACCCACCACCACCGGAGCCGCTGCCACCACCGGAGCCGGAGCCGACGACCGTCCAGCCGAGGTGGCAGGCGCGGGGCCGGGAGATCCGGGCGCGGAACCGGGTGACCCGGGCGCGGGCGGAACCGGCGCTGTGCCCCACGGTGGCCCGCCAGGTAGCCCGGCCGGCTCCTGATTCGCGTCTGCCGACCCCGGGGAAGCGAGTGCCGCTGCCCGCTCCGCGTGTCGTGAGCGGTCCGATCGTGGGGTGCGGCCTCGGAAAGGGGGCCGCAAGCCCTCGCTGTCATCGCTCTGCTCTGCTTACCTGACCTTCCGCCCTACCCGAACACCGACCTTTCCCAGCACCCCCTCACCCCAGGCGACCAGCCGAAATACTTCGCAACCGGCGCAAGGCCTACACCCCGAAGGCACACGCCCCGCCCCGCTCCGGAGACCCGCCCCGGTCCGGTGGCACGCCCCGGCTCGGCACGGGCGTGCCGGGCACCACACGAACGCGCGAAGCGCAGCGTCGGGCTGCGCGACGCGACACGGTCCGGCGCTGCGCAGTGGCGATGCGCCGTGGCTGCTTCGGAGCGCGTGCCAAGCCCACGTCCGAAATATCGGCATATCTGGCGCCGCCTTCGGGTGTCCGAGTTCGCGGGAATCCCGCCTTCCCGGCTGAGTGATCAATCAGTGGTACCAAATGGCGATCAACTTCGATATTTGACCTCTTTTTCGTACCACTGAGTGATCACTCAGGGCTGGCGGCGCCGCCTACGCGCCGGGCCGGCGGAGAGCCGCCGGGCACCTCGCCCCGGATATGGCGATATTTCGGGGCGCGGGGCGCGGGGCGCGGCGGTTGCCGGCTCGGTGGTGCGGTGCGAGATCTGTGGGCCGCTGGTGGCTGCTTCGATCCGGGCGAAGCGGCCACCACCACACCGGGATCTTCGATCCCCGCACGGATGGAAGATCATCCCGGGCGTCGGCCCGCCTGCGGTGGCGGGCGAAGCACGCGGATTGCCGGCACCACGGCCTGCGCGCCGGCGTCGCTGTGCCAGGGCGGAGCGCCAGCGACGACCGGTGCCCAATGCCACTTAGCTTATTTTGATCTTGGTTGCCTGGTGGGTGGTCTGGTGGCTTTGTCTGCTTCGATGGTGTGGTGTCGGGTGTGGGGGTGCGGCCGGATCAGGTGTCGGTCGGTGTGCTGGTGACGGCGGTGCCGCGGGATGCGGTTGATGGGGCGGTGGCGCAGTGCGGTGTGGGTGCGAAACGGTCGGATGGGAAGTTGCCGCCGCATGTGACGGCGTATCTGACGATGGGGTTGTGGCTGTTCGCGGATGATGACTATGCCGAGGTCGCGAAGAAGGTGACCGGTGGACTGGACCGGTTCGGGTGCTGGGATGCGGGCTGGTTGGCGCCGACGCCGGGTGGGATTTCTCAGGCCAGGAAGCGGCTGGGCCGGGATGTGCTGGCGGAGGTGTTCGAGCGGGTCGCCCGGCCGGTCGCGTCACCGGTCACGTCAGGTGCGTGGTTGCGGGACCGGCGGGTCCTTGCCATCGACGGGTTCGACGTGGACGTGCCGGACACGATGGAGAACGCGGCCGAGTTCGGGTACTCCCGGACCGGTGGTGGCCCGTCGGCGTTCCCGAAAGCCCGGGTCGTGGCGTTGACCGAGTGCGGGACACACGCGTTCCTGGCGGCGGAGGTCGGCGCGTATGCGGTCGCCGAACAGACCCTGGCCATGCCGTTGTATTCGCGGCTGCGACGCGGGGAACTGCTGACCGCCGACCGTGCCTTCTACTCGTTTACGGCGTGGGACCGGGCGCAGGCGACCGGCGCGGACCTGCTGTGGCGGATCCAGGCCGGGATCAGGCTCCCGGTGATCGAGATCCTCGGCGACGGCACCTATCTGACCGTGTTGATGGACAAGACGATCCGCGGTGGCCGCCGGGACCGGATCCTGGCCGCCGCGGCCGGCGGGACCCTGGACACCTGCGACGACGCGATCAACGACCGTGGCCTGCCCGCCGCCCACCTGGTCCGGGTCGTCGAGTACGACGTCCCGGACCGGGCCGGTAACGGCACCGGTGAGCTGATCACCCTGGCCACCACCATCACCGACCCCGCCCAGGCCGGCCCGGACGAACTCGCCGAGGCATACCACCTGCGATGGGAACACGAAACCGCCAACGACCAGCTCAAAACCCACCTCCGCGGGCCCGGCCGGATCCTGCGCTCGAAACTGCCCGACCTCGTCCACCAGGAAATTTGGGCCTGGCTGCTCGTCCAGCACGCACTCACCGTCCTGATCACCGCCGCCGCCGACGCCGCCGCGATCGACCCCGACCGGATCAGCTTCACCGACACCCTGCGCCTCGTCCGCCGCTCAGCCACCGGCTCAGCGGCCATTTCCCCCTGAGGACTGGACCACCCAGCTACCCACCATCTGGACCCACATCACCCGGGAACTCAACCCCACCCGACGCCACCGCACCTGCCCCCGCGCCGTCAAACGCTGCCGCCGCAACATGTACCGGCCCAAACGACGCGACGAACCCGCCAGCACCCGACACACCGGCCCCGCCACCATCCGCCTCCACCCACCATCAAGATCAAAATAAGCTAAGTGGCATTGGACCGGTGCCCGCGGGAGCATGCGGAAGGTGAGCCGCCGGAAGTGGGTATATCGGTTTGAAGCAGTATGTAGCACCCGTGGTGCACCGCGGCCGCGCAGTTCATGCGATGTTCGCCGGGCGTAGGCATATTCGGCGGCGTGACGACGGGGTATCACCCTGTCATGGTGGACATGACGCACGGCGATGATCTTCAGCCCGTTCTGGACCAGCTCGGGGAGTACGACGTGCGCGACGACGACGATGACGACCCGATTCTGATCAAGCCGGACGGGTCGCCGGTCGACACGTGGCGCGAGGACTACCCGTACGACGAGCGCCTCCACCGGCCGGACTACGACCGGGACAAGCGGCTGCTGCAGATCGAGCTGCTGAAGCTGCAGAACCACTGCAAGGCCAGCGGGGAGCGGCTGGTCATCCTGTTCGAGGGGCGGGACGCGGCCGGCAAGGGCGGCACGATCAAGCGGTTCATGGAGCACCTGAACCCGCGCGGCGCCCGCGTGGTGGCGCTGGAGAAGCCGAGCGAGCGCGAGTCCACCCAGTGGTACTTCCAGCGGTACATCCAGCACCTGCCGGCCGCGGGGGAGATCGTGCTGTTCGACCGGTCCTGGTACAACCGGGCCGGTGTCGAGCGGGTGATGGGCTTCTGCACCCGTACCGAGTATCTCGAGTTCATGCGGCAGGCGCCGGAGCTGGAGCGGATGCTGGTGCGGTCCGGCATCAAGCTGGTCAAGTTCTGGTTCTCGGTCACGTCCGGCGAGCAGCGCACCCGGTTCGCGATCCGGCAGGTCGACCCGGTGCGGCAGTGGAAGCTCTCGCCGATGGACCTCGAGTCGCTGGACAAGTGGGATGACTACACCGAGGCGAAGGAGGCGATGTTCTTCTACACGGACACCGCCGACGCCCCGTGGACGGTGGTCAAGAGCAACGACAAGAAGCGGGCCCGGGTCGAGGCGATGCGGCACGTGCTGAGCCGCTTCGACTACGAGGACAAGGACGTGAAGCTGGTCGGTACGCCGGACCCGCTCATCGTCGGCCCGGCCTCGCTCGCGGTCGAGGGCGTGCAGGCCTCACCGCGGGTCTTCCCCCGCCTCTGACGCCCACCTGACGATCAGCTCCACCAGGCCGCGCAGCCGTTCCAGCTCCGCGGCGTCGTCGTCCAGCGGCCGGCCGTAGGCGTTCCGCGCCTTCGAGCCGCGAATCATGCGGCCGAGCACGGCCGGCCCGAACCAGCTGTACTTCGCGGCCCCGCACGCCGCGATCGCGCGCCGGACCAGGTCCGGATCGCCGCGCCAGCCGCCGTCGCGCAGCCCCTCCAGGTAGCCGGCGGTCGCCGCCTCCTCGATCTCGGGCAGCAGCGCGGCGTCGATCAGGCCGTCCGTCACGCTGTCGGCGACCAGGTTGGCGATGTCCTCGCCGAGCGCGCCGTCGCCGGTGAACGCCCAGTCGATCAGCACGGTACGGTCGCCGTCCGCGATCAGGTTCGTCGGCCAGACGTCCAGGTGGGCGAGCGTGCGCGGCATCGCCTCGGCGGCGCGCAGCACCCGCTCCCGGCCCTGGTGGAGCGCGCGCAGCTCGCGGGCCGGCCAGGCCGCGGTGATCGGGTGCGCGTAGTCCTCGCCGGTGTGCATCCAGACGACGTTCGCGGGTCCGTGCACCAGATAGTTGCGCAGCCAGCGCCGGGACAGTCAGGGCAGCTCGGGCACCCGGCCGGCCCAACGTGCCTGACCGGCGCCGAGCCGGCGCGCGAAGTCCCGGAACCGGGCGGGCGGCCAGGCGGTGCCGTGTGCGCCGGTGGCCTCGGCCAGCCAGAGCTCGACCGCGCCGTCCGGCCGCTCGACCGCGTCGATCAGGTCGGGCGGGACGATGCCGGTGCCGGCGTAGGCCTCGGCGGCGAAGCCGGTGGTGTAGGCGAGGACCTCGCGGCGCCAGTAGTTCCAGTGGTCCGGCGCGTCGCTGGTCTGCCAGTTCGGGCTGCCGGCCGGCGTGGCGGACGGCGGCCGGGCGATCTTGCGGATTGCGGTGCCGGCCGGGCCGTGCACGCGCCAGATGCCGCCGGTGGCGGCGTTGCCGGAGTTGTGCGTCAGCGGCTCGGCGCGTGTGACGGTGCCGCCGATGCGAGCCGGAACCCGCGGTGCTGGCTCCATGGCGGGCCTCCGGGTGACGATCGTCATGACGTCGTGCGGGACGGCACAGAAAAGCACCGGCAGTCGGTGGCTGCCGGTGCTCTTCTATGAGGTCTTGGGCACCGCCCGGCCCGGATGGCTACGGGCGGTGGGTGTGGTCCTTAGAGCGGACGGATGTTCGCGGCCTGCGGGCCACGCTGGCCCTGGGTGATCTCGAACTCGACTCGCTGGTTCTCGTCGAGCGAGCGGTAGCCGCTGGACTGAATCGCCGAGAAGTGCGCGAAGACGTCGTTGCCGCCGTCATCAGGGGTGATGAAGCCGTAGCCCTTGTCCGCGTTGAACCACTTGACGGTGCCGACAGCCATGTACTTCTCCTTGCCAAATCGAACCCCGCGTCGTGCGGGGTCGCTAGGTAATGAGCCCGCAACTCACGAGCCCGTTCGTTGCAATTCCGGCCCCAACGCAAGAAGCGCCCGCGGTCGTAATCCCGCAGGCGCTGCCGAACTCTCAAGAGAAGCACGCTCTCGAGAGAGATAACACTGGGAACCAAAACTGCAACGTTGCGATGCTAACACGGTTACCGCCCGGCGCCAGATGAATCCGCGGGAAAACCCTGGGTTCACGCCGTGGTGCCCGTAACCCCGCGTTGACGTGCGCGCCGAGGGTACGCGAGCATGGCCGTCGAGCGGATGCGGAGGAAACCCGGTGCGAGTCCGGGACGGTCCCGCCACTGTGACCGTGCGGCGGCGCCGCACGGGAAGTCAGGTCACTCCGGCCGCTCGTACCGACCACCAGCGCGGGCGTGGACACCCGCGGAAGGGACACGAGCATGCGGCCGCCTCTGAGCGCGGAATGACCACCCCGTACCCGTTCTCGGCCGTCGTCGGCCTCGACGATCTGCGCCAGGCCCTGCTGCTCACCGCGGTCTCCCCGGCGGTCGGCGGCGTGCTGGTCCGCGGCGAGAAGGGGACCGCGAAATCCACGGTGGTCCGCGCGCTGGCCGCGCTGCTGCCGTCGATCGACGTCGTCGCCGGGTGCCGGTTCGCCTGCGACCCGGCCGTGCCGGATCCGTCCTGCCCGGACGGGCCGCACCCGGCCGGCGGCGCGGCGGACAGCCGCCGGGCCCCGCTGGTCGAGCTGCCGGTCGGCGCGACCGAGGACCGCGTGGTCGGCACGCTGGACATCCACCGGGCCCTGGCCGACGGTACGAAGGCGTACGAGCCCGGCCTGCTCGCGGCGGCGCACCGGGGTGCGCTCTACGTCGACGAGGTCAACCTGCTGCCGGACCACCTGGTGGACCTGCTGCTGGACGCGGCCGCGATGGGCCGGGCGCACGTGGAGCGGGACGGTGTCTCGGTCAAGCACGCGGCCCGCTTCCTGCTGGTCGGCACCATGAACCCGGAGGAGGGCGAGCCGCGGCCGCAACTCGTCGACCGGTTCGGGCTGGTGGTGAACGTGGCGGCGCCGCGCGAGGCCGCGCTGCGGGCCGAGGTGGTGCGGCGGCGGCTGGCGTACGAGGCGGACCCGGACGGGTTCGCGGTGCGGTGGGCGGCGGACGAGGCCGCGCTCTCGGCCCGGATCGTGGCGGCGCGGGCGCTGCTGCCGTCCGTGACGCTGCCGGACGCGGAACTGGACCGGATCGCGCGGATCTGCATCGCCTACGCGGTGGACGGCATGCGCGCGGACATCGTGGTGGCGCGGGCGGCGATCGCGCTGGCCGCGTGGGCCGGCCGGACCGTGGTGACCGGCGACGACGTGCGCGACGCCGCGCGCCTCGCGCTGCCGCACCGGCGCCGCCGCGACCCGCTCGACCCGCCGGGGGCGGACGAGGAGAAGCTGGAGGAGGCGCTGAACGAGGCGGGCGCCGATCCGGAGCCGCCGGCCGGGCCCGCCGACGACTCGGACGACTCGGACGGGCCGGAGGACGGTGGCCCGGGCGGTGGCGGTGGCCCCGGCGGAGGCCCGTCCGGTGGACCCGCCGGCGGTCCGGACGGTGCCGGGTCGCCGCCGCCGTCCTCGACGTCACCGCCCTCGTCGCGCAACGGCTCGGCCGAGACCGGGACACCGCCGCCGGGGAACGGCAAGGAGCGGCAGGCGGCGCAGCCCGCGCCGGTCGGGGCCGCGTTCCGGCCCAAGGCGTTCACGGTCACCGGCCGGGGCGAGGGTGCGCACGCCGGGCGGCGCTCGCCCGCGTTCGCCCGCCGCGGCCGGGTGGTCGGCGCCCGTACCCCGGTGGGCCGTCGCGGTTTCGCCGCGCACCTGCCGGCCACGCTGCGGGCGGCCGCGGGGCGGGGCAGCCGCACCGTCGAGGCCGTTGATCTTCGTGAGGCCGTGCACGTGGGCCGGGAGGCGAACCTGGTGCTGTTCGTGGTGGACGCGTCCGGGTCGATGGCGGCCCGGCAGCGGATGCGGACCGTGAAGACCGCGGTGCTGTCGCTGCTGCGCGATGCGTACCAGCGGCGGGACCGGATCGGCATGATCACTTTTCGGGGCGGCGAGGCGACCACCGTGCTGCCGCCCACGTCCAGCCACGAGGTCGGCGTGGCGCGGCTCGCGGAGCTGCGCACCGGCGGGCGTACGCCGCTCGCGGCCGGCCTGCGCTCGGCCGCGACCGTGATCGCCGCGGAGCGCCGCCGTGACCCACGCCGCCGCCCGCTGCTCGTGGTGGTCACGGACGGGCGTGCCACCAGCGGGCCGGACCCGCTGACCGTGACGCCCGCGCTGACCGGCACGTCGGCCGTGGTCGTCGACTGCGAGTCCGGGCCGGTCCGGCTCGGGCTGGCCCGGCGGCTCGCCGGTGCGCTCGCGGCCGACTGGATGCCGCTGGACCACCTGTCCGCCTCCGCGATCTCGATGAGGACGGCCTGAGATGCCACAGGGCAGAGTCGATGTCGTGCCGGACGACGGGCTGACCACGCGGCAGCGCCGCCGGCAGCCGGTGCTGACCGTGCACACCGGGCCGGGCAAGGGCAAGTCCACGGCCGCGTTCGGCATGGCGCTGCGCGCCTGGTCGGCCGGGTGGCCGATCGTGGTGTTCCAGTTCGTGAAGAGTCCGAAGTGGAAGGTCGGCGAGGAGACCGCGCTGCGCGCGCTCGGCGAGGTGCCCGGCGGTGCGCCGGTGACCTGGCACAAGATGGGTGAGGGCTGGTCCTGGATCCAGCGCCCCGGCAGCGAGCGCGACCACGCCGTGGAGGCCGCGCAGGGCTGGGCCCGGATCAAGGAGGACCTGGCCGCGGAGGCGTACCGCTTCTACGTGCTGGACGAGTTCACGTACCCGATCAAATGGGGCTGGGTCGACGTCGACGACGTCGTGGCCACGCTCCGGGACCGGCCCGGCAGCCAGCACGTGGTGATCACCGGGCGGGACGCGCACCCGGCGCTGCTCGGGGCCGCCGACCTGGTCACCGAGATGACGAAGGTCAAGCACCCGATGGACGCGGGCCGCAAGGGACAGCAGGGGATCGAATGGTGAGCATCCCGCGCGTGGTCGTCGCCGCACCGGCGTCCGGCCACGGCAAGACCACGGTGGCGACCGGGCTGCTGGCCGCGTTCGCGGCCCGTGGCACCCGGGTGGCGCCGTTCAAGATCGGGCCGGACTACATCGACCCGGGCTACCACGCGCTCGCGGCCGGCCGGCCCGGCCGCAACCTGGACGCGGTGCTGGCCGGCGCGGACCGGGTCGCGCCGCTGTTCGCGCACGGCGCGGCCGGCGCGCAGCTGGCGATCGTCGAAGGCGTGATGGGGCTGTACGACGGGCGCGTCGGTGAAGGCGACTTCGGCTCGACCGCGCACGTGGCCGGCCTGCTCGGCGCGCCGGTGATCCTGGTGGTCGACGCGACCGCGCAGGGCCGCTCGGTGGCGGCGGTGGTGCACGGCTTCCGGTCGTTCTCCACCGGCGTGCACATCGGCGGGGTGATCCTGAACCGGGTCGGCTCGGACCGGCACGAGTCGCTGCTGCGCGAGGCGTGCGAGGAGGTCGGCGCACCGGTGCTGGGCGTGCTGCGCCGGCACGACGCGGTGGCGGCGCCGTCCCGGCATCTCGGGCTGATCCCGGCGGTCGAGCGGCGGGCGGAGGCGTCGGCCGCGGTGGACGCGCTCGCGTCGCTGATCGCGTCGTCGGTGGACCTGGACGAGGTGTACGCGCTGGCGTCGTCGGCCGGAGCGCTGCCGGTGCAGGCGTGGTCGCCGACGGAGGCGGTGCGGACCGCGGCCGGGCGGGCCGGCGGCGTCGGCGCGGCCGGTGCCGGGGACGGCCCGGCGGCCGCTGCCGCGGGTGCGCGGCCGGTCATCGCGGTCGCCGGGGGAGCCGCGTTCAGCTTCGGCTACGCCGAGACCACGGAACTGCTCGCCGCCGCCGGTGCCGACGTGGTCACGGTCGACCCGCTGCACGACGAGAAACTTCCCGAGGGCACGCGCGGCCTGGTCGTCGGCGGCGGCTTCCCCGAGGTGTACGCGTCGCAGCTGTCCGCGAACGCGTCGCTGCGGAACGAGGTGTCCCGGCTCGCGTTCACCGGCGCCCCGATCGTCGCCGAGTGCGCCGGGCTGCTCTGGCTGGCCCGCACGCTCGACGGCACGCCGATGTGCAACGTCCTCGACGTCGAGGCCGCGATGACGCCGTCGCTGACCCTGGGTTACCGCGACGCGGTCGCGCTCGCCGACAGCGTGATCACCCCGGCCGGCACCCGCGTCTCCGGCCACGAGTTCCACCGCACCATGGTCAGCCCGCGCTCCGGCCTGCTGCTCGCCCCGCGCGCCGACGCGGCCTGGGCCTGGCGCGGCGCCGAGCCCGAGGGGTTCGTCACCGAGAACGTGCACGCCTCCTACCTGCACCTGCACTGGGCCGGCCAGCCGGAGATCGCCTCCCGCCTGGTCGCCGCCGCCACCGCGGCGTGACGCCGGACGACGATCCGGGGACCGGTCCCGCCGATCTCCCGGCGGCCGCGTCGACGTCACGCCCGGACCATCGCCCCACAGCGGCCCCGGCGGCGCGAACCGGCCCGCCGCGCCGCTACACCGTGGGAGTCGGCGCTCGTCCGCGGCTCACCGCGGACGAGCTCGCCGGCCTGATCGACGCGGTGCTCGCGGACCACTCGATCGCACCGGAAGCGGTCCTCGCGCTCGCCACGCTGGACCGCCGCGCCGATCACCCCGCGCTGCGGACGGTCGCGGCGGCGCACGGCTGGCCGGTGCTCGGCTACCCGGCGGACGAGCTGGCAGCCGTACCCGCGGCGGCGGGCTCGGCCCGGGTCCGGGCCGCGACCGGCACGCCCAGCGTCGCCGAGGCCGCCGCGCTGCGCGCCGCCGGCGCGAACGGTGGCACGCCGTCGCTGGTCGCCGCCAAACGCACCGTACCCACCGCCTCCGTCGCGGTCGCGACCCGAGCCCCCGGGCCTGGAGAGGAACGAGAACAGTGAGCCACCCCCTCCTTACCGGCTGCCTGGTCACCGTGTGCCGGGACTGCTGCTGCGGCAGCCGGCGCAAACACCCGGGCGTCGACCACGACCGCCAGCTGAGCCGGCTGGAGAGGCAACTGGCCCCGGCCGGTCACCGCGTCCGGACCAGCCTCTGCCTGGATCTCTGCGACCAGTCGAACGTCGTGGTCGTCCACCCGGCACCCGCCGCCCGGCGGCGCGGTGCCCGCCCGGTCCGGTTCGGTCTGGTCCTGGACGACGCGATCACGGACGACATCGCCGGCTGGGTCCGCGCCGGCGGCCCCGGCATCGCGGAGATGCCGGCGCCGCTGGAGCTCTCCGTGATCGAGAAACCGTAGCGCTACCGCTGCTGGAGCGCGCGGAA
This sequence comes from Catenuloplanes indicus, assembly GCF_030813715.1. Lineage (NCBI taxonomy): Bacteria > Bacillati > Actinomycetota > Actinomycetes > Micromonosporales > Micromonosporaceae > Catenuloplanes > Catenuloplanes indicus. The sequence goes on from NZ_JAUSUZ010000001.1 coordinate 8,323,015, forward strand.
CGCGGCCAGGGCCGCGGCCAGGTCGGCCGCCGACCCCAGTTCACCGCCGGCCGGCGCACCGGCCGGCCGGGCCGCGTCGTACTGGTCGAAGCTGAACGAGACCCCGCCGGCCGGACGGTCCCCGGCCGCCGGGTACTCGAACCCGAACTGCCGCAGCCGTCCCTGGTGGTCGGTGGTGGCGCGGAACGGCAGCGACCGCGCCCGGTCGCCGAGCGCCGTGACGTGGTCCTGCGCCAGGCCGAAGCCCAGCGTGCCCGGACCGGCCGCGGTCACGTCGACCGTCCCCTCGAACGAGGCCGTGCCCTTCCGGGTCACCGTGACCACGGCGCCGACCAGGCTCTCCACCCCGGTCAGGCGCTTCTCCGGCCCGATCAGGCGCAGCGCGCCGAACTCGGTGCCGTTCGAGATGCCGGCGGCCGGCAGCCACATGCGGCCGGTCAGACCGCCCGGCAGGTCGCCCGGCACGTCCGGGAACTGGGAGAAGTCGATCCGCAACCACTTCTCGTCGCCGACCCCGCGGTATCGCACGTCGCTCATGCCGCCGTCGCGGAACCGGGCGCGCTGCTCCAGCTCCAGCGAGCCGGTCGGCGCGTGCACGACGCCGGAGATGTCGCCGTCGTACGGCGATGCGAGCTTGAACTCGTAGTCGAGCTGGTCGAGCGCTGTGACCGAGGCGGCCAGCGCCGCCGCCGGATCCGGCAGCGCGGCGGCGCTCGATGCGGCCGGCTGCGGTGCGCCCGCCGCCCCGGAACAGCCGCTCAACGCGATGATGATCGCCGCGAGTGCGGCTATGTGTCCCCGTGACAAGTCGTCTCCAGTACGTGGATCCTGTCGAAACGTCCGGAGCCTACCGATCGGGTACGACTACCGTCGCTCGGCCAGTGCCCGCAGCACCTCGGCCCGTCGCCGCGCCTCCGGATCGTCCCCGTCGGACCGAGCCGCCAGCATCCGCGCCCGGTCCGCCGGCTCCGCCGGGAGCGGGGCGCGGATGGGTCGATCATTGCCGCTGGATGGCCTTCATCGCCTCGTCGTAGTTCGCGACCTTCGCCGGGTCCGGCTTCGCCGGGGGCTGGGACGCGCCGTAGCCGCTGAGCGTCAGCTCGACGTGGTTGGCCGGGACCGACCCGGCGGCCGGGACGTCGTAGACGAACGTCAGCAGCCGGCCCTCGCCGTCCAGCGTGGCCGTGAACGGTACGGCCGAGGCCGCGTCGCCGAGCTGGGCGAGCAGTTCCGCGGTCGGGCCGACGCGGAGCACGCCCGGTCCGACCTGGGTCAGGTCGAGCGTGCCCGCGTACGTGCGGTCGCCGGTCGCGCGGGCGTCGGTGACCGCGCGGACGGCCGCGGTCGCTCCCACCACGTCGTCGCCCGGCTTCGGGAACGGGATGCCGCCGAGTTCGGTCACGGCCGGGTCGGTGAGCGGCACCCATTTCGCGCCGGTCATCACGTCCGGCAGCGCGGACGTCATGTTCTCCACCTTGCTGAAGTCGAGCAGCACGAACCGCTCGCCGGACACGGTCACGAAGTCGGAGGTGAACTGCTGCCCCGCGACCCGGGAGTCCAGCGTGACCCGCATCGACTGCGCGTCGGCCAGCATCGAGCCGTCGACCACCTGGTACGTGGTGGTGTGCCGGAACGTGTAGTTGCCGTCCAGCAGCGCGACCACGGAATCGTCGAGCGCGTCGAACGGGTCCTCGGGCGCCGCTTCCTCGCCGCCGCAGGCGCCGAGGGCGAGCGCGATCAGCACCACCGAAACTGCCCGTAGCTGCTTCTTCACCGCTCGTCCGCTCCTGTTCATCGCCCGCGACCGCCGCGAGCCTACCGTCTCCCTTCCTTACGCACGGGCGGCCAGTTCCGGATCGACGGTGGCGCCGGTCAACCTGTTCGCGAACGTCGACAGCGTGTAGGTGGCGATCCCGAGCACCACCTCCAGCGCCGCCTGCGCGCTCCACCCGGCCGCCGCGAAAGCCGCACGGCCATCCGCCGGTACGTCGCCGGAGTGCGCCATCACGGCCAGCGCGAACGCCCGTACCGCGGCAAGGTCCGGCTCGTCGATCGGGGTCTCGGCGCGCAGCGCGGCGATCAGGCCGGCGTCCGCGCCGAGCTGGTGCAGCCGCTCGGTGTGCAGCGCGACGCAGACGTGGCAGCCGTTGCGGACCGCGACCGTCATGATCACGGTCTCCCGGGCGAGCGGTGGCAGCGACGTGGACCCGAAGAGCGCGTTCAGCCGCTGGAAGCCCTCCAGGACCTGCGGTGACGTGGCCATCCGGGCGGCCGCGTCCGGCAGGTAGCCGAAGTGTGCCTCGATGGCGTGCAGGCCTCTCCGGGCCGTGCCGGGCGCGGAGGCGGTGGTGTGTGCGGGGAAGTGCACGGCATCTCCTAGACTCGTCAACGTGGTTGACGAAAACGTAAACCGGGTTGACGAGTCTGTCAACGGCTGGGAACTGCCGCTGCTGCTCTTCGGCGGCTTCCGCACGCTCGTCGACGCGTTGCACGCGGAACTGGCCGCGCAGGGCCACCCGCACGCGCGGCCGGTGCACGGCTTTGCCATGCAGGCGATCGGCCGGCACGGCGCCACCGGCACCGAACTCGGCCGCCGCCTGGGCGTCTCCAAGCAGGCCGCCGGCAAGACCGTCGACCGCCTGATCGCCCTCGGGTACGCGGAACGCGCCGACGACCCGCACGACGCCCGCCGCAAGATCGTCCGGTTGACCCCGCACGGCCTGGACTGCCTGGCGCGCTCCGCCCGCATCTTCGACACGCTGCGCGCCTCCTGGGCGGGGCGGCTCGGAACGGACCGGGTCGCGGACCTCGAGGCCGCGCTCCGCACGGTCGTCCCGGCCGACGCGCTCCGCGTCGACGCACCCGGCTGGCTCGGCGCATGAGCGCGCCCGGCTCCCGGCGCCCCGCGCGGCTCGGTCCGGCCCGCGCGCGGCCGGTCTCGGTTCGCGTGCGGCTCGGTTCGGTTCCCGCGTTGCTCGGCTTCGTGTCCGCGCTGGCGCTGGCCGGTGGGGGCTGGTTCGCCGGTGCGCTGCCCGCGGGGCACCGCACCGGACCGGCCGGCCCGTACACCGCGGGTCTCGTGGCCTGTCTGCTCGGCCTGGCCGGGCTGATCGCCGCCTGGGTGCTCATCGCCCGCCGGCCGCCGCCGTCCCGTGGCCTGCTGCTCATCGGTGTGCTCTGGCAGTTGCCGTTCCTGTTCGCGCCGCCGCTCGGCTCCCGGGACGTCTACTCCTACGCCTGCCAGGGCTGGGTCTTCGCCCGCTCGCTGGACCCCTACACGGTCTCACCGCGCGCGGCCGGCTGCCCGTGGCTGCCCGGCGTGGCCACGCTGTGGCAGGACGCGACCACCCCGTACGGCCCGTTCGCGCTGCTCCTCTCCGGCGCCGCGGCGACGTCCGGGTCCTGGATCGCGGCACTGGCCGTACTGCGCCTGTTCGCCGTGGCCGGGCTGGCACTGACCGGCTTCGGCGTGTACCGCCTGGCGCGACGCTTCCACCCGGACCCGCGCCGCGCGGTCTGGCTGGCGCTGCCCGCACCGCTCATCGCCGTGCACGCCACCAGCGGCGCCCACCACGACGCGCTGCTGGCCGGACTGGTCCTCGCCGCACTCGCCCTCGCGCTGAGCGCGGGCGGCTCGCCACCGCCCTTCGGGGCCGCCTCCTATGGCCCGCTGGTGACCGGGCGTGAATCCCGTCCGGTCACGGACGGTGATCGGCCTGCCGGGGGCGTGCCCGCGGCCGGCGGTATGCCGGCGGGCGACGACGTCCCCGTGGCCGGCGGTGCCGCCGAGGGGATCGGTGCTGCGGGAGCCGCAGGTTCCGGCGGCGTGACCGGCTCCGCCGGCGCTTCCGCCGGTGTCGCTGACGTCGCTGACGTCGGCGGGGAGGCGGGTCCCGCTCGGGCGGCCGGTTCCGTCGGCGCTCCCGCCGGTGTGGCTGGCTCCGCCGGTGTGGCCGGCTCGCCGGTGGGGCGGGGTATGAGTGCGCGGGGCCGATGGCCTGTCGTGGTTGCCCTTGTCGCCGGTGCGGCGATCGGCCTCGCCGCCGCCATCAAGATCACCGCGTTGGCCGCGCTGCCGTTCGGGCTGATTCTGGCCGCCCGTGCCGCGCTCCGCCGTACCGTGCCGGTCATTGTCGGTGTGGCCGGCTTGTTCGTCCTGGTCAGCGTTGTGTCCGGCCTGGGGGTGGGCTGGGTCGCGGCTCTCACCGAATCGACCGGTCCGAAGCAGTGGACCTCGATTCCCACCGGCGTCGGCATGGTCGCCGGCTACGTGCTGAGCCCGCTCGGCCTGGCGGCCCACGAGGACACCGCGCTTGCCGTCGCTCGCCTCGCCGGTCTCGTCGCGCTCGGCGGTATCACGATGGTCTGCCTCTGGACCGCCTGGCAGCGTCGGAACGACCCGAGGGCCGTCGTTCTGCGTGCCGGATATGTTCTGCTCGCGCTGGTTCTGCTCGGGCCGGTCGCGTACCCGTGGTACTTCCTGACCCCGATCCCGGTCCTCGCCGCGGCGCTGATCGACGATGCTCACCGGCGCTGGCTCGCGCTCGGTGCCGCCGTCGCCGCGCTGCTGGTCCTGCCGGACGGCCTCGGCATCCCGTCCCAGACGAAGGCGGTCGGGGCCTTCGCCGACCTGTTCTTGATCATCGCCGTCACGACCATCGCGATCCGCCGCCGAAGAGCGGCTTCCCGCACCCCGGCGGCGGGCGGTTGATCCGTCGTCACGGTCGACGATGATCTCTGCGGAGTCATGCCCGACAGGTGCCGTACAAACGCATGAATCTCACGCGACCCACTGTTCCCGTGTTGAGTGGCGCCCGCCGCGCAATCGGCGTGGCGCCGGGAACCGCGTGGATCACGCCGGGAGCGCGTTCGCCGGGTTCCCGGCGCCCTCGGCCGCCACGGCGGGAGTCCCGTGCTGCGCTGCCGATCGGCGGCTGCGCTCAGCATCTCGGCCGGCGCTGGGCGTCCGACACCGGGCTGCGGACTCAGGACCGCCGGGGATCCCGCCGGTACGCGGTCACCTCCGCAACAGGCGGTCACCTGGCGCAGCAGGCGGTCGCGTGCGTGGCAAGCGGTCGCGGACGTGGCAGGCGGTCAGCTCCGCAGCAGGCGGGCGGCGAACACCTCGGCGTCCGCGCCGAGCGCCTCGCGGGCCGCGTCCGGGCCGCCGTTGACCCGCCGGGCCACGTCGACGCGGGTGAACTGGGCCGGCCACAGGTGGTCTACCAGCGTGCCGCCGGTGAACTGCGGTGACATCGCGGTGTGCGTCTCCTGGGTGAGCAGGAACGTGCCGGGGCAGTGCACCGCCTCGGTGGCCAGTACCTCGCCCGCGCTGACGCCGTCCCGGCACTCGATCCGTCGTGCACCGGCCAGCGTGTAGCCGTAGGTGGCCGCGAGCAGCGCGCCGGTGACGGTGAGCGTGCCCAGCACCACGACCCGGGCCTTGCGCCGCAGCACCAGGTTGCCGTTCACGGTCACGTCGCCGGGCCAGACGCGCAGCTCGCCCTTGTCCAGCACGACCGGGCCGGTCAGCGACAGGGGCGGGCCGGGCGGTACGGCCGCGGTGAGCACGCGCAGCATGGCCCAGCGCAGCGGCAGGTGGGCGCTGCTCCACTCCTTGAACGCGGGCACCTCGGACAGGTCGTCCGGGATCTCCTCGAACGACCTGTCCAGCGCGTCGGTGCCGCCGCGGGCGAACGGTGTCTCCCGGGCGAGCGTCTCCCGCAGTGACCGCCAGACGTCCAGCACCCGCGCCCTGTCCAGCGGTGCCGCCGCCTCCGGCCACTCCGTCCCCGTGTCAACGCCCACCGGCGCATCGTAGCCCGGTTCGTACCGAGATAGGCCTAATTCACGCAGAGGCAGAACGGGTGCCCGGCCGGGTCCAGGAACACCCGGAACGTGGTGCCGGGCTTGTGTTCGTGCCTCACCGCGCCCAGCTCGACCACGGCGGCCTCGGCGGTGTCGAGGTCGTCCACGATCACGTCGAGGTGCATCTGCTGCGGTTTCTCCTGACCGGGCCAGACCGGCGCCGCGAAGCCGTCCACCCGCTGGAAGCTGATGCAGGTGCCGTTCTCCGCGCGGATCTCGGCCCAGCCAGGGTCGGAGTCGTCGACCTTCCAGTCCAGCAGCGTGCCGTAGAACCGGGCGAGCGCGCCCGGATCCGGGCAGTCGAGCACGAGGCTCGGGAATCGTGCGATAGCCATGCCGTCACGCTAGAACCGGTTCCCGACATCTTTTGTCGGGTTCACCGAAAAGATCAGGCCGGGTCCCGGTGACCCGGCAGCAGGCCGGTGACCGAGCTGGGCCGAAGCGCGGCACTGGCCGTACCCGCGTGCTGCGACATGCCCTGGACCAGCTCGTCGAGCGCGGCCCAGGCGTCGTGGCGCGGCGCCCACCCCAGCTCCGACGCGGCCCGGCCGGCGTCCAGCAGCGGCACGCCGACGGCCAGGTCCAGCCAGCCCGCGTCGGTCGGCTGCAGCCGCGCCCGCCAGGTGGCCGCGGCCAGCCCGCGCAACATCCCCAACGGCACCGGCACGGTACGCCCGTGGAAGCGATGCGCCAGCCCGGCCGGTTCCAGCACCGGGTCGGCCACGATGTTGAACGCGCCGGACACGTCCGCCCGGATCGCCCGCAGGTACGCGTCCGCGACGTCGTCCGCGTGCACCGCCTGGACGCGCAGCCGCGGGTGGTCCGGGATCAGCGGCACGCGCCGGAACCGCAGCAGCGACACCGGCAGCAGCGGCCCGAGGAACAGCCGCGCGATGCCGGAGCCCGCGTCGTGCTGGAAGATCAGCCCGGGACGCAGCAGCACCACCCGTGGCCCGTCCGCCGCGCGCAGCAACTCCTCCGCCGCCACCTTGTCCCGGCTGTAGCTCGACGTCGGGATGCCGGTCGCCGGGTGCGACTCGTCCACCGCACGGTCCTTCGGGCCCTCGCCGTAGACGCCGACCGACGACGCGTGCGCCAGCACCGGCACACCCGCGCGCCGGACCGCCTCCAGCACGTGCCGGGTCCCGTCGACGTTGGTCCGCCGCAGCCGCTCCCGATCGTGGCTCGGCTGGATCTGCCAGGCCAGGTGGATCACCGCGTCCACGCCGTCCAGCCACCCGGCCAGCGGCGCCACCACCGCCGGGTCGCCGAGGTCGGCCGCGTGCCACCGCACGCCGTCGTAGGGTGCGCCCGCGCCCAGGGCCGGCACCCGCCGCGCCACCCCGATGATCTCGATGTCCGGCTCCGCGCTCAGCCGCCGCAGCACCGCCGTACCCACGTTCCCGGTCGCCCCGGTGACAAGAATTCGCATGTCCGCCCTTTACCCCACCGGACCGAAACCATCCGGCGGTACGGCGCCGGCGCACCGGATCCGCGGACGTCAGGCGGTGCCGCACCGGTGCGCCTCCGGCACCCGCATGGGTGCGGACCGGCGCGGGCCCGGTACGCCGACCGGTGGGCGCAGCCGCGAGCCGCGCAGTGCGCGCAGCAGGGAGCCGTGCAGTGCGCTCAGCTCCGGGCCGGGACGGAGGCCGAACCGGTCGGCCAGGCGGCGCCGGTGCCGCTCGCACTCGCGCAGCGCGTCCGCCGGCCGGCCGGTCGCGATCAGCGCCCGGACCAGCGCCGACGTCAGTGACTCCAGGTCCGGGTGGTCGGCCGCGGGGCCGCGCAGGCCGGTGAGCACGTCCGCGGCGAACCCGGCGCGCGTCTCCGCGCCGGCCCAGGCCACCAGCGTGTCCAGGCACTCGCGGTGCAGCAGCTCGCGAGTGCGGGCGGCCCAGTCGCCGGGCACGCCGGTGAGCGGCTCACCGCCGGGTAACGCGACCGCGCGGCGCAGCCCGGCGAGGCGCGCGGCCGCGGTCCGGGCCGGGTCGCGCGCCTGCCGGACCAGGCGGCGCATCAGGTGCAGGTCGACCCGGTCCGGGTCGACGTCGAGCCGGTAACCGCCGGGCTGCCGGACGATCCGCGGCGGGTCCGGCCAGTCCGCGTCCGCGATCACCCGGCGCAGGCGGGTCAGGTGCGCGCGCAGCGTCTCGGTCGCCTTCGCGGGCGGGTCGTCGCCCCAGACCCGGTCGACCAGCGTGCTACGGCCGACCACGGTGCCCGCGTCGACCAGCAGTGCGGCCAGCACCGCGCGCCGCCGCGGCTCGCCGACCGCGACCGGGTGCGCCCCGTTGTCGATCTCCACCGGCCCGAGCAGCCGGAATCCCGCGACCATGATCGCCCCCCGAGGTGGCGGTGCCCCCTGAGACCACAACGCTATCGTCAGCCCGCCGGTTGCATACTCGGCCCGCGCCGGAGCGGTCGGCCACGGGGACGGCGGCGACCGGTGCGCCGGAGGAGGAGAGATGAACCGGACCATCCGGACAGCCGCCGGTCTGGCGGCCGCGCTGGTGCTGGTGGCGTTCGCGCTGCTCGGCGCCGCCGTGGCGGGCAGCTACCACGACCTGGGCGTGGTGCTGGCCGGCACGCACTGGGACAGCATCGCCACGGGCGTGCTGACCGGGACCAACTGGGATGCGGTGCTCCCGCTGTTCAACAAGAACTGGAACGTGACCGGCGCGGCCGACATCAGCGTGGTTCTGCTCAGCGGCCAGGACTGGACCGCGATCGGCGTCGCCGGGTTCCAGAAGCCCACGTGATCCGGTAGCCGGCGGTGGTGGCCGTGAGCCTGCGCGCGGCCACCGCTCCCGGTCGTACCGTGGGGGTCAGGTGTCGCGGAGCGACGCGGTGGAGTTGACCCATGCCAGGATCAGCGCGCAGCCCGGCAGCGTGGCCAGGCCCAGGATCGGCGCCTCCTACGACGACGAGGTGGCCCACCTGGCCGAGCCCGCGCTGACCGCGGTGCGGCCGCCGAAGAACCACGTCGGCCGGGTGGCGGTCGAGCTGATGGTGTCGCGGCTGCTGGAGGGCGAGCGCCGCCCGTCCCAGCAGGTCCCGGTCATGCCGGAGCTGGTCATCCGCAGCTCCTCGCTGCCGCGGATGATGCGCTGACCGGCCGCGCCGAGCTGACCGGCCGCGCCGAGCCGAACGCTCAGCGACGCACCGGATATCGCAGGTGCAGCACCCGGTTGCCCTGGATCACCACGTCCGGGTCCGCCAGCAGACGCTGTGCGTCGACCGCCCCGAAGTAGCGTTTGCCGGAGCCGAACACGACCGGTACGACGTCCATCCGCACCTCGTCGACCAGGCCCGCGGCCAGCACCTGGCCACCGACGTCACCGGCCGCGACCTCGACCAGCCGGTCACCGGCGAGCTCCCGCGCCCGGGCCACGGCTGCCTCCACGCCGTCGACGAAGTGGAACGGCGCCGCCGGGTGCCAGCCCTCGGGCCGTCCCCGGTGCGTCACGATCACGACGTGGTCGATCCCGCCCGGCGGCGTGCCGTCCCAGCCGTCCGTCATGTCGAACACGTGGCGGCCGGCGATCGTCACGCCGATCGCGTCCCAGTACGGCCGGACGTAGTCGTAGGAGGTCTGCGACACCGTCAGCGCGCCGCTGCCGTCCAGCGGGACGTCGCCGCCGGTCAGCCACTCGAACAGCGGTCCGGGCTGGTCGCGCTCGTCCGCGATGAAGCCGTCCACCGACACCGAGGCGTACATGACCACCTTGCCCACGCCGGCTCTCCTCTGCTCTGGGGTGCCGCCAAACTAGCGCGCCGTGAGCCGCGGCTCTTGTAGAAAATCAATCGGCCGGCAGCGGCCAGCCGTCCAGCGTGTGGCCCGGGTGCTCGCGCAGGAACCGCCGCCGGACCTCCAGGTACCGGGTCGGCGGGAGCCCGGTGAACGCGCGGAACTCGTGGCCGAAGTGCGCCTGGTCGAAGTAGCCCGCGGCACCGGCGAGCGCGCCCCAGTCGACCGGGCCCGGCCGGGTCGATGGTGAGCACGGCGGCGGCGAAGCGGTGGGTGCGGGCCAGCCGCTTCGGCGTGACGCCGATCAGCTCCTTGAACCGCTGCGCCAGATGGGTGCTGCTGACCCCGGCCGCGTCCCGCAGGCCGCCGATCGGCACCGCGCCGCCGGTCGCCGCGATGACGCCACCGGTGCGGCGGACCAGCCCCAGGCCGGTGGTCTCGCGCAGCCGCCGCAGCAGCTCCTCCTCGAGCAGCGTCAGCATCCGGTGCGGCCGGTCCGCTGCGGCCAGCCGGTCGCGCAGTTCCGCCACGGCGGGCCGGCCCCAGACCTGCTCCAGCGTCACCGGCCGGTCGCACAGTTCGGCCGCGGGCATCGGCAGGAACGGCGCCAGGCCCCACGGCTTGACGTGCGCGCCGACCGACCCGGTACGGGACGGGTAGCCGAACTCGAACGCGCGGGTGGGCGTGGTGATCACGCAGCCGTCGGCGTACTCGGCCGTCGCGCGGTCGGCGCCGCCGCGGATCCGGAACGGCACGCCGAGGTTGACGATGAGCAGCGCGCCCGGCATCGGGGGCAGCGTCAGCCGGGCGTACGGCGACGGGCCCGCCAGGTGGTAGAGGTCGTCGATCAGGCCGTCCAGCGGCGGCCGCGGCACCCGGGACACGTACTCCACGCGCCGAACGGTAACGGGCTCTCCTACAGAGCCGCGCCCAGACGGGTCCGGACGCGGTCCGCGATCGCGCGGATGTGCGGGGTGCGCAGGTGGGCGACCGCCGCGTTCGGCGAGCCGGGACCGTGGCGGTGCAGCATGTCCGCGATGCGCGCGTCGATGCCGAGCGGCTCGCCGCGGGAGCCGACGGTCTGGTCGGCGTAGGTCAGCGCGTCCGAGGTCGCGGACGCCTCGTCGGGGTAGGCGGCCATCTCCGCCTCGAGGCCGTGCACCGCGGCGACGAAGCAGGCGCCGGAGTGGTTGGCCACGAGGCGGGAGATGCGGGCCGGCCAGCCGTGGTGGTCGAGCAGGCGGGCGCCGTCGAGCGGGTGGAAGCCGGTGACGCGGGCCAGCTCGCCGTAGCCGATGTCGTGCAGCCAGGCCGAGGCGACGAGGATCTCCCGGTCCTCGGCCGGGACCACGGCGGCGAGCTGCGCGGCGCGGGCCGCGACCGCGGCGGTGTGCAGCCAACGGTTGCCCAGGTCACCTATCACGCGGTGGGCCAGCGCGCGGGCGGCGTCGGCGGTGGGACGCAGCAGGACCGAAGACATGCCCACACGGTACGACCGGAGATGGGCGTTCTGACCAGCCAGTTCGCCGGGTGTTCACCCAGGTTTCAGGGGCGCGTCGCTGACTCCTCGCTCAATCGTCGCGCGATGATCTCCGAGACCCGGTTGCGGGTGGGCGCGTCGAGCGTGGTGCGGTCCAGGCGGCGGACGGCCAGGTCCAGCACGGCGTGCGCGGCGCGGGCGACGGCCGGGTCGGTGAGACCGTCCCGGGCGGCCGGCTCCCAGCGGCCGGCGGCCGGCGCGGCCAGGTCATGGGCCAGGTCGGTGGTCTCGTCGTCGGCCAGCAGCGCGGCGATCGCGGCGATCGGTGCGATCCACTCATTGCCGGGCTGCGCGTCGAGGCAGCGGACCTCCAGGTAACCGCGCGGCCGGATCGGCGGGAACAGCAGCGTGAGGTGGTAGTCCAGGTCCTCGGTCGTGGGCGGCGTGTCCAGCGCGCCGTCTATCCAGTCGTTGAACGTCAGGCCGCGCGGCGCCGCCCAGTCGCGGTCGTCGCGGCGCACGCAGAGCAGCGGCGCGGCGAGCGCGTGCCGGGCCCACGCGTGGGCCGGGTCGGCGCCGAGGTCTATCTCGCGGGTGAGCTGCCGGTCGACGCCGAACCAGGCACGCATGCGGGCCGAGCACCAGCCGGTGTCGATGCCGCCCTGGCGGTGCGACGTGGCGAACGCGGCCATCAGCGCCGGACCGGCCGCGTAGAGCGCGGCCCAGCGCGCCGCGAGCTGCCGGGGTTCGCCCGCGTCGACGCACGCCTGCAGGCCGGCCGTGTTGCACATCATCACGCGCCCGGCCGAACCGGTGCGGTCGAAGGCCTTCTCCAGCGCGTCGAACCGCGGGGTGTGCAGCAGCCGGCGCGGGGACCGCCACGGGTCCAGGCCGCTCTCGCCCAGCACCAGGCCCTCGGCGGCGAGCAGCCGGGCCAGCTGGCGGCGGTCGCCCTCGGTGGCCGCGTAGAGCGCCGTCAGCGAGCGGAACGGGGCGGACGAGATCTCCACCTGGCCGCCCGGCTCGACCGTGACCGGCGTGCCGTTGTCCAGCGTCTCGTGCGGACTGTCCGGCGCGATCGTGGCCGGCGCGTGCGGGCCGAGCGCGCGGCGCAGCGTGCCGAGATCGATCGGGCGGGCCGGGTCGTCCGCATGATGGACCGTGAACTCGAGCTCGGCGCCGATCAGCCGGGACGGGCCGGTGCGGAAACAGACGGAGGCGATGTGCGCCTCCGCCTGATCCCGATCGGTGACCGGGGCGTGCGGTTGCGTGATGGTGGACGTTGACAAGACCCTTGCCTCCGGGACGCGTGGACCAGCGGATTCCCCGTGTGGACGTGCGAGTGCGCGTCGCGCCCACATCGGCCTGGGCTGCGACAACCCACGCGACGTTACCGGCTCACTGCGTTCGGTGACACCCCCGCGCCGTGCAATTTTCTGTTCTGCATGGTTCACGTCACGCGGTACCACCAGACCTCGGCTTCCTCGCCCCAGGCTGCCAGGTCCTCATCGGACGGGCGGTATCCGTCCGGCAGCGGCACCGAGAGCGCGCCGGTGCGGCCGACGATCTCACGCAACCGTCGCAGCGCCGGGCTCTCGTCCATCTCCTCGACGGTCGGTGTCAGTGTTTCCATGATCGTCGTGGGGCCGAGCGCGTACCACAGCGCGATCAGCTCGCGGTCGCCGTCGCGCTCCGCGGCCTCGCTCACCGCGAGCACCACGTCGAGCAGCCGCACCGGGCGTGGCGGAGCCGCGTCCGCGCCGTGCAGCCGGCCCTCGTCCACCAGCCGCCGCCACCGGGCGCCGCCGGCCTCCGGGTAGACGAAGTCGTCGTCGGCGTACTCGTCGTCGAGGCCGTCAAGATCGTCGTCGTCCGGATCGTCTTCGCCGGGGTCGTCGATCTCCGCGATCGGGAACCGGTAGGAGTGGCGGTGGCGGAGCAGGACGTCCAGCACCCGGCCCTGGGTCAGTGAGCAGTCGTGCGTGCGCTGGAACGCGTAGAGCGCGACCAGCCAGTCACGCACCCGGTCGTCGTCCTCGGCGTGGTGCCGGTCCAGCGTCCGTACGGAGTCTTCCACCAGGTCTTCGATGAGATGCTCGGACATGGGGTGACTCTACGATCATGGGCTGGCTGCGCGGGCCCGGAACCGTCCGTCCCGACCGAGTGCCGGGCCCGCACATCAGACGAGTCAGCGCCACCGATCACGGTTCCGTCACTCCGGCGGTGAGGTCAGTGCGCCAGATCACGCGCCTGGCGAATTCGTCGTGGCCGGAGCGCCTCCCTGATGCGTCGCTGTCACACCTAGTGGGTAGTTTTCACGTATGCCAGAGGCCCCCACCATGATCGCCGGACGATACCGTCTCGGCGAAGCGATCGGCTCCGGCGGCATGGGCCGGGTGTGGCTCGCGCACGACGAGCGCCTCGATCGAGATGTCGCCATCAAGGAGATCGTCCTCCCGCCCGGGAGCGAGGAGGACGCGGCGGTGGCCCGCCGCCGGACACTGCGCGAGGCCCGCGCGGCCGCCCGGCTCAACCATCCCGGCGTGGTCGGCGTCTACGACGTGTTCGAGGCGGACGGCAAGCCGTGGATCGTGATGGAGCACGTGCCGTCCCGCTCGCTCAAGGAGATCGTCCAGGAGGACGGGCCGCTCGACGACCGGCAGGCCGCCGTGATCGGGCTGGAGATCCTGGAGGCGCTCAAGGCCGCACACAAGGCCGGTGTCCAGCACCGCGACGTCAAGCCGGCGAACGTGCTGATCGCCGACGACGGCCGCGTGGTGCTGACCGACTTCGGCATCGCCACGATCGAGGGCGACGGGCTGGTCACCAGCTCCGGCCAGCAGCTGCACGCCTCGCTGGACTACATGGCGCCGGAGCGCGCGCAGGAGGGCGAGGCCACCGAGGCGGCCGACCTGTGGTCGCTCGGCGCCACGCTCTACGACGCGGTCGAGGGCCGCGCGCCGTTCCACCGCTCGTCCGCGGTCGGCACGCTGACCGCGATCGCGGCCGACCCGCCGGACCCGATGGAACGCGCCGGCGCGCTCGCCCCGGTGATCGACGGCCTGCTGAAGAAGAACCCGGGCGAGCGCCTGTCCAGCGCGGAGGCGGGCCGGCTGCTGCAGGCCGCGGCGGAGGGCAAGCCCCGGGTCGCGCGCGCGTCCGCGGTGCCGGTCGCGCCACCCAGGAAAAATCATGACCCGTCCACGGTACGGCCCGGGCCGGCCCGGCCGCTGATCATCGGCGCGGCGGCGGTGGCGGTCCTGCTGGTCGTGGCGCTGGTCGCGTTCGTCGCGATGCGGCCGGACGGCACCACGCAGACGCCGGACGACACCGCCGCCGCGCCCGGCCCGGCCGCCAGCGCGGGCGCGCCCTCGGCCGTACCGTCGGATGCCTCTGCCTCTCCGACGGCGGAGCCGTCGCCGGCCGGTGCCGCGACGCCGTCGCCGACCGCACCGGCCGCCGGTGGTGGCGACGACGACGGCGGCGGCGGTCCCGGCCAGGGCGCCGCGCGGCCGCAACTGCCGGCCGGCTGGCGGGACTACACCGATCCGACCGGCTTCAAGGTCTACGTGCCGAACGGGTGGGCGCAGTCGCAGGAGGGGACGATGGTCTACTTCCGCAGCGCCAACGGCCGGGTGCTCGGCATCGACCAGACGGACCAGCCCCGGCCGGACCCGGTGGCGGACTGGAGCGCGCAGCGGGACACCCGCCGCGCCGGTGGCGAGTTCCCCGGGTACCGCGAGGTGAAGATCGCCGAGGTGGACTACTTCCGGAAGGCGGCGGACTGGGAGTGGTCGTACGACACGAACTTCGGGCGGGTGCACGTCAACAACCGCGGCGTGGTCACGTCACCGAACCAGGCGTACGGGATCTACTGGCAGACCATGGAGTCCGACTGGGCCGCGGCGAACAAGGACCTGCAACTGATCTTCGACAGCTTCGTGCCGCGGTCCTGAGGCCCTTGACCTGAACCGCGGTTGAGGTCCGAGTCTGTGCGCATGGCGGATTCGGACCTCGACGAGGCGTACGCACGACTGGCCGGCACCGGCCCGGAACGCGACGGCTGGCTCTCCAACCACGCACCGATGGCGGTGGAGGTGCTGGCCGCCCGCGGTGCCGGCGACGCGGTGCACCGATGGATCGACGACTACCGGGACCGGCTCAGCGAACGCCCACGCGGCATCGCCCCGATCCGGCCGGAGGAATGGCGGGACCCGCTCGGCGACCCGGTCCGCACCGGCGACTGGCTGGACTTCTTCGCCCGCGCCACCGCCGCCGCACCGTGGCGGGACGTGCTGGTCACCTGGTGGCCCCGGCTCCTGCCGGGCATCGCCGCCGGTGCCACGCACGGCGTGATCCGGGTCGGCCACGCGATCCGCGCACTACGCGCACGGGAGACACCGGAACGGGTGGCGGAACTGGGTCACGGACTCGCCTACTGGGCGGCGCGCTGGCAGCCGCTGGCACCGGCGGGGTCGGGGCCGTACCGGGCGGGCGACCCGCGGTCCGCGCTGGACGCGGTGCCGCTCGTGCGGGACCAGCGCTTCGGCATCCGGTCCCGGCTGGCGCAGCTGGCGGCGATGCCGTCCTGGGCGGCCACCGCGGGCGCGATTCCCACGCCGCCGGGTTCCACGATCGCGCACCGCGCACCCGGCGCGGCTTCCGGCTCCGGCGTGGGTCCCGATCGTCGCGCGGCTTCCGGTGGCGGAGCGGCCGAGGCCGCGGCGGCGATCGCGGCGATCGTGGACGCGGCGGTGGCGCGGCACGTCACGCACGGGTACCGCAATCCGGTCATGCTGGTGCACGCGGCGACCGCGCCCACGGCTGTGCTGCGGGTCCTTCCGGTACTGCCGGCCGGACTGCACCGGGCCAGCCTGGCCGCGGCGTGGGCGGCGACCGCGGCGGTGACGGCCGCGTACTCCGCGCCCACGCCCCGGCCGGCGCCCGCCGGCACCTGGCCGGCGGAGGAGACGCTGGACCGTGCGCTGGCCGGCGGTGATCCACATGCGATCAAGTTCGCCGACGCGGCCATCGACGCCTACGCACGCACCGGCGATCCCCGCCACCTCACGGCCTCGGTCACGGCCACGGCCGACATCGGCTGAGCCGCGGTCGGGCGCGTCGCCGCGTGCGGGCCCATCCCGCCGCGCACGGTGGCTCGGGCGGGTGGCCCGACATGTCAGCCTGCCGCCGTGCCTGGCGGGAACGACCGGATCACCGCGCTGCCGCTCAGGGGTGATGGCGGCCGGTGGCCTGGGAGCGGCGGAGCTGGCGTTCGGCGCGGGCGAGGAGCCGGCGGCGGCCGCCCGGGAACCGGCCGGCGACGTGGGTGGCCGCGAGGTTCGAGGCGACGCGGGACAGGGCGAACCACGGCATGCGCGGCGGCAGGCCGAGGTCGCGGAGCGCGGCCGGGCCGAGCAGCCAGGTGGCGACGGAGAGCGCGCGCTCCCGGGACTCGGGTGCGCCGGAGTCGATCAGGGCGCGGGCGAGCGCGGTGCTGTTCGCGTCCGGTGGCGGGTCGTGGGCGAGCAACTGGTAGAGCAGGCGGCGGCCGGTGCGTTCGGTGTACGGCAGCCAGCGGTCGGCGACCCCCATCAGCGCGCCCAC
Organism: Catenuloplanes indicus; assembly: GCF_030813715.1. NCBI lineage: Bacteria > Bacillati > Actinomycetota > Actinomycetes > Micromonosporales > Micromonosporaceae > Catenuloplanes > Catenuloplanes indicus. The sequence goes on from NZ_JAUSUZ010000001.1 coordinate 8,339,721, forward strand.
GTAGCTCCACAGGTGCATCACGGCGGCGCCGTCCGCGCGGCTCACCCGCACGCCGAGCAGCCGCAGGTGCAGCAGGAAGCTCGTGCTGAACACGCCGAGCGTGCTCGCCTGGTCGTACTGGTTGATCGGGACGCCGCGGCCGGGGTGGTCCCAGGACGGGTCCGCCTCCAGCCGGTGGTTGACCATCGCGTGCATCACCCGGACGTGCAGCGTCAGCCGGTGGCCCTCGGCGCCGGGCCGCAGACCGCCGGGCGCGGTCACGGCGCGCCACCACTCGGTTGTCTCCGCGATCCGGCGCGCGGTCTCCGCGCCGGTCAGCCGGCCGGTGCGGACCAGCGGTTCGAGCGCGGCGGCGGTGCGGTAACCGCCGAGCAGCGAGCCGTACGCCAGGACCAGGGTCGCGTCCAAACCGAACGTGCGGCAGGCCTCCGCGCCCCGGTCCAGCAGTCGGTCGTCCACCCAGGACGGACGTACCCGTACCGTGTCGAGGAACTGCTCCATGGGTTCCGGCGCGTCGGCGCCGGGGTCGGCGAGCGCGGCACGGACCTGGTCCTGGGTGATCGTGCGGTCGGTGAGCAGCGCCCGGGCCAGCGTCGCGCCCGGCTCGTCGCGCTGCAGCAACGCTTCCCGGAGCGCGGTCAGGTCGTCCGCGGTGGGTCGTGCGCCGGGACCGGCCACGAGCCGGAGCGGGCGGGCGGCGCGTTCCGCCCACGCACCGCCGGCCCCGAATCGTGCGACCATTCAAAAACCATAGATCAGGCGGGTGCGGCGTGCCGGTCGAGGACGCCGGGGGCGGACCCGCCAGGGCCGGGCGGCATCCGCCGTGTGCTGGGCGAAGAAGCCGTGCGGCGCGTCCGGGAAGAGTGTGGACCGGGCCTCGTCGCCGGCCCTGCCGTGTCCGCCACCGCGGCGAACCGGTCGACCAGCCCACTGGCCGGTCGACCGGTTCGTTCCGGTCAGGGGGTACGGCAGGTGACGGCGGGGGCGGTCCAGGTGCCGTTCGCCATGACGGTGAAACCGAAACTGGTACTGGCACCGGGCGCGAGCGCGCCGTTGCCGTTCGGGCGCATGGTCATCACGGTGCCGGAGGAGTCCCAGGTGGGCGAGCCGTTCCAGGTGGTGGAGACGCGCTGGCCGCCGGAGAGCGTGACGGTGGAGGTCCAGCTCGTGATGGCGGCGCTGCCGGCCCGGATGGTGACCTGGCCGTTGAAGCGGTCGCCCCAGCGCTGCGTCTCGGCGTAGGTCGCGGTGCAGGACGCCGGGCCGGGGTCGGTGCCGCCGTTGCCGTCCGGTGCGACGGCGCGGCCGGTGGACGGGGAGATCATGCCCGGGCAGAGGCCGCGGGCGGCGAGGTTGGCGACGATCTGCGGTACCGCGTTGATCGTGGTCTGGTAGGCGTCGTGCATCAGGATGATGCCGCCGGGCTGCAGCGAGTTCGCGGCCGCGACGATCTGCGCGGTGGACGCGTTGTTCCAGTCCTGCGAGTCGACGGTCCAGATGATCTCGCGCAGGCCGAGCTGCGCCTCGACCGACTGCAGCGTCCCGTTCGTCTCGCCGTAGGGCGGCCGGAACAACCGCGGCGTCACGCCGGTGGCCTGCGCGATCGCGGTCTGGGTCTGGGACAGCTCCTGGTTCATCTGCGCGGCGGACAGCTGGGTCAGGTGCGGGTGGCTCCAGCTGTGGTTGGCCACCCAGTGACCGGCCGTCACCTGGGCGCGGGCCAGCGCGGGGTTCTGCTGGACGCGCTGGCCGGTGTTGAAGAACGTGGCCCGCGCGTTCGCGTTGCGCAGCGCGGTGAGCAACGCCTGCGTGGTGGACGGGTTGGGCCCGTCGTCGTAGGTGAGCGCGACGTAACCGTTCTCGCAGGCGGCGGCCGCGGTGGCGGGGCCGGTGGTGACGACGGCGAGGGCGGCGCTCGCCACGGCCAGCGCGGCCGTGACGAGCGAGGTGGTGCGGCTCCGGGGCATCGGTGGGCTCCTTCCGGACAACTTCTGAAACATTCCGGAGTATCTATGGAACTTACGACGCGTTCAAGAGACAACTTTCGATGAATGGTGTGATGGGTGCGGGGCTCCGGCGGTCGCCGGTACGGTGCAGCGATGCCGATCCGACAGTGGTGGTCCGTCCTCGTCGCCGGGATGCTGGCGGTGGCCGCCGGGCTGACCTGCCTGATCCTCGCGGACCGGGGTCTGCGCACCGAGGCGGTGCGGGCCGGCGGCGTACCGGTGGAGATCGTCCGGGGGCCCGGTGCGACCGGCGCGCGGCCCGCGGTCGTGGTGGTGCACGGGTACGCCGGCTCCGGCCGGCTGATGCGGCCGTTCGCGGACACCCTGGCCCGCCGCGGGTACGTGGTGCTGCTGCCCGACCTGGCCGGGCACGGCGCGAACACCCGCCGGCTGGACGTGCCGGCGGTGATCGACGCGGAGATCGCGTCCGTGGTCGCGCACGCGCGCGGCCTGCCGGACGTCGACCCGGACCGGGTCACGCTGCTCGGCCACTCGATGGGCGCGGGCGCGGTGGTCCGGGCGGGTGCGGCCGACCGGCGGATCGCGGCCACGGTCGCGATCTCACTGCCCGGCTCCGGCACCGGGCCCGGCCCGCGGCGGCTGCTGCTGATCGTCGGCGCGCTGGAGCCGGGCGGTTTCCGCACCGCGGCCGAGCGGGCGGCCGGTGACCGGGCAGCGGGGGACCGGCGCCTGGTCAGCGTGCCGCTCGTCGAGCACATCAGCGTGCTCTTCGCCCCCCGCACGCACCGCGAGGCTGCCGGCTGGCTGGACGCGGCGGCCGGCAACGCCGCGGCCGGCAACACCGCGGCCGGCGCCGGCATCGTCCCGCTCCGCCGCGTCGCCGCCGGCGCCTTGACCATGCTCGGCGCGCTGCTGCTCCTGGCGGCGGCACTGGCCCGCGGCGGAACCGGTTCACCGGCCGGCCGCCCGCCGAACGCCGCGGCCGCGACGTCACGGGCCTCGACGATCCGGGCGCTCGTTGCCCGGTGGCCGGCGAACGTAGCGGCTTCGGCGATCCGGCGGCCGGCGGACTCTGCGTCGCCCGCCTCGGCGATTCCGCGGTCGGCGGACTCCGCGGCTTCGACGTCACCGGCCTCGGAGGTCCGGCGGCCGGCGGGCTTCGCGGCCCCGACGTCACCGGCCTCCGCGACCCGGGCGGACCCGGTCCGGCGGCCGGTGACCTGGCTGGCCGTCGCGGCGGCGAGCGTGCTCGGCGTCCTCGGCGGCGGGATCGGGGCAGTGGCAGCGCCGGCGCCGGTGACCGGCTATCTGATCGGCTTCTTCGCGGCCGTGGGTGGCGGGCTCGCGCTCGCGGCCGGCCTGCTCACCGGATGGCGGCGTCCACCGGTGCCGAGGTGGACGGCCGCGGTGCCGGCGCTCGCCGGGGGCGCGGCCGTGGTCGTACCGGTGCAGCTGGGTTTGACCTTGATGGTGCCGCACGGGGACCGCTGGTGGCTGGTGGCGGCGCTGGCACTCGCGACGGCCGCGCTGCTGGCCGGGGCGCGGGCGCTGGCCGGGCCGGGGTGGGATCTCGCGGTGCTGGCCGGGACCGCGGTGCCGCTCGCCGCCGCGGCCGTGACCGGCCTGGCGCCGGGCTTTTTGATGCTGATCGCGCCGCTGCTCGCCGTGCTCTTCGCGCTGTGCGCGCTGCTCGCGGCCGTCGCCCGGCGCGGCGGTGCTGCCTGGTGGCCGTCGATCGCCGCGGGCGCCGTGATGATCGCCTGGCCGGTCGCGGTCGCGCTGCCGGTGAGCGCCGGCTGACGGCCCGCCGTCCGGGCGACGTGGGGGACCCGATCCGGGCGCGGTTGAGGAATGCGTCGCAGTGCGACGGAATCGGGAACCGGATCGGCGGGCCGGGCGTTGTCGGCAGCGTGAAGAAGATCGGATTCTTGTCGTTCGGCCACTGGCGGGACGTGCCCGGCTCGCAGACGCGCAGCGCCGCGGACTCGCTGCTGCAGACGATCGAGCTGGCCGAGGCCGCGGAGGAACTCGGCGTGGACGGCGCGTTCGTGCGCGTGCACCACTTCGAGCGACAGCTCGCCTCGCCGTTCCCGCTGCTCGCCGCGATCGGCGCGCGCACCCGCCGGATCGAGATCGGCACCGGCGTGATCGACATGCGTTACGAGAACCCGCTGTACATGGCGGAGGAGGCCGCGGCCGCGGACCTGATCAGCGGCGGGCGGCTACAGCTCGGGATCAGCCGGGGATCCCCGGAGACCGCCCTGCGCGGCGCGGAGACGTTCGGGTACGTGGCGGACGACGCCGCGGAGATGGCCCGGTCGAAGGCCGAGGCGTTCCTGGCCGCGATCGACGGCGCACCGGTCGCCCGCACCGATCCGGGCCGGACCGGTGGCGTGAGCGGCCACCTGGCGGTCCAGCCGCAGTCGCCGGGCCTGCGCGACCGCATCTGGTGGGGCGCGGGCAGCCGCGCGACCGGGCAGTGGGCCGCGAAGCTCGGGGTGCACCTGCAGAGCTCGACGCTGCTGACCGAGGACACCGGCGTGCCGTTCGACCAGCTGCAGGCCGAGCAGATCCGGCTGTTCAAGGCCGCCTGGGCGGAGCACGGGCACGAGCGGACGCCGCGCGTGTCGGTGTCCCGCAGCGTGCTGCCGATCACCGAGGCGATCGACGAGCTGTACTTCGGCGCGCAGGGCCACGACGACCAGGTCGGGCTGCTGGAGGGCGTCCGGTCGCGATTCGGGCGCACCTACGTCGGCGAGCCGGACCGGATCGCGGCGGAACTGGCCGCGGACGAGGCGGTGCGCGAGGCCGACTACGTGCTGTTCACGGTGCCGAACCAGCTGGGCGTCGAGTACAACGCGCGGATCCTGGGCACGATCGCGGCGCACGTCGCGCCCGCCATCGGCTGGAAGCCCCGGAATTCCTAGATCTCCGATCGTGATCTGTGTCCCGTCCTGGCGGCGGCGGGGCCCGGATCGCGGCAGAATGACGATCGTGCCGACGCCAGACAAACCGCTCCGGAAACTGGGCTTCCTGACCATCGGGCTGTTCGACGAGGCCGATCCCGCCGCCGGTCACGAGCCCACGCTGCAGATCATCGAGCTGGGGGAGCGCCTCGGCTTCGACAGCGCGTGGCTGCGCCACCGCCACTTCCAGTTCGGGATCTCGTCGCCGGTCGCGGTGATGGCCGCGGCCACCCAGCGGACCCGGCGGATCGAGTTGGGCACCGCGGTCACGCCGCTCGGCTGGGAGAACCCGGTGCGGCTCGCCGAGGACTGGGCGACCGTCGACGTACTCTCCGGCGGGCGGCTCAACCCCGGGTTCAGCGTGGGCCCGCCGATGCGCTGGGACGTGGTCCGGGACGCGCTGTACCCGGACACCGCGGACACCGAGAACCTCTCGTACGGCCGGGCCGAGCGGCTGCTCGCGGCCGTGCGCGGCGACGAGCTGACCGACGGCGACGCGGCCGAGGGCTTCGAGGCGTACTCCAATCGGGTACAGCCGCACTCGCCGGGCCTGACCGGCCGCCTCTGGTACGGCGGCGGCAGCCTCCGCTCCGCGGCCTGGGCCGGTGAGCACGGCCTGAACTTCCTGACCAGCAGCGTGGTGTTCGCCGAGGGGGAGACCACGGACTTCGCGGAGGTGCAGCTGGCCCAGGTGCGTGCGTTCCGGGCCGCGCATCCGGCCGGTGCGGCCGCGCGCGTCTCGCAGGGCCTGGTCGTCATCCCCACGGACAGCGCGTCGCCGGCACAGACCGAGAAATATCGCGAGTACGTGGCGAAGCGCCTGCCCCGCACCCGCGAACCGCACGGCCCGCGGCGGATGATGTTCGCGCCGGACCTGGTCGGCACGTCCGAGGAGATCGCCGCACAGCTGCACGCGCACGCCGCGTTCCGGGAGATCGACGAGGTCGCGTTCGCGCTGCCGTTCTCCTTCGCGCACGACGACTACGTGCAGATCCTCACGGACATGGCCACCCGCCTCGGCCCCGCGCTCGGCTGGCGCCCGGCTAGCTGAAGTCGGCCGCGTGGTCGCGCGCCCACACCGCGAACGTGCGCGCCGGGCGTCCGGTCAACTCCTCGACGGTACGGGTGACCGGCTCCGGCTTGTCCACCAGAGACGCCCAGTAGTCCAGCGCCGTCTCCGCCCACTCCGGCGTGGCCCAGGAGAGCATGTCCCGCTTCGCCTCCGCCCGGGGCTGCTCCTCGATCCGCAGCTCGCGGCCGATCGAGGCGCCGATCGCGTGCACCTGCGCGGTCTGCGACAGGGCCTCCGGACCGGTGATCACATGGGTACGGCCGGCGTGCGCGTCGTCCACGAGCGCCGCCACCGCCAGGTCCGCGATGTCCCGCTCGTGGATCAGCGATCGCCGGGCCGCCGGGTACGGCATCCGTACCGTGCCGGTGTCCTTGATCTGATCGGCCCAGCCGAGCGTGTTGGTGGCGAAACCGCTGGGGCGCAGGAACGTCCACCGCTCCGTCACGCCGCGGATCGCGGTCTCCACCTCGCCCCAGAAGCCGGTCTCCGCGCTCATCGCGGACACGTAGACGACCCGCTTCCCGGCGAACCGGTCCGCCACCGGCCGTGCGTGCTCCGCGGTCATGAACGGCCAGATCAGGAACACCGCCGCGGCGCCGTCGGCTGCGTCCGTCAGGTCGGCCGGGTCGGCGAGGTCGAAGCCGTCGCGCCGGCTCACCGCCCGCACCGGGGCCCCACGGTCCCGCAGTCCCGCGGCCACATGCCGCCCGATCTTCCCGGTGGCGCCGACGACCAGCACGTTCTCGCTCATGTGGACGATCCTCGAATCTCAACGAAGGTTGAGGTCAAGCCTCGGAGCAAAATGAGGGTAGCCTCCTAGGATGCACAAGCGGATGTGCCGGGCGAACGCGAGCGGAGATGTCTGCTGTGGGGCGGCTGAGCGGCGGCTTCGGCGGTGGGCTGACTGGCAACTCAGGGCGAGCGGCCTCGTCGCCGAGCGATGGGGACAGGGCGGCGAAGGGTACCCGCGAACGGGGGAGGGCGCTCCAGTATGGATCTTCGTCGCCCGAAAGATGACCCGGTGTCTCGTACCCTCGGATGGTTTCGATCTTCGGGACGGCGCGGCGCGTCAGTTAGCTGCCCGAATTTACGGGAAATATCTGCATAATGTCGGCCATGAAGCGTAACTACGTGGCGTGGGCGGCGCTCGCGCTGTCCCTTTCTGGGCTGGTAGTCGGTGCGGCGCCGGGCGTCGCGATGGCCAAGGGGTCGCAGGTGTCGCTGGGCGGGGTGCGTGCGCCTGAGCCGAGCGGCGCCAGCCTGCGCGACCTCACCAGCGGTAAGAGCATCTGCGTGAACATCCAGGTGGACAAGACCGGATGGCAGGGCTGGCGGTGCGGGAAGAAGGGCGCGCGGGTGACCGCGGGCGCGGCCGGCACCACCAGGAAGGCGAAGGCGGTGGCGATCACGGCGAACGGCGTCGGGACGCTCTGCATGAAGATCACGATCCAGTCGGCGCCGGTGCAGACCTGCGTCAGCGACCGGACCGTGCTGGTCGCCGGGTCGGCGAACGGCGGCGTCCGGCTGGACACGCTGCAGGTCAAGACGAGCGGCAGCGGCCTCTGCGGCAACAGCCGGGCGTCGACGGCCGCGTGGGCGTCGGTGACGTGCGCGAAGGCGGGTCAGTGGCTCGCGATCGGGCGCGGCGGGGCCAACGCGGTCGGACTGTCGGTCTAGGCAACGGTACGGCCGGGAGCGCGCGCTCCCGGCCGTACCGTCGATCAGTCCTCTTCCTCGTCCTCGAAGATCTCCTCGAACACCTCGTCGGCGACCAGGCCCGCGGCGAGACCGCCGGCCGCGCCGAGCGCGACGCCGCCCCAGCCTGGCCCGTCGTCCTCGTGATGCTCCGCGTAGTGGTGGCCGCCGGTGGCCGGCATCCGCGCGGCGGCCTCGCGCATCCAGCCGTCCACGACCGCGGTGAAGTCCACCCGGTCCGCGTCGCCGTGCGCGTACCGCGGCGCCGCGCGGAACTCGATCTCCTGGTAGGACGGCAGCGTCTGGGCCACGCCGCTGAGCCGGCCGCGCTCCAGGTCCGCGGCGACGAAGCCGAAGTCGAGCCGGGCGAACGCGTCCAGGATCCGCTCCTGCACCTGAACAACGTTCGCCTTCCTGTCCGTGGTGGATCGTCGGACAGCAGGAAACCAGGCGCGTCTGAACGGAGGCTGTGCGGGCCTCTAGTGGAACACGATCGCGTGACCACCGGTGATGCTGGCGCGGCAGGCATCCCAGAGCGTGAACCACACGGTGATCTCGATGGCGTAGTCCGCGTCGTCGTCGACGTGACCGATCCGGTGCGCCTCGTCCGCGGGCAGCGAGCCGTCCACCGCGAGCGTGATGCCGAGCGCGGGCGCGCAGCGGCGCAGCTCCGCGCGCAGGCCGTGGCTGGAGCCGACCATGCCGCCACCGGCCAGGCCCGGGTGGTCGTCGAGGAACAGCGGTTCCGGGAAGTCGACCGGGACGTAGTAGCCGGCCGAGTCGGAGTGGCAGAGCAGGTGCGAGGAGAACATCATGGTCTCGTCGTCGACGACCTGGCGGTCGCGGTCCAGCTCGGCCGGCCCGCGCGCGGGCGTGACGTCCCGGCCCGCGTCGATCAGCGCGAGGACCCGCCGCAGGTAGGCGAGCATCGAGTAGGAGAGGCTGCCGAGCGCGTGCGAGTCGCGCGGCACCGGTGGCGTCTCCGGCTCGGACCAGGTGATCCCCTCGGCCGCGAGCGCGACGCGCAGCGTCTCCAGCCCGCCGGCCAGGGTGGCCCGCTCCTCCGCGTCGGTCACACCGGACAGCACACCCACCGAGATCGCTACACCCACGCCGGCACGTTACCGCCCGTGTCGATCAGCGTGGTTCACCGGGTCCGTGCGTACGCAGGGTGACGGCGTTGTCCGAAGCGCGACAACCGGCCGCATCGGACGGTCCGCCGGGACGAAGCTGGGACTTTCACGGCACGGAGGGGGCCTGCGATGCAGCGGGTGATGACGGGCTTCCACGCGGGGGGCGGTTGGCGGACCGACCGGCATCCTCGATTCATGATCGACCTGACCGGCGACGGCCGCGCGGACATCGCCGGTTTCGGCGAGGCCGGCCTGCACACCGCGCCGGCCGCGGGCGGCGGTGCGTTCGGCGTGCCCCGGCTGGCGCTGGCCGCGTTCGGCTACGCGGCCGGCTGGCGGGCGGACCGGCATCCGCGCCTGTTCGCGGACCTGACCGGCGACGGCCGGCCGGACGTCGTCGGGTTCGGTGACGACGGTGTGACCGTCGCGCGGAACAACGGCGACGGCACGTTCGCCGCGGCCCGGCTGGTCGTGCCGGACCTGGGCTACACCGCCGGTGGCTGGCGGGTGGAGCGCAACCCGCGGTTCGCCGTGGACCTGACCGGCGACGGCCGCGCCGACCTGGTCGGGTTCGGCGACGACGGCGTGGTCACCGCGCTCGGCAACGGCGACGGCACGTTCACCGCGCCGCGCCTGGTGCTGGCCGACCTCGCGACCGAGGCGGGCGGCTGGCTGGTCGAGCGGCACCCGCGGTTCGTCACCGACCTGACCGCCGACGGCCGCGCGGACATCGTGGCGTTCGGCGACGAGGGCGTGGTGGTGGCGCAGGGCAACGGCGACGGCACGTTCGCGCCGCCGAAGCTGGTGCTGGCCGCGTTCGGCTTCGACGCGGGCGGCTGGCGCACCACCCGGCACGAGCGGGTGCTGGCGGACGTGACCGGCGACGGCCGGCCGGACATCGTGGGCTTCGGCGAGGACGGCGTCTGGGTCGCGCTCAACGACGGCGCGGGCGGCTTCGGCCCGGCTCGGCGGGTGCTGGACGACTTCGCGATCGGCGCCGGTGGCTGGCTGCTGGACCGGCACCCGCGGCTGCTCGCGGACGTGACCGGCGACGGCCGCGCGGACATCGTCGGCTTCGGCGACGCGGGCGTCCGGATCGCCCGGAGCAACGGCGACGGTACGTTCGCCACGCCGGCCCCGGTGCTGACCGGTTTCGGCCAGCGGGCCGGTGGCTGGCGCGTCGACCGGCATCCGCGCTTCGCGGTGGACCTGACCGGGGACGGGCGCGCGGACCTGATCGGGTTCGGCGAGGACGGCGTGTGGACCACGCCGAACGCGGGCGACGGCACGTTCCGTACCGTGCGGGTGCGCCGGGACGCCTGGGACCTACCCACCTGGGACCCGATCCTGCTGCACTACGCGCGCGCGGTGCGGGCGATGCAGTCCCGGCCGATCTCCGACCCGGCGAGCTGGGCGTACCAGGCGGCGGTGCACGGGCGGAACGGGTCCACGCCGTCCGGTGCGGACTGGAACCTGTGCCAGCACGGCAGCTGGCACTTCCTGCCCTGGCACCGCGGCTACCTGTACTGGTTCGAGCGGATCGTGCGCGCGGAGGTGATCCGGCAGGGCGGGCCGGCCGACTGGGCGCTGCCGTACTGGGACTACTCGACGCAGGCGCGGGCCGCGCTGCCACCGGCGTTCCGGGAGCGGACGCTGCCGGACGGCACGCCGAACCCGCTGTTCGTGGCGCAGCGCGCGGCCGGGCTCAACGCGGGCGGGCGCCTGCCCGCGTCCGCGACCGGCAGTGCGAACGCGATGCGCGCCACCGCGTTCACGCCGGGCTTCGGCGGCGGGCGGACGAGCCCGCAGCACTTCTTCAACGCGTACGGCGAGCTGGAGTTCACGCCGCACAACGACGTGCACTCGCTGATCGGCGGGCTGATGGGCGACCCGAACCAGGCCGCGCTCGACCCGGTCTTCTGGCTGCACCACGCGAACGTGGACCGGCTGTGGACGGTGTGGCTGCGCCAGGGCGGCGGCCGCGCGAACCCGTCCGACGCGGCGTGGCGCAACCAGTCGTGGGTGTTCCGGGACGCGTCCGGCAACCGGGTCACCACGACCACGGCGGCGCTGCTGGACACCGACCGGGACCTGGGCTACGTGTACCAGGACGGCGTCGGTCTCGCGCCGGCCGCGGCCGAGGCCATGGTCGCCGAGGCGGCCGCGGTGCCCGCGCTGGAGCTTGCCGGTGCCTCCGACCGGCCGGTCGAGCTGGCCGGCCGGGCCGCGGCCGTGGACGTGCCGGTCCTGGTGGAGTCGGTGAGCGCGCCCCGGGCCTTCCTCAATCTTGAGGACATCGAGGCGGAGGCCAACCCGGCGCTGGTGTACGAGGTGTTCGTCCGCCCGATCGGCGACGCCCGCGCGGTGCCGCACTACGTGGGGAACGTGTCGTTCTTCGGCATCGAGCACACCGGGCCGCGCGGGGACACGCCGCACGGGTTCCGGCGTACGTTCGACATCACGGACTGGGCGGCGGCGCACGGCACCGGCGTCACGGTGTCGTTCCGGCCGCTGACGCTGGCGGAGCCGGACGCGGTGTCGGCGGCCGGGGCGGTCCCGGCGGTGCGGGTGGGCAGGGTGAGCGTCTTCTACGCACCGTGATCGATCCGCTGCGGTGTCGTGGCGGTGCGGTGACCAGGAAGAACGTTCACGTACCCGCTAGACGCTCGTGAATGTGAAGTGGGTGGTCGCTTCGGTCCGAAGCGTGCTCACTACCATCGCGCCGGTGATCCACAGAAGAGCGTCCATAGTGGCCGTTCTCGGCCTGGTCGGCATCGTCGCGGTCGCACCGTCCGCCGCGCTCGCCGACGAGACCGAGACCGCACCACCCGCCGAACCGGCCAAGGTCGAACTGGTCCTCGACGTCAGCGGGTCCATGGAGGCCGCCGACATCGACGGCCGCACCCGCATGTCCGTCGCCAAGGACGCGTTCAACACGGTCGTCGACGCGGTGCCGGAGACCACCCAGCTGGGCATCCGCGTGCTCGGCGCCACCTACGGCGGCGACGACAAGGCGGAGGGCTGCAAGGACAGCCAGCAGCTGGTGAAGGTCGGCCCGATCAACCGGGTCGCCGCGAAGAACGCGATCGCCTCGCTGCAGCCCACCGGCTTCACCCCGGTCGGCCTGGCGCTGCGCGGCGCGGCCGAGGACCTCGGCACCGGCGGCTCCACCCGGCACATCATTCTGATCACCGACGGCGAGGACACCTGCGCGCCGCCGGACCCGTGCGAGGTCGCCCGCGAGCTGGCCGCGCAGGGCACCAACCTGGTGGTGGACACGCTCGGCCTGGCGCCGGACGAGAAGGTGCGGCAGCAGCTGGTCTGCATCGCGACCGCGACCGGCGGCACCTACACGGCCGCGACCACGCCGAACGAGCTGACCGACCGGATCACGCAGCTGGTCGAGCGCGCCACCGACGTACCGGCCGCGGCCCCGCCGGTCGCGGTCGCCGGCACGGACGCGTGCGAGGGCGCGCCGACGCTGACCGCCGGCATCTACACCGACCGGGAGAAGTTCGAGGAGCACCGGTACTACCGCGTCGTCGTCGCGGAGGACCAGGAGCTGCGCGCGTCCGTCAGCCTGGCGCTGGACCGGCCGCTGCAGCGCGACTACGGCGTGCTGCTGCGTGCGACCGCCACGGACGGCCGTGAGCTGGTCCGCGGTACGGACGCGGGCAGTGGGCGGACCGACGTGCTCTCCACGGGTCTGCGCTACTCCGGCGCGCTGGACTCCGAGGAGACCGAGGACGCCGACGCGGAGCGCGTCGTCTGCCTCGTGGTCAGCAACTCGTTCGCGCCCGGTGCCGGTGCGGCCAACGCCGCGAACACGCCCGGCATGCCGATCGAGCTGAGCATCGACGTGGTCGACGCCTCGCCCGCGCCGGACGCGCCCGGCCTCGGCCGCGGCTTCCTGCTGCTGCTCGTGCTCACCGTCTCCGGCCTCGTCGCCGGCCTGCTCGCCGGCTGGCTGACCCGCTGGTGGGTCGCCACGTGGAGGAACTGATCATGCGTCTTTCCCGTCACCTCAGCGGCGCCGTGGTCATCGGCGGCCTGCTGTTCGGCGCGGCCGTGCCCGCGCAGGCCGCACCGGCCACGCCCACGCCGGACGGCGGCGTCACGCCGTCACCGGGCGCGCGGACGGTCACCAAGGCCGGCACCAGCTTCCTGACCGCGACCGAGATCGAGGCCGGGCAGCCGGTCGAGGTGGACGCGGCCACCGGCGAGTACCTCTACTGGGCGTTCGCCGCGCGGGCCGGGCAGGTGCACGACATCGAGGCCACGGTCACGCTGCCGCCGGCCGCGGACCGTACCGGCGACCAGGCCTGGACGATCGAGGTCTTCGACGGGCTGCGCCGCCGCCAGGCGTGCGTGGACGGCGTGCAGAGCCCGGTCGCGAAGACCGCGGACGCCGCGGTCGAGCTGCGCTGCTCGCTGCGCCGGGTGCGATCCTGGGCCGAACCGTGGTCCGGCGACCCGCTGCCCGGCACCTACTACGTCCGGCTGTCCATCACGGACCTGCCGGAGAAGGACCTCGGCCAGTCCGCGAAGGTCTCGCTGCTGGTCGGCGCGACCAACGCGGGCACGTCCGCGGACGACGGCGAGCTGGCCGCGCCGCTCGACCCGGTGACCCGGGCCGGGACGGTCAACGCCCAGCCGTCCGCCGCGCCGTCCGGCCAGCCGCTCGGCGCCGCGGACGACGAGGACACCGAGAGCTGGACCTGGAGCTGGGACTGGCTCCCGGACCTGCCGAAGTTCTCCGCACGCTGGTTCTGGACCGCCGGCGGTGGCGTGCTCGCCGCGATCGCGGGCGTGGTCGGCTTCGCGTTGACCCGCCGCCCGCGCGTCCGTCCCTGATGCCCTCCTGATCCCCCGCGGACCGGCGCGTGCGCGGCCAGCCCCCACGCCCGCGCCGGTCTCCCTGCCCCCAGGGGGAGAGAACGGCCGGGCCCGGTACCTTCCTCGCCGGGCCCGGCCGTCCGTCGTCCAGAGCGAAAAACACCATCAGGGGTACGGGTTCCCGCCCGCGATGAGCGACCCTGAGTGGTGACGACCCGACTCCGCGTGTTTGATCGCATCGATTCCCGGGCATGCGGCCCGGCGGTGCGGGCCGTCGCGGGAGGTCGGGATGAAGATCGAAGCGCTCACCTGGTCGTCGGCGGGGGCGTGGACCGCGCGCTGGGCCGCCGGTGCGGTCCTCGGCCAGATCGTCTTCGGCCCGACCACGATGCTGTTCCTCGCACTCGTCACCGGCGTCGCGGCCGGGGCCGGCGCGATGTACCTGATCCACCGCCGCGCCGTGGGCCCGCGTGCCGGGCGCCGGGTCCGGTCGAGCCCGGGGCGGATGTCGCGCACGGCCGGGTCAGGCGCCCGGCGGCCGTTCGTGCCGCCGGCCCGGCCTGCCCCGGCACAGCCGTCACCCGCGCCCGGTCCGCCCTCGGCTGCCTCGGCGACCCGGCCGGTCTGCACGTGCGGGGCGGCGTCACCGCGTACCCCGGTGGCCGTTGTCTCCGCACGGCTCGCCGCACTCGCGGCGCGCTCCTGGCGTGCCCTGCGTCGCCCGCGCGCCACCCGCCCTGCCCCGCCGGGCCCGCCACCGGCCCGCCGCTACTCACCGCGCGCACCGAAGCGCTCGTTCTCCCCGCTCGCCCCACCCGGCCCGAAAATGTCGTAGGTTGACGCCAGCGTGCCGCCATAAGGCTGACGGCCCCTCCGCCACCGCTCGACATCGAGGCGAAGTTCCCGGAGTTCACCGGTCTGGCCCGCACCACGTGGCGACGGTGGGTCCCGGTGGAGGAGGCGCCCGCCGACCAGCCGGAAGGGGCATATCCGGATTCTGCGCGCGCAGGAGCCCTCGGGCGTGATCGTCGGGCGTACGGGCGTGATGTACCTGCTCACCTGCACGGCCTGTGCGCATCGGCCGATCGTGATGGAGCTCCACTGAGCTGAGCGCCCGCGGAGGCCGTGGTCTGGCATGATGGCGGGCAGCATGACGATGATTGACATCTGTAGGGACAGCCTGGACGGTCTGTCGGTGGGTGACGCGCTGGGCGCGCAGTTCTTCGTTCCGGGCACCAACCCGGGAAGGCTTCCGGACGGGCCGTGGCCCTGGACCGACGACACCGAGATGGCCTGCTCGGTCACGGCCGCGCTGCGGCCCGGCCGGCCGATCGACCAGGACGAGCTGGCGGCGCTGTTCGCCGAGCACTTCGAACCCTATCGCGGGTACGGCGGGGGTGCGGTCGTGCTGCTGCGGCAGCTGCGCGAGGGCGCGTCGTGGCGGGAACTGGCACCGGCCGCGTTCGGCGGCCAGGGGTCGATGGGCAACGGGGCGGCGATGCGGGTGGCGCCGCTCGGCGCGTTCCACGCCGGGGATTCGCGGACCGCGGCGCGGGAGGCGCTGCGGTCGGCCGAGATCACGCACGCGCATCCGGAGGCGATCCTCGGTGCGGTGGCCGTGGCGGTCGCGGCGGCCGAGGCCGGCTGGGCGCGCACGGTGCGTGACCGGCCCGCGCCCGCGGACCTGCTCGACGCGGTGCACGGTCTTCTGGTGGAGAGCCAGGTGGCCGCGGGCGTGGGGCGGGCCCGGCGGCTACTCGGTGTGAGCGTGGCCGAGGCGGCGTACGAGCTGGGGAACGGATCGCAGGTGCTGGCGCCGGATACGGTGCCGTTCGCGCTGTGGGCCGCCGTCACGCATCTGCACGACTTCCCGGCCGCGATCATGGCGTGCGTGGAGGCCGGCGGAGACGTCGACACCACCGCGGCGATCGTGGGCGGGATTGTGGCGTCATATACGGGGCGTGACGGAATTCCGGAGGAGTGGCTGGCACGGCGGGAGCCGTTGCCGTCCTATGCGCTAAACGTTTCCTGACGCGTACCCTCCGTTATTTTCGATGTGCCGGTCGTTTCCGCTGGTTACCGCTTGTGACCAGCGGCAACGCCCGTTGATGCCGTCATAGGGCGAAATTTCCGGCACACCGCGTGCGACCAGGAAGATCACAGTAGGCGGACCCCGGCGCCGGCCGGGCGGGCACTGGGGCAGAATCGACCGTCCGCAGTGGCCGTGGCCGTACCGGAAATCGATGACCGAACTGCTTCCCCGGTCTTTTCCGAAGAAGATTCGTTCGGTACGGTCTGGGGCGCTGTGCCGAATTAAGCAATTCTTAAAAGAGCGGTGGGAAGCCAAAGTGACCGAGGGTATCGACCTCGTTGTTGCGGCCCGGGTGGGGGACCGTCGAGCGCTTGCGGAGCTGAACGCGCTCCATCTGCCCCTGGTCTACAACGTCGCGGGCCGTGCGCTGCGCGTTCACGCCGACATCGAGCACGCGGTGCGCCGCACGTTCGCGCGCGCCGCCCGCGAGCTGGCGCAGCTGCGCGACCCGGACCGCTTCCGCGGGTGGTTGCTCGCGTGTACGGTCCGTGAGATCGCGGGTGTCCAGGCCGCCGGGACCGGCGCCGCCACCGCGCTCGACGGCGGGCCCGCGGCCCCGTCCGCGGACTTCGTCAGCCTCTGTGTCGTCCAGCACAAGCTCACCGGCCGGCGCCGGGAGCTGGACGAGGCCACCCGCTGGATCGACGGCGAGCACTCCGTGGTGCTGGCGCTGTGGTGGCTGGAGGCCGCCGGCCTGCTCACCCGCGCCGAGATGGCGGACGCGCTGCGCATGCCGCCGGACCACGTCACCGGCCGGGTCGCCCTGCTCCGCGAGCAGTGGGAGCAGGCCCGTGCGCTGGTCGGCGCGCTGCGCGCCCAGCCCGGCTGCCCCGAGCTGGCCGCGCTCACCGACGGCTGGGACCACCTGCCCGCACCGGCCTGGCGCCGCGGCCTCGGCCTGCACGTCGGTGACTGCCCGGTCTGCGGCACCGCGATCGCCGGCCTGCCGGAACTGGTCCGGCTGCTCGGCGAGCAGCCGCTCGTCCCGGTCCCGGCCGCACTGGTCGGCGCGCTCGCCACGGACGGCCTGGTCCCGCCGGACGCCGCGCGCACCAACCCGATGCTCGGCGGCACGCCGCCGGTCACCCCGGTCCGCGCGGCCACCACCGGCCCGAACGGCCCGGCACCGGGCCGCCCCGGCGCCTACTCGGCCGGCTGGGCCGGTGCCCCCGGCACGGCCGCCGCCGCGGCCGCCGCGGCCGGTGGCGTGGCGGCGACGCCGGGCGCGGGAACCACCCGATCGGGTGAAGTCTCGGCCGGGCCGACCGCCGACATCACGGCCATCGCGGCAGCCGCGGCCGCCGGAGCGACCGGCGCCGCTGTGGCGGGTGCGGGCACGGCCGCGGGTGCGGCCGCCGCCGCGGCGGGTGCGGGCCGGGCCGCCGGTGCGGCCGGTGCCGTCACCGCGGGTACCGGCCGGGGTGCCGGTGCGGTCACGGCGGGTACCGGCCGGGGTGCCGGAGAGACCGGCGATGTCCCGGCGGGCACCGGCCGGGCGGGATCGCCAGGCTCCGGGCGGCCGGAGGCGACGACCACCGGGACCGCGCGGCGTGCGGAGCCGACCGCGTCGCGCGGTGGCGCGGGCGTCCGAAACGTGGCGGAGGCCGCCGCCGCACGACGTGCCGCCGACGGCAGCAGGGCATCCGCGGAATCGCGTGACGCCGATTCGTCTGCCTCGCGGTACCCGGGTGGTGCCGCCGGACAGGACTCCCGGCAGGCGGCTTCGCCGGACGTCGCCGGAGCGGCTGGTGGGCGGCGCACCGGGGCGCCGGGGGCTGCGGGCAGCTCTGGCGGGCAGGATTCCCGGCAGCCGGGTGTCGCCGGAGTTGCTGGTCCCGCCGGCGGGCGGCACACCGGGACGCCGGGAGCGGGCAGCGTGGCTGGACAGGCCGGTTCGCGGCAGTCGGCCTCGGCGGGCGCCGGTGGCGCGGCCGGTGCCGATGGCCCGGCCGGCGGGCGGCACACCGCGACGCCGGGAACCGCGGGCAGCACCGCCGGACAGGATTCCCGGCAGCCGGGTTCGGCAGGCGGCGCCGGTTCCGCCGGCGCGCGGCACACCGCGACCCCGGGGACCGCGGGCAGCGCAGGCGGAGGGGATTCCCGGCAGACGGGTTCGGCGGGCGTCGCCGGCGCGGCCGGTGCGGCCGCCGGCCGTACCGTGGCGGGCTCTTCCGGTGTCGTGGCCGGGAAGGCCGATGGCACGGCCGCGCTGCCGATGATCGGTGGCAAGCGGGCGCCGGAGGAGCCGCCCACGTGGCGCGGCACGCCGACCCGGATCGTCGGGCCGGCCGCGTCCGCCGAGCCGGGGGCGGCCGACGAGGCGCCGACGTGGACGGGCGCGCCGACCCGGATCCCGGCCACGGACGCGCCGACCGCGATGCTGCCGGCCGTGTCCGGTGGTGCGCCGGCCAAGGGGGCGCACCAGCGTGAGGTGCCGCCGGGGAAGCAGAGCGGCGCGGGTACCGTGGCGATCCCGAAGCAGCGCGGGGCGGACGCGGACACGACCGCGGTCATCCCGCGGGTGCCGGCCGACGACCGGGATGCCGGCGACACCGGCGTGCTGGCCGGCGTGATCCTGCCCGGCGACCAGTTCGTGCCGCCGCAGACCGCGTCGCGGCACATTCCGCCGCCGTCCGGTGGTGACGGTGACGACGACGCCGGCGCGATCGTGCCGCTCCGCGACGCGGAGGAGCCGGAGCACACCGGGCGGTCGAAGAAGGCGCTGGCGCTCGCCGGGATCGCGGCCGTGGTCGCGCTGAGCACCACGGCCGGGCTGATCATCAACAGCGTGATCGGCGGTGACGAGGAGACGCTCACGCCGATCGCGGCGCCGTCCGGCGCGGCGCAGTACGCGGTGCCGCCGGTGGTGGAGACGTTCGCGTCGGCGTCCGCGTCGCCGTCGGCATCCGCCTCGCCCTCGCCGTCGCCGTCCGTGTCGCCGTCGCCGAGCCCGTCGGCCGCCGCGAAGCCGTCACCGTCGAGGACGCCGTCCGCGGCGCCGCCGTCACCGGCCGCGCCGCCCGGCGGCGGGACCACCGCCGACCTGCGGTCACTGCGGACGGCCGGCTCCGACCGGTACGTGCGGGTCAGCGGCGGCAGCGTGACCGTGGAGCGCGGCTCGGGCACCTCGTTACAGCTGGTACCCGGCCTGGCGAACGCGGGCTGCGTGTCGCTGCGCACGCCGGACGGCCGCTACCTGCGGCACTTCGACTACCGGGTGCGGGCCGACGGCGACGACGGCTCCGCGCTGTTCAAGGCGGACGCCACGTTCTGCCTGCAGCAGGCGGGCGGCGCGGTCATGCTGCGGTCGCACAACTTCCCGGAATACTTCCTCCGGGTACGTGACTCCGGGCTCTACATCACGCAGATCGACCGCAACTCCGCCGCGTCGATGCTCTGGGTGCTCACCGACCCGGTCGGCTGAGTGGCCGGGTGACCGCCGGGGGCGTACGTACCCCCGGCGTCACGGGTGCGGTGGTGTGGCGACGATCAGCAGCGCGACGTCGTCCTCGCCGGTGACCACCGGGCCGTGCCGGATCAGCAGGTCGGCCAGTGTGTCCGGCCCGGCGCGGTGCTCTCGGCGCAGCAGGTCGCGCACGACGTCGAGGCCGTCGTCGAGCGTGGCGGTCCGTGTCTCGACCAGGCCGTCCGTGTAGAGCACCAGCGTCGTGCCGGGCGGCAGGTACCGGGTGTGGTTGCGGCGCGAGGTGCGCCGGGCGGCGCCGATCAGCGGGTCGTGCCCGTCGAGCAGGTCGACGCCACCGTCGGGCAGCACCACCAGCGGCGGCGGATGCCCCGCGTTCGCCCAGGTCAGCACGTGCCCGCCGGCCGGCGCCGGATCGAGGTGCGCGACCAGCACGGTGGTCAGTTCCGGGTGGCCGAGCGATCGGCTGGTGTGTTCCAGTCGGCGCAGCAGCGCGGACGGCGGCTCGTCCCGGTCGACCAGCAGCGTGCGCATCATGCTGCGGTACTGGCTCATCGCCGCGGCCGCCCCGATGCTGTGCCCGGCCACGTCGCCGATCACCAGTGCCAGGCGCTCCTCGCCCAGACTGATCGCGTCGTACCAGTCGCCGCCGACGTGGTCCTCGTGGTGCGCGGGGACGTACCGTGCCGCCATCCGCAGGTGGTCGTGCGCGGGCAGCGGCGTGAGCAGGGCCTTCTGCATGGTCGCGGCGGCCGTGCGCCGGTCGTCGAGCGCGGTCACCCGGACCAGCGCCTGCGCGGTGTAACCGGCCAGCGCGACCAGCACCGCCTGGCCGGCGTCATCCGGTGCGTACGGCCGGTCCCAGGTGAACGTCAGCGCCCCCACCGGACCGGCCGGACCTGGCAGCGGCACGCTGACCGCGGACTGCCAGCCCATCTCCGCGAACGTGGCCAGCGCGTCCGGTGTCTCGGCCGCGACCGCGACCGGGTCCGGCAGCACGACCGGGCGGCCGGTACGCACCGCGAGCGCGGTCGGGGTGGACGAGGCCGACGGATACCGCGCCCACCGGTCGGCGATCCGGGACGGCAGCAGCCGGGCGGACGCCAGCGTCAGGTGCCGGCCCGGCCCGATGACGGAGACGCCGACGTACGCCGGGTCGAGCACGTCCGCGATCAGCTCGTGGACCGCGTCCACCAGGCCGTCCAGGGAATCCGCGCCGGCCAGCGCCGTGCTGGCGCGTAACAGCAGCAGGTTGCGGTCGAAGGCGGCGGCCGCGCGCTGCTCGTGCCGGCGTGCCCAGTAGGCGGTGATGCGCAGACGCAGACTGTCCGAGCAGGCCGCGGCGAGGTCGGCCAGCAGTGCCAGCTCGGCGTCGGTCCAGTCCCGCGGCTCGTGGTCGATCGCGCACAGCGAGCCGAGGACCTGGCCGTCCGCGTCGGTCAGCGGCATGCCCGCGTACCCGATCACGCCGAGGTCCTCGATCGCGAGGTTGCCGCGCACGCGCGGGTCGGTCCGCGCGTCGACCACCACGAGCGGCTCGGAGGCGGCGACCACGTGCTGGCAGAACGAGTGCGACAGCGGCGTCTGCCGCTGCGCGGCCCACGGATCGCCGAGCCCGCAGGCACCCGGGAAGAACTGCCGGTCGTCGCCGACCAGCGACACCAGCGCGACCGGCACGCGCAGCACCGTGCGGACCATCTCCGCGAACCGGTCGAACGTCGCGTCCGCGACCGCGTCCAGCCCGGTGCGGGTCAGCGCCTCGAGCCGGGCGGTGAGCGACAGCACGCCGGACCGCTCCGGGAACGGCTCGGTCACGCGCACACCACGCGCCGGGCGGGCCGCCTCGTCACGCTCGCGGCACCGCCTCGGGGACGTTCGTCGCAGCCCGGCACGCCGGACATTATGACGACCGCCGGCCCCGGACCGCGAGCGCGGACGATGCCGATTCGATCACGCCGGGCGCCGGACCGGCGGGCGCCGGACAGGTGGGCGCCGGACAGGTGGGCGACGGACAGGCGGGCGCCGCCGGACGGGGGGAGTCCGGCGGCGCCCACGGATGGGGGCGAGTCACGCGCGCGGGGCTGCGGGCTCCGGCGTGTGCGTCTCCTCCTCCTCCTCGTCCAGCATGGTGGCCTCGTCGAACGGTTCGCGGCCGGACAGCACCGCGGCCAGGCGCTCCTTGTCGATCTCCCGGGTCCAAGTGCCGACCAGGACCGTGGCGACCGCGTTGCCGGCGAAGTTGGTCAGCGCGCGGGCCTCGGACATGAACCGGTCGATGCCGACGATCAGGCCGACGCCGTCGACCAGGTCGGGACGGTGGCTGGACAGGCCGCCGGCCAGCGTGGCCAGGCCGGCGCCGGTGATGCCGGCCGCGCCCTTGGAAGCGATGATCATGAAGAGCAGCAGCGAGATCTGCTCCCCGACGCTCAGCGGGTCGCCCATCGCGGCCGCGATGAACAGCGACGCCATGGTCAGATAGATCGCGGTGCCGTCCAGGTTGAACGAGTAGCCGGTCGGGACCGTGATGCCGACGACCGACTTGCTGATCCCGGCGTGCTGCATCTTCGCGATCAGCCGCGGCAGCGCGGACTCCGACGACGACGTGGACACGATCAGCAGGAACTCGCGGCCGAGGTACTTGAGCAGGCTGAAGATGTTCACACCGGAGACCAGCTTGAGGATCAGGCCGAGGATCACGAACACGAAGATCGCGCAGGTGACGTAGAAGCCGATCATGATCTGGGCCAGGCTCTTCAGCGCGTCCATGCCGGTCGCACCGACCACCGCGGCGATCGCGCCGAACGCACCGACCGGGGCCAGCCACATGATCATCGCGAGGATCTTGAAGACCAGGCGCTGGATCAGCTCGATCGCGCGCAGGACCGGCTCGCCGCGGCTGCCCATCGACTGCACCGCGAACCCGACCAGCAACGCCACCAGCAGCGTCTGCAGCACCAGGCCCTCGGTCAGCGACGAGACCAGCGTGTGCGGGATGATCCCGAGCAGGAACTCCGACGTGCTCTGGTGCGGCGCGTTCCCGGCCGCCTTCTGGCCCGCGGCCGCGATCGACTCGCTCAGCTGCATGCCCTGGCCCGGGTGCACGATATTGCCGACCACCAGGCCGATCGCCAGCGCCACCGTGGACATCGCGAGGAAGTAACCGAGGGCCAGGCCGCCGACCTTGCCGACCGACGCGGCCTTCCGGATCGACCCGATGCCGAGCACGATGGTGCAGAAGATGACCGGCCCGATCATCATCTTGATCAGGTTGACGAAGCCGGTGCCGAGCGGCGCCAGGGCCTTCGCGGTCTCCGGCCAGATGAAGCCGACCGCGATGCCGAGCAGCACGGCGACGATGACGGCGATGTAGAGGAAATGGGTGCGGCCGCCCGACCGCCGCGCAGGCGCTGTGTTCTCCGTGACGCTCATGCCGCAGACTGTGGCCTGTGTCTCACCCGCAAGGCACGATTGCGTTCATTCTGTTCATCGCGAGGACCCGGAACCGAAACATGCCGATCATCCGCCGCTGGAGCATCGCGCGCGAGCTGTTCGTGCTGCAGGTGCTGGTCGTGACGTTACTGGTCACGGCCGGGACCGTGGGCACGGTCGCGCTCGCGGCGCAGGACGCGCAGCACGCGGCCGTCGAGGAGGTCACCGCCGTCGCCGAGACGATCGCCCGCTCACCGCTGGTGGTCACGGCGCTGCGCGCCGACGATCCCACGACCACCCTGCAGCCGTACGCGGAGAGCGTGCGCGTCGCGACCGGCACCGACTTCATCGTGGTGATGGCGCCGGACCGCACCCGCTACACGCATCCGAACCCGTCGCTGATCGAGGGCGCGTTCGTCGGCTCGATCGACGCGGCGCTGCACGGCGGCGTGGTGGTGGAGACGACCACCGGCAGCCTCGGCCGGTCCGTGCGCACGGTCGTGCCGGTCCGCGACGAGACCGGCGCGATCACCGGGCTGGTCTCGGTCGGCATCACCACCGACGAGATCAACCGCCGGCTGCGCAACCAGCTCCCGGCCGTGCTGCTGGCCACCGTGCTCGCGCTCGCGCTGGCCGCCCTCGGCGCCTGGCTGCTCTCCAACCGGCTGCGGCGGCAGACGCACGGGCTCGGCCCGGCCGAGATGCGCCGGATGTACGAGTACTACGACGCGGTCCTGCACTCGGTCCGCGAGGGCCTGCTGGTGGTCGGCCGGGACGGCCGCGTCGCGCTGATCAACGACGAGGGCCGACGGCTGCTCGGCCTGCCCGACGACGTGCCGGTGTCCGCACTGTCGCTGCCGGCCGAGGTCGCGGAGCTGCTGACCGCGGCGGAACCGGCCGCGGACGTGCCGGTGCTGGCCGGCGACCGGGTGCTGGTCGCGAACCAGCGGGTGACCCGGTTCGAGGGCCGCACGCTCGGCACGGTCCTGACCCTGCGCGACCACACCGAGCTGCGCGCGCTCGCCGGTGAGCTGGACTCGGTACGCGGCCTGACCGAGGCGCTGCGCGCGCAGGCGCACGAGGCCGCGAACCGGCTGCACACCGTGCTCACCATGGTCGAGCTCGGCCGGGCCGACGAGGCGGTCCGGCTCGCCACCGCCGAACTGCAACTCGCCCAGCAGCTCACCGACCAGGTCGTCGGTGCGGTCGCGGAACCGGCGCTGGCCGCGCTGCTGCTCGGCAAGTCCGCGCAGGCCGCCGAGCGCGGCGTCGAGCTGGTGGTCGACCCGGCGTCCAGGCTGGACAGTGCGCGGCTGCCGAGCCGGGACCTGCTCACCGTGGTCGGCAACCTGGTCGACAACGCGCTCGAGGCGGTCGCCGGGCACCCGGTGCCGCGCCGGGTCACCGTGCTGATCACCGAGGAGCCGGCCGAGGTGCTGGTGCGCGTCTCCGACACCGGCCCGGGGATGACGGCCGAGGAGGCCGCGGCCGCGTTCCGGCGCGGCTGGACCACCAAGCGGGAGGGCCGCGGCCTCGGGCTGGCGCTGGTCCGGCAGGTCGCGGAACGGCACAGCGGCACCGCGTCGGCCGCGGCCGGCCCCGGCGGCGGCGCGGTCATCACGGTCCGGCTGCCGGTGGCCGGCGGATGAGCGCTCCGGTGCCGGCCCCGGTCCCGGGACGGCCGGCATGAGCGCGATCCGGGTACTGGTCGTCGACGACGAGCCGCTGATCGCGGAGGCGCACGCGGCGTACACCCGGCGGGTCGAGGGTTTCGAGGTGACCGGCGTGGCGCACACCGGGCGTGCCGCGCTGGCCGCGCTCCGCGCCAGCGGCGTCGACCTGGTCCTGCTGGATCTCCACCTGCCGGATCTGCACGGTCTGGAGATCGTCCGGGCGCTGCGGGCCGCCGGCAGCCCGACGGACGTGCTGGCCGTCACGTCGGCGCGCGACCTGGCGATGGTCCGTTCCGCCGCCGCGCTCGGCGTAGCGCACTACCTGCTGAAACCGTTCACGTTCGCGGGGTTCCGGGACAAGCTGGAGCGATATGCCGAGTACCACCGTCGGCTGCACGGTGACGGTCAGGTCGCGGCCCAGCACGAGATCGACCGGGTCTTCGCCGCGCTCCGCGGCACGCCCGCCGACTCCCTTCCCAAGGGCCTGGACGCGGCGACCCTCGACCTGGTGCTGGCCGCTCTGCGTACCCTGCCCGCCACCGGCGGCCTCTCGGCCGCGGAGATCGCCTCCCGCACCGGCGTCTCCCGCGTCACGGCCCGTCGCTACCTGGAATACCTCGCCGGGACGGGCCGGGTGGTGCGCGCCCCGCGCTACGGGGGACCGGGCCGGCCCGAGGTGGAGTACCGGCCGTCGTGAGGCGCGCACGCGGTCCGGCTGGTCAGTCGCCGCCGCTGCGCGCGTCCGGCACGGCCGCGGCGGTCACCAGGGTGCGGCGCGCGTCGGTGGGCGCGACCACGGTCATCGGCTCGTGGTGGGTGCCGGTCCGGGGCAGTGCCACGCGGGCCGGCTCGTCCGGGTGGTGCCGGCGGATCTCGTCGACGCCGCGCAGCAACGCGGAGCGCAGCGCCGGGCCGAAGCGGCGCTCGACGAAGCGGTGCACCAGCCACGCGGGGATCAGCATCAGCGCCATGGTGGCCGGCACCAGGAACTCCAGCGGGAGACCGGCGTCGACCACGCCGTGCCGGAGGAGGATGTAGCCGATCCGCTGGTGCAGCAGATAGTACGGATAGGTGAGCGCACCCGCCACGGTCAGCCAGCGCCAGTCGATGCGGTCCGCCCCGCCGAGCGCGATAGCGATCAGCACCAGATAGACCAGCGAGATGATCAGGACGGCCGGCCACAGCGGCACGTCCCAGCCGGGGTTGAGCTGTACGCGGTCGTTGAGGCTGTGCAGGTTGATCAGCCAGGTGAAGCCGAGCATGGCCCACAGCAGCGGGGACGGGCCGAACCGGCGGACCAGGTAGAAGAGGATGCCGGCGCAGAAGTAACCGGCGTACTCCGGCATGGTCAGCATGGTGACCACCGGGTTGGCGATGGGCACCGCGAGCACCGCCGCGGTCATCCAGGCCACGCAGAACAGCACCGCCCGCCGGTACGTGACGCCACGGCCCACCACCAGCGCCCACAGCAGGTAGAACCGCAGCTCGGTCCAGAGCGTCCAGTAGACGTTGTCGACCGACGGCGCGCCCAGCGGATGCTGCAGCATCGTCAGGTTGAGGCCGATGTCCACCCAGGTGAACGAGTCGTACACCGGGATCCACCCGCCCTTGACCGGCAGCAGCGTGGTCAGTGCGAGCGTGATCGCGATGCATACCCAGTACGCCGGGTAGAGCCGCGCCACCCGGGACGCCGCGTAGTCACCGAGCCGCTTGCCCCAGCTGCTCATCCCGATCACGAAGCCGCTGATCATGAAGAACACCTCGACGCCGAGGAATCCGTACACGGTCACGCGGCTGGCCGACGGCAGGTAGTGCGCCGGGCTGTGCGTTCCGTCCACCGCCCAGAACGTCGTGTAGTGGTAAAGGGCCACGGCCAGGGCGGCCAGCAGTCGGAGAGCATCGAGAACGGGAATTCGGCGCATAGCGACCCATCATCGTCACCCGAGAGCCCGATGACACGTGCTGCGCACTGTTAGCTTTTACATGCCCGGGTACCTACAACCGAACGGGCCGTCGCGCGACTCTTACTTGCCCGAGGGGCTGCTCAGCGGCCCCGGCCCCGGCCCCGGCGGCCGGTGGAGACGTCGTGCTTGAAGTGCACGAACAGTCGGCCCCAGTTGTCGCCGTCCTTCTCCACCCGGTGGTAGAGCTGCTTGATGTCGCGCTGGTCGAGGAAGCGGAGGACCTTCTTCTTCAGCGCGCCGCTGCCCTTGCCGGGGATGATCTCGACGGTCGCGGCCTTCTTCTGGATCGCCTCGTCGATGATGTCCCGCAGCGCGCGGTCGATCTCGTGCCCCTTGTTGAAGATGTCGTGCAGGTCCAACTTCAGCTTCACGACGTCGATGATAGCTGTCGCCCACGTCTCACCCCGGCCCGGAAATCCGGACGATCATGCTGGGGTTGGCGGGTCTGTAGAGCTTTCCTGACAGACCTTATGGGGTGACCCGGCAATGGATGGACGTGCGGACGCCGTCGTGCTCTTCGGTGTGACCGGCGACCTCGCCGCGAAGAAGCTGATCCCCGCTCTCTACGAGCTGACCCGCCGCGGCCGCCTGGACATGCCGGTCATCGGCGTCGCCCGGTCGGCGTGGGATCACGAGCAGCTCGTCCGGACCGTGCGGAAGGCGGTCACCGAGGCGGTCGACGTGGTGGACGAGGACGCGTTCGGCGCGCTCGCGAGCCGGCTGACGATGATCTCCGGTTCGTACGGTTCGCCCGCGACCTACGCCCAGGTCAGCGCCGCTCTGGGACCGGCGCGGCGGCCGCTGTTCTATCTCGCGATCCCGCCCGCGGTGTTCCCGGACGTGGTCGGCGGGCTGACCGGGTCCGGGCTCGCGGCGCGCGGGCGGGTGATCGTGGAGAAGCCGTTCGGGCACGACCTCGCGTCCGCGACCGCGCTCGCGGTCACGCTGCGCGGTGCGTTCGACCCGGAGCGGATCTTCCGGATCGACCACTACCTGGGCAAGGAGGCGGTCGAAGGGATCACCGCGGTGCGATTCGGCAACCGGCTGCTGGAACCGGTCTGGAGCCGCGAGCACATCGACAACGTGCAGATCACGCTGGCCGAGGAGTTCGGCACGCAGGGGCGCGCCGGGTTCTACGACCGCAGCGGCGCGGTCCGCGACGTGCTGCAGAACCACGTACTGCAGGTGGCGGCGCTGCTCGCGATGGAGCCGGGCGGCAAGGCCGAGGAACTGCACGTGCTGCGCCGGATGCGGCCGTTGACGCCGGCC
The DNA here is from genome assembly GCF_030813715.1 of Catenuloplanes indicus. Taxonomy (NCBI): domain Bacteria; kingdom Bacillati; phylum Actinomycetota; class Actinomycetes; order Micromonosporales; family Micromonosporaceae; genus Catenuloplanes; species Catenuloplanes indicus. Next base: position 8,367,241 of record NZ_JAUSUZ010000001.1, read on the forward strand.
GCGACGGTCTTCGGCCAGTACGCCGGCTACGCGGACGAACCGGGCGTCGCACCGGTCTCGACGACCGAGACGTTCGTGGCGTCCACGCTGCGGATCGACACCCGCCGCTGGGCCGGTGTGCCGTTCCACCTCCGGGCCGGCAAGCACCTCGGCGCGACCGCGACCGAGGTCGTGGTGACGCTGCGGCCCGCGACGTCGGCGCTGCCCGGCGCCGCGCCGAATCTTCTGCGGCTGCGTCTCGGCCGCGGCGACGGCCTCGGTCTGACGATCAACGTCAAGGAGCCCGGGGGTACGGTCGCGGCCCGCCCGGTGCCGCTGGACGTGGACTTCGGCAGTGTGCTCGGACCGCGGCGGGAGGCGTACGAGCGGTTGATCGACGACGCGCTGGACGGGCGGCAGGACCGGTTCGCGTCCGAGGAGACGATCCTTGAGGAGTGGCGGATCGTGGCGCCGGTGCTGGACGGCAGCGTGCTGCCCCGCCCGTACGAGCGGGGCAGCTGGGGCCCGGAGACGGCCGGCACGCGGCCGACCGGCGGGTGGCACCCGCTATCGGGTCAGGTCCGTCAGCGGGACTGACTCGTCGGACAGCCGGTCCAGGTCGACCTTCCGGCCGGCCAGCCCGGCGCGGATCAGGTCCTGGATCTGGTCCTGCACGTCCCAGACGTTCAGGTTCATGCCGGCGGCCACCCGGTCGCCGGCCAGCCAGAACACGATCGCCTCGCGCGCGGTCAGGTCACCGCGGACCACCACCCGGGTCTCGACGCCGGGCGGGACCCAGCCGGCGTACTCCATGCCCAGGTCGAACTGGTCGGTGAAGAAGAACGGCAGCCGGTCCCACGGCGTGCCGCGGCCCAGCATCGCGCGGGCCGCGGCCGGGCCTGAGTCCAGCGCGTTCGCCCAGTGCTCGACCCGGACGCGCGCGCCGAGCAGCGGGTGGTCGACCGCGGCCACGTCGCCGGCCGCGAAGATCATCGGGTCGCTCGTGGTGTGCAGGGCGTTCACGTGCACACCGTCGCCGGTCGCCAGGCCCGCCTCCGCGGCCAGTTCATCGTTGGGTACGGCGCCGATCGCGACCAGGACCGCGTCCGCGGGCAGCGTCGTGCCGTCGTCGAGGACCACCCGGTCCGGCAGGATCTCGGTGGCGTGCGCGCCGAACCGGAACTCGACGCCGTGCGCGCGGTGCAGGTCCGCGAAGACCTGCGCGACCGTGTCGCCGAGCACCTTGCGCAGCGGCAGCCGGTCCGGCGTCACCACGGTCACCTGCGCGCCGCGCTGCCGGGCCGCGGCCGCGACCTCCATGCCGATCCAGCCCGCGCCGACGATGACCAGGCGGGCGTTCTTCTCGATCGCGGCGTGGAAATGGTCGGAGTCCGCGCGGGTGCGGAACGTGTGGGTGAACGTCTCCGCCCGGTCCGGGCGGCGCGGCATCGCACCGGTGGCGAGCAGCAGGCGGTCGTAGCCGACGTCCTCGCCGGAGGCGGTGCGCACGACGCGGGCGGCCCGGTCGATGCCGGTGACGACCGCGCCGAGGCGCAGGTCGACGTCGTTGTCCGCGTACCAGTTCTCGGCGTGGACGAACGGCTCGTCGGGGGCGGTGGTGCCGAGGAGGAGGCCCTTGGAGAGCGGGGGACGCTCGTACGGGCGGAGGAGTTCGGCGCCGAGCAGCGTGATCCGGCCGCCGAAGCCCTCGGAGCGGAGGGTCTCGGCGGCCTTCGCGCCGGCAAGCCCGGCGCCGGCGATGACGATCGATTCAGGTTCGGACATGGTTGTGGTTCTACCCGTGCGCGGCCCGTTCCGCTCGCTCAGCTCATCAGCCGCTTGTCATCCTCATCCGCTGGTCAGTTCCGACAGCTCGCGGCTGATCGCGTCGGCGACGTTGCGGCGCTGCCACTGGCGGGCGAACGCGTCCGGCGGCACCACCTGCACCGGGCAGACCGCATGCGACACGCAGTAACCGGCGACCGACCGCCGGAACAGCCGCCGCCACCAGCGTTGCGGCGTCCGCCCGACGAACAGCACGTCGTCCTCCCGCGCGTAGTCGACCAGCGCCGCACCGGGCCGGTCGAGCACGGTCACGGAATTGATCTGCACGTCCGCCGGCATCCCGCCGAGCGCGTCCGCGAAACACTCCCGGATCAGCTGCCGGGCCGCGTCCCGCCCGCGCACGTACACCGCGTCCGTACCGTCGAGATCCCAGGCGCGCACCGCCCGCAGCGGCACGCCACGTCGCCGCGCCTCCGCCACCGCCAGGCGCAGCGCCCGCAGGCCGGTCAGCGACGGCGAGACGCCGACGATGACACGCGGACCCACCGAGTCGGCCAACACTCTGCCCTCCGTCCCGTCCGCCCGTCACCCTCCACGCCGATGCGCCGGCGGACGTGCCGCATCACAAGACACAACGATCGAGCGACACGGGGTGCCCACCCGTTCCCGCTCCGTCGTCATGCAGACGGTAAGCCAGCACACCCCTCTCTGGTAAGGCCCGAATTCCATCGATCCGTGACGGGACCTTCGACCCAGCGTCCCGGGCCGTGGGTCACTGCCCGTTTCGTCCCTCGAGCGCCAGGCCGAAGCGCGCGACGCTGGCTCGGCCGGTGTCCAGTCCGGCCAGGAGTTGTTCGACGACGGCGGCGGAGCGGCCGTCGTGCAGGCGGCGGAAGAGGCGGGCCGCGTTCGAGGAGAGCGGCCCGTGCGCTGTCCGGCCGGCCTTGTGCGGTGAGCAGGACGCCACGTGCCCAGCTGAGCCGGGCGTCGAGTGTGGTGATCACGTCGGTCGGGTCGTCGTCGCGGCGGAGCGTGGCCAGCAGGGTGAGGGCCTGGTACCACTCGGTCTCGCCCTGGGGGAGAAGGGCCGGGGTGTGGGCGGAAGATCAGACAGCGTCCGGTATGGTTCTGCCTCGGCGCTATTGGCTGGGTCGGCGGCCGCCGGCGTTCGTGAACGTGCTTTTCGGGCCGCGATTATCGCCTCCGCGGCAAAATGGATTACGAGTGCGATGCCTGTGGCCAGCGTTGTGCCGTCCGGTTCGTTCACCATCCGTGCGACGGCAATGTTGAGAATGGCGACGATGAGCGGGACGCGAACGTAGGCGGGTAATCGACCGAAACGCGAGATCATCAGGCGGCACACGCTTCCTCCATGATCATCGTTCTGTTCGGTGCCGCCCGCACAGTGTCGCTGCGTCGATCCGACAATTCAATTGCCTGTGTCGCCCCCACTTTTTGCCGGGATTCCCGTCTGAAGTTCTTCCGTGTCTTCGGACTTTTCTTTCATTGCGGGCCCGACTCGTGTTCGGGTGTCCGCCGGCGCCATCATTCGTGACCCCGGAAAAAGAATCATGGTGGTGCAGCCTACCTATAAGGAAGATTGGGAGATTCCCGGCGGATGTATTGAGCCGGACGAGTCGCCCGCGGCCGCCTGCCGGCGTGAGTTGCGGGAGGAGTTGGGGGCTGGAGGAGCCGGCGATCGGCCGGTTGCTGTGCGTCGACTGGGTTCCGCCGGCGTCGCCGTGGGGCGGCGCACTGAGCTTCGTCTTCGACGGAGGCCGCCTGACGGACGCGGAGATCGCGCGCATCCGCCTGCCCGCGGCGGAGTTGAGGACTTTCGAGTTCATCGCGCCCTCGGCCGTCGACGACCGGCTGATCCCGCGACTCGCCCGCCGCGTGCACGCCGGCCTGCACGCGGTCGACGATCCGGCCGCGCCGGTCTACCTCGAGAGCGGTTTCGCCGCCGTCGTCCGTACCGCCTGATTCCCCACCCGATCCGCCGCCGCCCGTCCTCGGGCGGCGGCTTGACATCATGCAGGTGATTGCCTGCATAATGCTGGTCATGGATCGGGTGTTCAAAGCGCTCGCCGACCCCACCCGTCGCCGTCTCCTCGACAGCCTTCGCGGCCGGGACGGCCAGACGCTCGGTGAGCTCTGTGCCGGCCTCGACATGGCGCGGCAGTCCGCCACCCAGCATCTCGGGGTGCTGGAGGAGGCGAACCTGATCAGCACCGTGCGGCGGGGGCGGGAGAAGGTGCACTACCTGAATCCTGTGCCGATCAACGAGATCCGGCGGCGGTGGATCGCGGCGTTCGACGAGCCGCGGCTGGCGGTGCTGGAAGCGATCAAGGAGCGTGCGATGGTTCCGGACTATGTGTACGTCACCTACATCCGCAGCACCGCGGAGCGGGTGTGGGCGGCGCTGACCGATGCCGACCTCACGGCGGCGTACTGGGGGCACAGCAACCGGTCGGACTGGCAGCCCGGGTCCACCTGGGAGCATCTGCGCACGGACGGGTCCGGGATCGCGGACGGCGGCGGCGTGGTCGTGGCGAGCGAGCCGCCGCGCCGGCTGGTCATCACGTTCGGGATGCCGGGGGAGCGGGTGGCGGACGGCGCGTCCACGGTTACGTTCGAGGTCGAGCCGTGGCAGGAGATCGTGCGGCTGACCGTGACGCACACCCGGCTGCCGTCCGACGAGGACCGGGCGGCGGTCTCGCTGGGCTGGCCGGCCGTGCTGGCGAACCTGAAGTCGCTGCTGGAGACCGGCGAGGTGCTGCCGCAGGCGCCGTGGGAATGGCCGGGCACGAACGGATAACCGATATTCCCGCTTCCGGCGTGCGGGCGATCCGCATGCTCCCGCGGGCAAACCGCGCGGTGTCTCCGCCTTCGCTCGACGCCGCGTCGGAGCCGGTTTCGTACCCGGTCACCGAAGAGCCGCGAGCAGTGTCGCACATGAATCCCAGCCGCGTCGCGGCTATTGGGAAGGGGATAGAAGAGAGCGGACGACGGGATTCGAACCCGCGACCCTCACCTTGGCAAGGTGATGCGCTACCAGCTGCGCTACGTCCGCGTATCTGCCCGGGGTTGTTGTCCCGGCGACACAGAGAACTCTAGAGCATCCCGTTCATCGACGGGACACCGGGCTCCCATTTCGGTACGCGTCGATCACCGTACGTACGCGAGGTGCCGGAACGATCCGGACATCCGGTGCGTGAATGCCGCTGCTCGGCCATCGTGATGCGAGCGTCCGATTGAGATGATGGCGAGCGTGCGATGGTCACGGACTCGACGCCTCGCGATCGCCGGGGGCCTGACCCTCGCGACACTTCTGACGGCCGGGCTCGGTCTCCTGCTGAGCCGGCTGGGCCTGGAACGCGCCGATCAGCTCTCCAGCGTCCTCGCGATGTTCATCGGCCTTCTCGCGCTGGGGGCGGCGGTGTTCGCGCTCCGTAAGGATCGCGCGGGAGCTGGCCGTGCGATGCGGCGGCAGCACCCCACGGCCTGGGGACGTCGTCCGCTCTCCGAGGAATTGCGCCGATATCTCCTGGACGCGGAAGCCGCCGCGGACCGGTCGCCGAGCCGGTTGCTCGAGGAACGCCGCACCGAGGTGCACGCCATTTATGTGCGGCAACGGGTCGAGCAGCCCGGTACGGCGGTCCCTGAGGAGGAACGGCCGGGCCAACGGCACCGTGTCGCCCGGCGCCCGGACGGCTGGCTGTTCCTGCCGTTCAGCCAGCAGCCCCGGGTGATCCCCGTCCGGCGTCCGCTGGAGAAGGTGTTCGACCAGCACCGGCATCTGCTGATCGAGGGCGGCCCGGGCACCGGCAAGTCGACGACGGCCGGCCAGGTCTGCCGTCAGCTTGCCGCGTCCTGGCTGTCGGCGGACGAGAGCGGCCGGGAACTTTCCGCGAAGCCGCTGCTGCCGGTGCTCGTGACCGCGCGGGCGCTCGCCGAGCGGATGGATCGGGACTGGGCGGGCGCGCTGTCCGAGGCGGCGTTCGACAACATGGGCCTGAGCAGCCGGGGCCACATCGACCCGGCACTGCTGAACGAGCCGGTCGGCGACGCCGAGTGGATGGTCGTCGTCGACGGCCTGGACGAGGTGCCGAGCGACGAACTCGACCGGTTCGTGATTCGGTTGTCGAGGTGGACGTCGAGCGCAGGCGGCCCGCACCGATTACTGATCACCACCCGTCCGCTGGCCGGTCATGTGACCTCGATGCTCGGCACCGGCCTGATCGGGCACTACACCCTGCTGCCGTTCGACCGGCAACTGCTCGCCGATTTCGCACACCGATGGTTCGCGCCGTACCGCGACGGCCCCGACCGGGCGGCCGCGTTCCTCTCCCAGGTGGCCTCCAGCGGTCTGCACGAACTGGCCTCCGTGCCGCTGATGGCGACCATCGCGATCCGGCTGTTCGAGTCCGCTCCTCAGGTGGGCCTCCCGCGCAACCGGCACGACCTCTACGAGAACTACCTGCGCTGGCTGCGCGAGCGAAACCACAACCGGCGTGTGGCCGGGCGCGCGAACCTCCTGGCCGATCTCGCCGGAGAGCCGAATGCCGCCGCCGTGGTCGAGGCGATCTACGACCGTACCGACGACCTGCTCGAAGAAATCGCCCGAACGCGCGTCGAGAGCCGCCGTTCCCTGGTGCGCACCGCGGTGGACCGCCTGACCTCCGAGGCGGGCCCGGTCGCCGGTCTCCCGGAGCACGACTGGGGCACCCTGGTGGAGAAGGCGCTGGTCAGCACCGGCCTCTTGAGTCACCGGGACAGCGGCCCGGACTTCATCCACCTGACGTTCGCGGAACACTTCGCGGCTCGCCGCTACGCACGCGAGCTGTCCGAGGTCTTCAGGCCCAGCGACCGGGCCTGGCAATCATGGCTCCATCGTGCGGTGTACGAAGATCCTCTCGCGACGTCGGTCCTGACTCGGTGGACCCGCGGCCGGTCCACCGAGCCATTGCTCGCCTGGCTGCTGGGACACGTTCGTCAGCAGCAGATGATCGCGGTGCGCCTGGTTGCCGAGGGCGCGTCGGCCACCGACGACCAGCTGAGGTCGTGCCTGGATGTGGTGAGCCTTGGCCTGTGGGGTGCCTCGTCGGTCGACGCGGCCGAGGTGCTGGCACCGGTCCGCCGCTTTCCGCTCGTGCCGCTGGTCGCGCGCTGGCTCGAAGAGCAGCTCGCCGTTGCCCCGGCCGGCTCCGAGCAGTGGGCCTCACTGGCCGCCGTCCTCGCCGATCGCGATCGAGACCGGCGGCCGCAGCTCATCGATGCGCTGATGGCCGCCACGCACAGCGACCGGGCCATCGGCGACCGGGTAGCGGTGGCCAAAGCGCTCGTCGACGTGGCACCGGCACGCGGTGGCGAGGTCGCCGCGAGTTTCATCGCTCTGCTGGAACCAGGCGTGATCGTCGACGCGTCCGCCCGGGGAAACCTGGCGACCTTTCTCCTCGACTACGAGGGCGCACCCAGGGACGCCGCACTTGCCGCACTGACCACCATCCTGCGGGACGTCACCGCGGCTCTCTCCGACCGGCAGGCCGCGGCCGAGGCACTGGCGGAGTGGAACGGCGAGACGCGCAGTGTGATCGTCGCCGAATTGCGCGGTGCACTGTCACTGCCGGGCTACGTGGCATTGCGGACGAAAGCCGCCGCCGCGTGTGCGATCGCGGCGATCGCGCCGGAGCAGCGCACCGAGATGGCCGCCGTGATCCGCGGCTATCTCGGCCGGAGCGATCTGGAACGACTAGAAGTTCTTCCTATCGTTGAGCTGCTGGCCGATCTCGATCCAGCTTCTCGGCAGTACGTGGTCGACTTCTTGGAGCGCGCGGCTTCCGCTCCGACCGCATCCGCTTTCGATCGGCTCCGAATGGCCGTGCGAATTGTGCGATTCGGCGATGAGCTGTGGCATGCCGGACTAAGGATTGTGGCAGACGTCCTCAGGATCAGTAATGTGCTCGACTCGTATTCCAACTTGGACTTGCGGAGTTTTCGTGATCTGGACAGGGAGTTCGTCCAGCAATTGGTTGCTCTTGTTGCCGCCGTTGCTGAGGAGGTGGAAGCTGAGCCGACAACGGCGAGCTGGATCCGGTCGACTGCTGCCTGCTTTGATCCGAGTTTCCGAGATGACGTAGATGTTGTTGTGTCGGCTTTGAGTGGCCCCGGTTTGACGGTCTGGGAGCTGTACTCGGTGCAGAGTCGAGTACGTGATTGTTCGCCTCTTGTGGTGGACGGTGTTGTGGGTATGATCAAGTCTCTGGCATTCGGCGGCGTGGCTGACCTTAGCGAGGAACGGGCTGCCGGGCTAGCGATGGCGCTGGGCAATGAGGACGTCGAAGGACGCCGCGCATACGTCGATCTCGTGCGACGCGTGATGCTGGACCGGGGGGCGGGGCCGGATGCGCAGGTCAACGCCGCGTTGAACTTGTGCGGTATCCCCGGGTATGAAGGTGAGGTTGCCGGAATTCTGGCGGATGTCCTGCGTGGCTCTGATGCTATGCGGATGTGGCCTTCCGAATGGATGTACCGGATCGTGGGTGTGCCCGCCTACGGGCAGTTCGCCAAAGTTATTCTCGATGAATCGCTTGAGGGGGCGCACCTGCCGCACTTCGAGCGTGTCGCGGTTCTTAACAAATTCAGTGAGGATTTTGCGACGCATGATCAGACGGTTGCAATCGAGAAGTTGCGGCGGCTTGCGCATGATCGTACCAATACTACTCAGGATTTGGTGGCCATTAGTTCCTGCCTGTCGGCAATGGTGCCCGGCCGAGGAATTGATGCTGCCCTCCGCGGACTGCTCAATGATGTGGACAGGCCTGTCGAGGACCGCCTCATGGTGGCCGTATTCCTGGACAAGGAGCCAGGCGGCGGAGTGGAGGCTCGGGATTTCCGATTGGGGGTGTCGCGCGACGATTTCGTCAGTTTGAGTAGTCGTCAGCTGGCACTTCGCCAACTGGCCGACCCGGAGATCGACGGTTCGGAGATGCTTATCCAGACCGGGAAGGCGCTGCCGTGGATGGCGACGTACCGTGTCCCAAGGCGCATTCAAGAATTCCTGCTGCGCATGTCGTTCGATGGACGCCATGATGACCTGCAAACGCGGGTTGTGGATCTGCAACTTCGCAGTATCTCCAGTCGTGCCATCTACCCCGGAGGTGACGCCGCCGATGTCCTGGCTCGCGTGGACAGTTGTGCGGCGACGGTACGATCCGGGCTCGCGGAACCGGTGCCGTCACCGGCACTGATCTGTGCCGCCGCCGTCATTCTGCCGCGGGAGCACGCGAAGGTCGCCGCCGCGATCCAGAGGGTTGTCGCGGAGCGGAGCAGCACGCCGGTGGAGCGTCGCCGGCTTCTGTCACTGCAGCTCAGCCTGGTACCGGCGGAACGTCCGGCAGCACTCGGCATCCTGCGTGCGTCGGCCCATCGCGTCAACGCCGAAGACCGGCTGCAGCCACCGTCGCTCGACGCCATCGAGGCAGCGGAAACCCTCCTCTCCGTGGTCGCGCAGCGAGAGTTCGCCGCCGCCGCGCTCGCCGCCGTGATGGCGGATACCGGTGAAACCACAAGCCGCCGTCGGGCGGCGTGCGAGTCGCTGGCCACGCACGGCGGCGGGCCACAGGCCCGGCGCCGAGCCGCAGCGTTCTTCACGGCGCAGACCGATAGCACGCAGCTGTCGATCCCGGCGCGGTGTGCCGCGGCTGAGCACCTCCGCTCGGCGGCAGCCGGCACACATGCGGCGGTCGCCGGGCGGCTGCGTGACTGGCTCGCCGCGGCCGATGCGGCCGAGGATCGGGCTCAGGTCCTGCGGTCCTTGCTGGACTGGGATCCGAACGACGACGACGCGCTCAACGGCTTGCTCACGATCGTCGCCAGCGCGGACGCGCCCGGCCGGGTGAGATCGCATGTCGCGCGGATGCTCGCCCAGCGATCGCCGGTGCACCGGCGCGCGCTCGGGACCGTGCTGGAGCGACTCCTCGACGATGGTGTCCCGCCGGTCCAGCGTGCGGCGTTCCGTGCCGCGCTGGCCGAAGCGTTCCCGGACACCAGGGGCGCCGCCATCGCCGACCTGACAGCGATCGCGACGGACGACCGTCAGCCGCCGGTCATCCGGGTGGACGCCGCGCGAATGCTGCGCGACCTGGGCTCCGTCGCGTCGGTCCGCACGGGTTACCTGACCCTGTACGCGATCTTCGTGGACGGCGCGCAGCCCGGTCATGCGCGCATCCAGGCCGGTGAGACCCTGATGAACGCTCCCGGACCCAAGCTGCGAGAGGTCTACGACCGCATGCTCGACCTGGACACCGCCCACGCCGACGATCGGCTCGCCGCCGCCGTAGCGGTGCTGCGGTACATCGGCCCACCGCCCGCGATTCTCGTGCATGACCTGCGGCAGCCCGCCGACGTGGCGGTCCGGCGGGCGCTGCTGTCACCGGACCTGTCACCGCACCGCATGTTGCCCGCCGCCGTCGCGCTCGGCGAACTGGGCGATGCCGAGTGCCGCCAGGCCGCGGTGGCCACGCTGGAGAAGCTGGCCGACGACGACACCGCCCGCCCCTGGCTGCGGTATGCCGCGATCGCGGCCATTCCGGCGATCACTTTCGACCGGGTGGCGGAGCGCACCGGACGCCTCTGGGCCGTGGTGACCGACGACGGGCAGCCGCTGGATCACCGCCGCTGGGCCGCGGAGGCGTTCGCCGGCATCGCCGGGTTGCTGCGGCGCCCCGCTCGCGATGCGTTGCGGGCGCTGGACGGTGAGCATCTGGAACCGCGAGCGCGCCGTCGTCTCCGTCGCTCCATCGCCTACATCGACAACGAGGAGCGCTGGATTCCCGGCACGAGCGAATCGCACGAGGTGGCGGGCAGCGGCCGGGCGGGGACAGCGAGCGGCTAGCGTGAGCGGTGGAAGGGGAGGTGGGTGTGGCGCACTGGCTCGTGCAGGCGAATGTGGCCGCGTGGCGGGAACGGGCCGATCGGGAGGTGCGGGAGTGGTGCGTCAAGCGCTACCGCGATCGGGTGACGCCGGGGGATGACGTCGTGCTGTGGCTGACCGGTGGGGTCGGGGTGGTGGCGGTCGGGCGGGTGACCGGGGTGCCGTATCGGTGGGGTGACGGGTCCTGGCATGCGCCGGTCGAGTTCTCGCGCCGCTTCTTCGACGCGCCGGTGAGCCGTGCGGAGCTGAAGGGCGACCCGGACTTCGCGGGCAGCGCGATCCTCCGCATGCCCGGTGCGGCCAACCCGTTCCCGGTTACCGACCGGGAGTGGCAGGCGATCCGGAAGCATGACGCCGCCCGCACCTGATCGAGGTGCGGGCGGCGTACCGGGGGAAGGGGTTCAGCCCTTGACGCCGCCGGCGATCAGGTCGAGTTTCCAGTAGCGCTGGAGGAAGAGGAACAGCGCGAAGATCGGGATGATCGACAGCAGGGCGCCGGTGATGACCAGGGTGTAGAGCGCGGGCTGGGAGGCGCCGCGGTTGAGCAGGGAGTAGAGGCCGACGGTGAGCGGGAAGCGGTCGTCGTCGGCCAGCATGATGTAGGGCAGCAGGAAGTTGTTCCAGATGCCGATGAACTGCAGCAGGAACACGGTGACCAGGCCGGGCATCATGACCGGCAGGCCGATCGACCACAGCATGCGGAACTCGCCGGCGCCGTCCACCCGCCCGGCCTCGAGCATCTCGTCGGGGATCGACGCGGACGCGTAGACCTGGCAGAGGTAGATGCTGTACGGGCTGATCACGCTGGGCAGGATGACCGACCAGTACGTGCCGACCAGGCCGGCCGAGGAGAGCAGCAGGTACTGCGGGATGGACAGCGTGATGCCGGGGACCAGCACCCCGGCCAGCAGCGAGCCGAGGATCAGCTTCTGGCCGCGGAACCGGTACTTCGCCATCGCGTACCCGCAGGCGGCGGAGATGACCACGGTGAGCAGCGCGCCGCCGCCGGCGTAGATCAGGCTGTTCAGCGTCCACGTCCAGAACCGGCCGTCGCCGAACTCGTTCAGCGTGCGTACGTTCTCCATGAAGCCGCCGTTGAAGCTGGGGAAGCCGGAGAACGTGGTGAACAGCTCGCCCGGGCCCTTGGTGGACGCGAACACGAGCCAGATGACCGGCGCGATCGAGTAGAGCGCGCCGAGCAGCAGCAGGATCGTCGGAACGATCTTGACCCGAGTGGCGGGACGCTTCACGACGACCTCCGGGCACGGAACCGGAACACGGCCAGCGCGGCCACGGACAGCAGGACGGTGATCAGCGCGAGCAGCACGGACGTGGCCGCGCTCAGGTAGATGTCGTTCTCGATGAAGCCCTGCTGGTAGATGCGCATCAGCGGGACCCAGTCCGGCGTGATCGAGTTGGTCATGGACTTGACCGTGTTCGGCTCGCTGAAGACCTGGAGCATGCCGATCAGCGAGAACACCGACGTCATGATCAGGGCGGGCGCGAGCAGCGGGATCTTGATCTTCCAGGCGATCTGCCACTCGGACGCACCGTCGATCTTCGCGGCCTCGTAAACCTCGGCCGGCATCGCACGCAGTGCGGTGTAGAGCACGACCATGTTGAAGCCGACCGAGCCCCAGATCGCGATGTTCGCGATCGAGAAGTAGATCGACACGTCACCGAAGAAGTCCGGCGCGGGCACGCCCAGTTCGGTGGCGACCCGGTTGATCGGGCTGACCGCGGGCAGGTACGTGAAGCCCCACAGCACCGAGGCGATGACGCCCGGCACCGCGTACGGCAGGAAGATCGACAGACGGGAGAAGCTCTTCAGCCCGACCTTCGGCACGTCCAGCATGAGCGCGAACGACAGGGCCAGGCCCATCGTGACCGGCACCATGATGACGCCGTACGCGAGCATGCGGACCAGCGCCTCGTACATGGCCGAGTCGGTGATCGCGGAGAGGTAGTTCTCCAGACCCACGAACACCTCGGTGCGCACACCGAAACCCCGGCCGCGCACGCGCATGGCGTGCAGGCTGAGCCAGATCGCGTAGCCGATGGGGACGAGGAAGAAGGCGATGAACAGCAGGACGGCGGGCGCGGCCATCAGGTACGGCGCCGCGCCGGGCCCGCGCAGGCGTCGGCGCCGTGTCGAGACAGTGGTCATGTTTCATCCGTTCCGGCGGGGACGGCCCGCCGCCGCCCGGGACGGACGGTGGCGGGCCGAGAAGATCAAGCGACCTGGTAGCCCTGCTTCTTGAGGTCGTCGACCGAGGTGGTCTGCACCTGGTCCGCGACGGCTGCGAAGTCGGTCTTGTTCTTCACCGCGGTCGGCAGCAGGTCCTCGAACGCGCCGTACGTGACGTTCGTGTTCGGGCCCCAGCTGTCGAAGCCACGTGCGGTCTTCGCGATCGCGGCTGCGGCGGTGTAGTAGTCGCTCTGGTTGCTCATGAACTCGGGCGCGTTGCCGAGCATGTCCGAGCCCTGGCCGGCGGTGGCCGCCGGGTACAGGCCGATCTTCACGAGTGCGGCCAGCGCCTCCGGGTCCGCGGTGATCCACCGCGCGAACTTCGCGGCCTGGGCCTTCTGCTTCGACGTGGTGGAGACGCCGGTCGACGAACCGCCCCAGAAGCCGGTGACGTTCTCGCCCGCGGTCCACTGCGGCAGCGGCGCGACCTTCCACGTGCCCTTGGTGCCCGGGGCGACGCCGGCGAGCACACCGGCCCCCCAGACCGCGCTCGGCCACGCGATGATCGTGCCGTCGCCCATCTGCGCGTTCCACTGTGGCGTGTACATCGGGTCACCGAGGATGTCGCCGGAGTTCACCAGACCGCTCCAGAACGCGAGCATCTTCTTGGTGGCCTCGTCGTTGATGCCGACGGTCCAGGCGTCGTTCGCGTTGCTCCACCAGTTCGCGCCGGCCTGCTGCGCGAACCCGGCCAGCCAGCCCGCGTCACCGGGGGAGAACGTGGTCAGGTACTTCTTGCTGTCCTTCTGCCGGACCGCCTTCGCGAGCGTGGCGAACTCGTCCCACGTCTTCGGCACCGAGAGGCCCATCTCCTGGAAGATGTCCTCGCGGTAGAACAGCATCATCGGGCCGACGTCCTGCGGGATCGCGTAGGTGGCGCCGCCGAACGACGTCAGGTTCCACGTGCCCTCGGCGAACGCGGGCTTGACCGGCTCGATCACGCTGGTGATGTCCTGGAGCGCGTTGTTCGTGATCAGCGTGGGCAGCGACTGGTACTCGGCCTGGATCACGTCGGGCGCGTTGCCGGCCTTGACCGCGGTGAGGAACTTCGCGACCAGTTCGTCGCTCGCGGCCTGGCCGCTCAGCTGCACCTGCTGGGTCGGGTTCTTCGAGTTCCACAGGTCGACGACCGTCTGGATGTTCTCGGCCCAGGACCAGAAGACGATCGTGGCGGGGGCGTTCTCGTCGCCCTCGATCGCCGGAGCCGCGCCGTTCTCGCCGCCCTCGTCGTCGCCGGTGCCGCACGCGGCCAGCAGCATCGCGGCCGAGGAGGCGGCCAGCAGGGACCTTCTACGCATGATGTTCTCCGCTTTCGCAGGTGTTACCAGGGTTGTTCATCGGGTGGCCGGTGCGGTGGTGCCCGTACCGGCGTGCTGCCGCAGGATCGCGACACCACGAGGGGCGAGCGTCGCCCCGTTGTGCAGCGGGGCGCCGGTGAGCACGTCCACCGCATCCCCTTCGAAGGCCACGGAGGCGGTGCCGTCCCCGTGGTTGAGCAGAAAGAGCAGGTCGCCGCGGCGGACCGCCTCGACCCCCTCGGGAAGGTCCGTTCCGGGCACCCCGGCGTCCGCGAGGAATCGCTCCGTGAGCTCCGCGAGGGCGGCCGCGTCCGGGATCGTGCCGACGTACCAGGCGATGCCGGCGCCGAACCGGTGCCGGGTGACGGCCGGTCCGCCGTCGTCGAACGTGGCGATCACGTCGGCGCCGTCGCTGCGCAATGTCTCGGTCCAGTCGCGCGCTGTGAAACCCGGGCCGTTGAAACCGGTTTCATCGCGCCATGAGCACTGCACGGGCTGGTCGACCGGGCGCCACGCCTCGCCGGACACGCCGAGCACCTCGCGCAGCGGCGCCGGGAAACGCCCGGTGTAGAGGTGGCCCCGCGGGTCCGCGACGCCGGAGAACGGCCCGACCACGAGCACGCCGCCGTTGCGCACGTATTCGGTCAGCGCCGCGGCGTCGGTCTCGCTGAGCAGGAACAGATCAGGGGCGATGACCAGGCGGTACGGGGTGAGCGCCGACGACGGCCGGGCCAGGTCCGCGGTCACGCCCCGCCGCCAGAGCGGGTGGTAGTAATCGGTCAGCTGCTCGATCACGGACAGCCGGTCGCTGGGCCGGGCCCGCTCCTCCGCCGCCCACCAGCTGTGCCAGTCGTGCAGCAACGCGACCTGCGCGCTCACGGCCGTACCCGCGACGTCCTTGAGTTTCCGCAGTTCTCGGCCGTGCTCGCGCACCTCGGCATGGGCGGCCGTGTCCGGCCCGGCCAGCGGCACCATCGAGGAGTGGAAGCGCTCCGCGCCGAACGAGGACTGCCGCCACTGGAAGTAACAGGAGCCGTCCGCGCCGCGCGCGACCGCCTGCAACGACTCCAGGCGCAGTTGCCCGGCCGGCTTCGGCAGGTTGTGCGGACGCCAGTTGACCGCGCCGGTGGACTGCTCCATCAGCATCCACGGTGTGCCGCCGGCCAGCGAGCGCATCAGATCGTGGGTGAGCGCGGCGCGGACCGGGAAGCGCGGGTCGGTCGGGTCCGGGTACCAGTCGTTGGAGATGACGTCCTGCTCCGGGGCCCAGGACCAGTAGTCGACCGGCTTGAAGAAACCCATGTAGTTCGTGGTGACCGGCGTGCCGGGGGAGTACGCGCGGAGTACGTCCCGCTCGGCCGTGAACTGTGCCAGCAGCGCGTCCGAGCAGAACCGCGCCCAGTCCAGCTTCTGCGACGGGTTGACGATGTAGGGCGCGGTGCGGGGCGGGATGATCTCGTCCCAGCCGGAGTAGTGCTGCGACCAGAACGTGGTGCCCCATGCGTCATTAAGAGCCGATATATCGTGGTATTTCGCCTGGAGCCAGCGCCGGAAATTCGCCGCGGTCAGATCGCAGTAGCAGACCTGGCCGTACTCGTTGCCGACGTGCCACATCGCCACGGCCGGGTGACCGGCGTAGCGTTCCGCGAGCGCGGTCGTGATCTCCAATGATTTTTCGCGATACACCGGCGACGACGGGCACCACTGGTTGCGCGCACCGTAGTAGAGGGTGGTCCCGTTCTCGTCCACCGGCAGCGTCTCCGGCCAGCGGTGACCCATCCACGGCGGCGGCGACGCGGTCGGCGTGGCCAGGTCGACCGCCACACCGGCGTCGTGCATCAGGTCCAGCACCCGGTCCAGCCAGGCGAAGTCGCGCTCACCCGGCGACGGCTCCAGCCGGCCCCAGCTGAACACGCCCACGGTGACCAGGTTGACGCCGGCCGCGCGCATCAGCGCCGCGTCCTCCGCCCACACGTGCTCCGGCCACTGCTCCGGGTTGTAGTCGCCGCCGAACAGCAGGCCACGGCCCCGCGTCACGGTGTGCAGGCCGGGTCGGTCCGCGCTCACGCTCGTACCTCCGCAGAATCGTGCCGCGGCGCGGCGGAACTGTCGCCGATCACCAGACGGCACGGCACCAGCTCCCCACCGGGCGGCGGGCCCGCGGTGTCGTCCGCGAGCTGCTCGATCAACATCTGTGCACCACGTCGGCCGAGCTCCAGGCTCGGCGGCTCCAACGTGGTCAGCCGCGGCCGGAACATGCCCGCGACCTGCGCTGACGTCAGCACCATCACGACCGTCAGATCCCCGGGTACGTGCAGTCCCCGGTGCTCCGCCGCCTCCAGCACGCCGACGGCCGCCTGGTCGGAGAAGACCGCCACGGCCGTGACCGCCGGGTGTGTGGCCAGCAGCCCGTCCAGTGCGGCCCGGCCCTGCTCCGCGGTGTCGGCGTCGAAGCCGTCCACGTAGCTCACCCCAGCGGCCGCGGCCGCGGCCGCGATCTCCTCGCCGATCCGGACGACCGGCCCGTACTCCCCGGCGTAGGCGTCCCGCGTGTGGTTGATGAACGCCATCGCGCGATGGCCGAGCCCGGTCAGGTGTGCCACCACGTCCGCGCCGAGCCGGGCGAAGTCGATGTCCACGAACCACAGCCGCTCCGGGAGCCGGGTACGGCCGATCAGCGCGAACGGCACGTTCTGCTCGGTCAGCAGCGCGACCCGCTCGTCGTCCAGCCGGACCTCCATCAGCAGCACGCCGTCGAGGAGCCCGGTGCCGGTCAGGTAGCGCAACTCGTCCAGCGGGTCCGCGTTCTCCGGGGAGAGCAGCAGGTGGTAGCCGAGCTCGCTGGCGGCCGCGGCCGCACCGGTCGCGAACTGCATCTCGGTCAGGCCGAACCCGCCGGACGGCGCCGGGTAGTGCAGCGCCAGGATCCGGGTCCGCTTCGAGACCAGGCCACGGGCCAGCACGTTCGGCCGGTAGCCCAGCTCCGCGGCCGCGGCCAGGATCCGGCGCTTCGTCTCGGCCGCGACCGGACGCGTGCCGTTCAGCGCGGCGGACGCGGTGGAGACCGCGACATTCGCCCGCGTGGCTACGTCCCGTAGCGAACCCATGCGCCACCGATCCTCGTCGTCCGTTGGCCGTCGAAACGTTTCGCAAAAGCTAGGCCTGTGACTCTGAACATGTCAATGGCGTTACGTGAACAATTCTGCGGGCGTAACGGTGATCTCTAGGTCACTCTGCGTGGCGTTCTCTTGCGAACGTGGTCTGCTGCACGCACCGGATCGCACCCGGCGCCCGCGACCCGGGAGACGCTGGATCTGTCCGCCGGGTCTCGTCTCCTGCCCACTGCGGCGTCCGGGCACCGACCACCCGGCGGCGCTTGCGCGGGGCCGGCGAATTCGGGCCGGTGGGCCGCAAGCGCGGTGAATTGCGTTGCCGGGTGTCTTTCCCGGGGCCTACTGTTCTCATCAACAGGGCGGGTACGCACCGCCGCGCGGAGAGGAGATCAGCGACATGACCGAATACCCGGCTGAGGCCTCCTTCCGGTGGCGTGAATAGGCTTTCGTGCCTGCTTCCGCGCCGCCTTTCCCGGAGTCGGGGATCGGCGGCGTTCGTCTTTTCATGGGCTTGTAGCGCAGGGGAAGCGCGCCGGTTCGGCATTCCGGAGGCCGGCGGTTCGAGTCCGCCCAGGTCCACATTGTTCATTCGCTCCCGACCGGTTACCGCGCCGGTAAGGAGGTCACCTTCTGACCGGCCGCGTACGCCGAGCCGGCGCCGCCGTCCGCGCACGTCGCACCGGGCGGGCCCGGTGCCGCGCCGGTGCCTCCTAGAGTCCCGTGCAGGGGTTGCCGTTCGCCGCGCACCGGTCCGGCACCTCGGCATGGCCGTCGGTGTTGAAGTGGAACCGCAGCGGTACGGTGCCGCCCGCGCGCACCGGCACGCCGGACCGCCACGTGTACGTCCGGCCGTCCACCTCCAGCGTGGCCTGTGGCGCACCCTCCACCCACGACGTGACCAGCCCGGTCATCGACGCGGGCACGGTGAGCGTGACCGTCCAGTCCGTGTCCGTGCGGCCCGGGTTCCGGACCAGCACCTCGCCGATGAAACCGCCGGGGAAGGAGTCGACCACCCGGTACGTACCGCCGGGACCGGTCGGGGGGTTTCGCTGCGACGGCGTGGAGCTGGTGGCCCGGGCGCGCTCCGGCGTGCTCCGCTGTGCCTCCGGGACCCGCCGGTCCGGCGCGGTGCGCCTCGGGTCGGCCAGCCCGATCGCCGCCTCGTCCTGCGGGGCCCCGGTCTGCGGCGACGGCTCGTTCCGGGGCGGCCCGGCCTGCGGGGTGAACGGCGGGAACAGCGGCGCCGCGCGGCCCGGCGCCGGTGCGGGATCGTCGCCGCGGATGGCATAGCCCGCGACCGTGACCAGCGAGCCGAGCAGGAACGCGACCGCCACGCCCGTGGGTAGCCACGGTACGAGATTACGGAGCGTGGTCGCCGCCGGCATCGCTCGCCTCTCCGGTAGGGACAGGGGCCACACAATACCCGTCCCGGGCGGGGAACGGTCGCGTTCACGGCCGGCGAGACGCATCGGACGGACACGGGGCGGGTGCGGTAGCGGGACGACGGCACGACCCGCCGGGACTCTTACGCTGAGCGCGGCGGCCGTGAGTCGCGCAGGCGATGATGTGGTCTCGCGCCGCACGGGGCTCATGGGCCGCCGGGCGAAGGGTGTATCCGGTCACGTCTCCGGTGCTGCCGGCCGGCTGACGAAGACGGCGGCCTCGACCGCGCGTTTCCAGCGGGCGTGTTCGGCGGCCCGGTGGGCCGGGGGCATGGCGGGGTGCCAGACGCCGGCGCGGTGGCGGTTGTTGCGCAGGTCCTGGAGGTCGGTCCAGTAGCCGGTGGTGAGGCCGGCGGCGTAGGCGGCACCGAGCGAGACCGTCTCCGGGACCATCGAGCGTTCCACCGGTACGCCGAGGACGTCCGCGACCAGCTGCATCAGCAGATTGTCCGCGGTCATGCCGCCGTCGACGCTGAGCGTGGCGAGCGTGAGGCCGGAGTCCGCGTTCATCGCGTCGACCACGTCGCGGGTCTGCCACGCGGTGGCCTCGAGGACCGCGCGGGCCAGGTGCCCCTTGGTGATGTAGCTGGTCAGGCCCACGATGATGCCGCGTGCCTCGGTGCGCCAGTAGGGGGCGAACAGGCCGGAGAACGCGGGGACGATGTAGGCGCCGCCGTTGTCGTCGACGGTCCGGGCCAGCGTCTCGATCTCCGACGGCGTGGCGATCAGGCCGAGTCCGTCACGCATCCACTGGACCAGCGAGCCGGCGATCGCGATCGAGCCCTCCAGCGCGTACGCCGGTGGCTGCCCGTCGATTCGGTAGGCGACCGTGCTGATCAGCCCGTGCGTGGACGTGGCCGGCCGCGGACCGGTGTTCATCAGCAGGAACCCGCCGGTGCCGTACGTGCACTTGGTGTCGCCCGGGTCGAAGCACGCCTGGCCGAACAGCGCGGCCTGCTGGTCGCCGATCGCGGCGCCGATCGGCACGCCGAGGAACGACGTGCCGAAGTGGGCGGACGACGGCCGGATCTCCGGCAGCATCGCGGCGGGGATGTCGTACAGCGCGAGCAGCCGTGCGTCCCAGTCCAGGGCGGAGAGCGACATCAGCTGGGTACGGCTGGCGTTGGTCACGTCGGTGGCGAACACGTCCCCGCCGGTGAGGTTCCAGATCAGCCAGGTGTCCATGGTGCCGCACAGGATCTCGCCGCGCGCCGCCCGTACCCGCAGCGATGGGTCTTGATCCAGTAACCACCGGATCCGGGGCGCGGAGAAGTAGGTGGACGGCGGCAGCCCGGTGATCTCCCGCAGCAGGTCGCCGTGCCCGAGCGCGGCGACGAGACCGGCCGTCCGGGTGTCCTGCCAGACGATCGCGGGTGCGACCGGCACGCCGGTCCGCCGGTCCCACAGCACGGTCGTCTCGCGCTGGTTCGCGATGCCGATCGCGGCCACCTGGCCGGGCTCGAGGCCGGCCTCGCGCAGCGCCTGCGGGATGAGTTTCCGCACGTCGCGCCAGATGCGGGCGGCGTCGTGCTCGACCCAGCCGGGTCGCGGGTAGGACTGGGGGAGCGGGCTGCGGGCCACCGCGACCACGGTCGCGCGCCGGTCGAAGACGATGCAGCGCGTCGACGTGGTGCCCTGGTCGATCGCGAGCACGTACCGCTCGGTGAGGCTCACCGTGCCAGCGCCCGGGAGGTCGCCCGCGCCGCGTCGGCCACGTGCGTGACCAGCCGGGCCCGGGGCCGTCCGGTGGTGTCGCAGACGCGGTCGACCGGTCCGGACACGCCGATCGCGCCGACCACCAGGCCGCCGGTGGTGCGCAGCGGCGCCGCGATCCCGGCCGTGCCCGCGTCGTGCTCGCCCACCGCCGCGGCCCAGCCCCGCGCCCGGGTCTCGGCCAGCGCGGCCCGCAGCCGCGCGTCCGAGGTGATCGTCGACCGGGTGAAGGGCTCGAGAACGACGTCGGTGCCGCCGGCCGCGTACGCGAGCAGCACCTTCCCGAGCGCGGTCGCGTGCAGCGGCAGCCGCCGGCCGATCTCCAGCCGCTGCGCCGAGTCGTCCGGCCGGAACACGTGGTGGGCGACCACGGCCGCGCCGTCACGCAGCGCCGCGACCCGGACCGTCTCGCGGCTGCGCACCGCGAGCGTGTCCGCCCAGTCCAGCGCGCGGGCACGCAACTCGTTCGGGTCGACGCCGGTCCCCAGCGTGCGCAGCGCGTCGCCGAGCCGGTAGCGGTCGTCGCGCGGGTCCTGCGCCACGAACCCGACGTGCGCGAGCGTGCGCAGGATGCTGTGCGCGGTCGACTTGGCCAGGCCGAGCGCGTCCGCTATCTCCTTGACCCGCAGCCCGGCCGGCGCGGCGCCGATCAGCCGGAGCATCGCGGACGACCGCTCGATGGACTGGATCAATCCGGGCACGTGCGACATTGTCGCACGCGGAGCGTTGTCGCGGACCCGGCCGGTTCATACCGTCGGGATCATCCGGCAATCGAGAGGACACACTGTGGCGGACTTCGTCGGCGCGGTCGATCAGGGGACCACCAGCACCCGGTTCATGATCTTCGACCGGTCCGGTGCGGAGGTCGCGCGCGGCCAGGTCGAGCACCGGCAGATCCTCCCGCGGTCCGGCTGGGTCGAGCACGACCCGATCGAGCTGTACGAGAACACCCGCAAGACCATGGAGGCCGCGCTCGCGTCCGCCGGGCTGACCGCGTCCGACCTGGCCACGATCGGGATCACGAACCAGCGGGAGAGCGTGGTGCTGTGGGAGCGCGCGACCGGCCGCCCGCTGCACAACGTGATCGGCTGGCAGGACACCCGGACGGCGGAACTGGTGACCTCGATCGGTCACGCCGCCGAGATCCGGGAGATCACCGGGCTGCCACCGGCCACCTACTTCTCCGCCACCAAGATCCGGTGGCTGCTGGATCAAGACCCATCGCTGCGGGTACGGGCGGCACGCGGCGAGATCCTGGCCGGCACCGTGGACACCTGGCTGCTGTGGAACCTCACCGGCGGGGACGTGTTCGCCACCGACGTGACCAACGCCAGCCGTACCCAGCTGATGTCCCTGGAGACCCTGACCTGGGATCCGCGGCTGCTCGCGCTGTTCGGCATTCCCGCGGAGATGCTGCCGGAGATCCGGTCGTCGTCCGCGCACTTCGGCACCGCGACGAACGGTGTGCCGATCGAGGCGGTGATCGGCGACCAGCAGGCCGCGCTGTTCGGGCAGACCTGCTTCGACCCGGGTGACGCCAAGGCCACGTACGGCACCGGGAACTTCATCCTGCTCAACACCGGCGGTACGCCGGTCCGGTCCACGCACGGGCTGCTCACCACGGTCGCCTACCGCAACGGCGACGAGCCGCCGGTCTACGCGCTGGAGGGCTCGATCGCCGCCACCGGCGCCGCGATCCAGTGGCTGCGCGACCAGGCCGGCTTCTTCGACGACGCGGCGCAGAGCGAGACGCTGGCCGGGAGCGTCGAGGACAGCGGCGGCGTGGTGTTCGTGCCCGCGTTCTCCGGGCTGTTCGCGCCGTACTGGCGGCCGGACGCGCGCGGCGCGATCCTCGGGCTGTCCCGCTTCCACACCGCGGCGCACATCACCCGGGCCGCGCTGGAGGCGATCTGCTACCAGACCCGGGACGTGGTCGACGCGATGGCGCTGGACGCGGGCACGCCGCTGTCGAAGCTGCGGGTGGACGGCGGCATCACGGCGAACGCGCTGTGCATGCAACTGCAGGCGGACATCCTCGGCGTACCCGTGATCAGGCCCGCGGTCGCCGAGACCACCGCGCTCGGCGCGGCCTACGCGGCCGGGCTGACCGCCGGATTCTGGGCCTCCACCGACGAACTCCGCGCCAACTGGCGGGAATCCCGCCGCTGGCAGACCACCTGGCCGGCCGACCGCCGGGACCAGGGACACACACGCTGGAAGGCCGCGGTCGAGCGCACCTTCGGACTAGGGGATATCTGATGTTGACACCACAGGCGCGTACGGCGGCGCTGGCCGCCATGACCAGCCAGGAGCTGGACGTCCTGGTCATCGGTGGCGGCGTGACCGGCGCCGGTGCCGCGCTGGACGCGGCCACCCGCGGGCTCACCGTCGGCCTGGTCGAGGCGCGCGACTTCGCCAGCGGCACGTCCAGCCGGTCCAGCAAGCTCATCCACGGCGGCGTGCGCTACCTGGAGATGCTGGACTTCGGCCTGGTCCGGGAGGCGCTGCGGGAACGCGGCCTGCTGATCCAGAAGCTGGCACCGCACCTGGTCCGGCCGGTGCCGTTCCTCTACCCGCTGCGGCACGTCGGCTGGGAACGGCTCTACGTCGGCGCCGGGATCTTCCTCTACGACGCGCTGAGCGTGTCCGGCGGCACTAGCGCCGGGATTCCCAAGCACAAGCACCTGTCCCGCGGCGCGGCGCTGCGCGCGTTCCCCGGGCTGCGGCCGGAGTCGCTCGCCGGTGCGATCCAGTACTACGACGCGCAGGTCGACGACGCGCGGCACACCATGTTCCTGGCCCGCACCGCCGCCGCCCACGGAGCACACGTCGCGTCCCGTACCGTGGTCGACGGCTTCCTCCGATCGTCCGACGGACGGGTCGCGGGTGTCCGGGCGACCGACGCGGAGACCGGTGCCGCGCTGGAGATCCGTGCCAAGTCGGTGATCAACGCGACCGGTGTCTGGACGGACGACCTCCAGTCGCTGCTGCCGGAGCCGGGCAAGTTCCAGATCACCGCGTCGAAGGGCATCCACCTGGTGGTGCCGAGGTCCGCGATCCCCGGCCACTCCGGCATGATCCTGCGCACCGCGACCAGCGTGCTGTTCGTTATCCCGTGGGACCGGCACTGGATCGTCGGCACCACCGACACGCCGTGGACGCTGGACAAGTCGCACCCGGCCGCGTCCGGGCGCGACGTCGACTACCTGCTCGCCGAGGTCAACAAGGCGCTCGTCACGCCGCTGACCAGGGACGACATCCAGGGCGTCTACGCCGGGCTGCGCCCGCTGATCTCCGCCACCGCGGAGACCACGGCCAAGCTGTCCCGCGAGCACGCGGTCGACTCACCGGTGCCCGGGCTGGTGGTGATCGCGGGTGGCAAGTACACGACGTACCGGGTGATGGCCAAGGACGCGGTCGATCTCGCGGTCAAGGGGCTCCCGCACCGCGTGCCGGCCTCCTGCACGGAACAGGTGCCGCTGCTCGGCGCGGCCGGGTATCGCGCCGCGTGGAACCGGCGGCACGCGCTCGGCCGCGGCACCGGGCTCGGCGTGGGACGGATCGAACACCTGCTGCACCGGTACGGGACGCTGGTCGACGAGGTGCTGGCGCTGATCGACCGCGACCCGTCGCTCGGCACGCCGCTGCCCGGTGCGGAGGACTACCTGGCCGCGGAGATCGTCTACGCGGTCACCCACGAGGGCGCGCGCCACCTGGAGGACGTGCTCACCCGCCGTACCCGGATCTCGATCGAGACCGCGGACCGCGGAATCACGGCGGCCCGCGCGGCCGCACCGCTGATCGCGGACGCGCTCGACTGGTCGGCCGCCGACGTCGCGCGGGAGATCAGCCACTACGAGTCCCGGGTCGCGGCCGAACTCGCGGCGCAGTCCGCCCCGGACGACGCCGGCGCGGATGCGCTGCGCCGCGAGGCCCCCGAGATCGTGCCGGCCTGACCACGTGCGTGACCGGCCGCCTCTAGCGGCCGGTCACCGGTCGTCCGGCCCTTTCCCCGCCCGTACCGCGGATCGCGCCGCGCTCGCCCGCTTAAGATCATCGGCATGACGACGTACGCGCTCTACGCGTGGGGCAACTTCATCTACGAGGTCGGGCTGGACCGGCACCCGGAGTGGCTGGACCCGGCGCTGCTGCGCGGCGAGCGGGACGAGCTCAACGACCACCTGACCATTCTGGACACCGGGACGCTGCGGGTGGACGGGCCCGGCACGATCTTCGAGATCGGTGACGAGCGGGTCGAGGGGCGGACGCTGCTCGGCCGGGAGCCGGCGGACGGCGAGTGGCGGGTCGTGCGGATCCGGGTGGCGACGGACGGGACGCGCGAGGACGCACTGCGGATCACCACGATGCTGGAGGCGGAAGCCGACGTCTACGCCGAGGACACCCCCGCCAGGAATCCGCTCCCGTTCGGCGAGGTCGACACGTTCTGGACGGACGACCACGGCCAGTGGGACCTCGCACTGGTCAGGGTGTGAGGACCTCGACCGTGACCGCGGTGACGTCGCCGGGGGCGAGACCGTTCCTCTCCCGGACCGCGCGCTTGACCGGGAGGACGTAGGCGCCGCGCTTGCCGTCCGGGAAGATCGAGGTGGACCACTCGCTGCGGCCGATGACGGCGCGAACCTTGACCGCGCCGAAACCGCGCCGCAGCCCCGCGGTCAGGTGCTTGATGTCGTCGGAGGCGTCCTCCGGCAGGCTGACGAACGTCCAGCTCTCCTGGCGCGCGTCCCACTCCCAGAGCGGCGCCTCGAACTCGATGATCACTTGGACAGCACCGCCACCAGGAAGTCGGCGTCCGGGCCGAACGGGCGCAGGTCCCACGTGCCGAGCAGCACGGACGCGCTCAGGCCGGCCTCCTTCACGTCCGCCAGGTAGGCGTCGAAGTCGTAGCCGCGGCCGGCGCCGAAGCCGGTGACCACGCGCCCGCCGTCGGCCAGGTGATCGGCGAAACGGCGCAGGATCTCGACGCGGGTGGACGGCGCCACGAACGTCAGCACGTTCCCGGCGCAGACGATCACGTCGAACCGGTCCGGCAGGCTCAACTCCGCGAGGTCGCCGACGAGCCACCGCGTTCCCGGATACGTCGTCCGCGCGTCCTCGATCAGCTCCGGGTCCAGGTCGACGCCGGTCACGGTGTGGCCGGCCGCGGCCAGCAGCCCGCCGACCCGCCCGGTGCCGCACCCGGCGTCCAGGATCCGCGCGTCACGCGGCACCATCGCGTCGACCAGGCGAGCCTCGCCGCCCAGATCGGCCCCGCGCGCCGCCATGTCCCGGAACCGCTGGATGTACCACCGCGCATGCCCCGGATTCTCCGCGACCTGCCGCAGCCACAGATTCTCCTCGGCCATGACCACCCCACCCCGTACCCTCAAGATCTGCTGTTGCCGGTCAAACCTAGCCCGCCCGGCCGGGACCGGCGCCACGGACCCGCGTCCCCGGACGCGCTTGCCGGCGCGGCCGGGGATCCGACCAGAGCGCGAGGAGCTTCATGTTGTCGTGGGACGGGCTGCCCGGGTCGGTGTTGTAGATGAAGAGGGTCTGGTCGGGGTCGCCGGGGAGGGCCAGGGCCTCGTAGCGGATGGTGATCGGGCCGACCGCGGGGTGGAGCAGGTGTTTCGTGCCGTGCGTGCGTTCGTGGACGCGGTGGCCGTTCCACCAGGTGCGGAACTCGGCGCTCTTGATCGTCAGTTCGCCGACCAGCTCGTTCAGCCGGACGTCGTCGGGGTGGCGGCCGGCGTAGAGCCGCAGGGTGCCGACGACGTCGGCGGCGACCGTACGCCAGTCGGTGAAGAGGTCGCGCGCGGCCGGGTCGAGGAAGACCCAGCGGGTGTAGTTGCGCTCGCGTGGCGGTAGCGCGGGCCAGTCCGCGAGCAGCGCGCGGGCCAGCGGGTTCGCCGCGAGGATGTCGGTGCGGCGGCCGACGATGAACGCCGGGTGCTCGGTCATCGACGCGATCATCTGCTGCATCGCCGGCCGCACCTTCTGCGCCGGCAGCCGCTCGGCCGGCCGGCGTGCCGGTTTCGCCAGGTCGGCCAGGTGGGCGTGACCGGCGGCGTCGAGGCGGAAGACGCGGCTCAGCGCGTCGATCACCGCATCGGACGGGCTGGTGTGCCGCCCCTGCTCCAGGCGCGTGTAGTAGTCGACGCTCACGCCGGCGAGCTGCGCGACCTCCTCGCGGCGCAGACCGCGTACCCGTCGTCCCTGCCCCACGTCCTCGGGCTCGGTGGCCGCCCGGCAGGCCCGCAGGAACTCGCCCAGTGCCGACCGATGATCCATGCCGTCCATCGTCGCGCATCCGGCCGGCCGGCGGGAGGGGCCTGGGTGGGTATGCCGTTCCCAGGTACGGCTGGGCCTGCTCGGCCGTGTCCACGGGTCGCCCGCCGGCGAAACATTGAACCCGTCACCACGACCCGAGGAGTTACCCATGAACTGGTTCGTCACCGGCACGTCCCGCGGCCTCGGCCTGGAGCTGGTCAAGCAGCTGCTCTCCCGCGGCGACAGCGTCGCGGCGACCACCCGCTCGACCGCCCGGCTGACCGAGGCGCTCGGCGGCGCGGACACCGCGCGGCTGCTGCCGCTGGAGGTCGACCTGGCCGACGAGCGGCAGGTCGCGGCGGCCGTGCAGGCCGCGAAGGAACGCTTCGGCCGGATCGACGTGGTCGTCAACAACGCGGGGTACGGCTTCCTGGGCGCGGTCGAGGAGACCACGGACGCCGAGGCGCGGCAGATGTTCGACGTCCAGATCTTCGGCGTCTGGAACGTGCTCCGCGCGGTGCTGCCGGACTTCCGGGCCGAGCGCCGCGGGCACGTGATCAACGTCAGCTCGATCCTCGGCCTGACCACCTTCCCGGGCTGGGCGCTCTACTGCGCCGGCAAGTACGCGCTGGAGGGCTTGACCGGGTCGCTGGCCGCGGAGGTCGCGGAGTTCGGCGTCCGGGTCAACCTGATCGAGCCGGGCTATTTCCGCACCGACTTCCTGCGCCCGCACTCGATCGGCCTGCCCACCGGCACGATCGACGGGTACGGCGCGATCCGGGAGATGACCGAGGCGCACCTGGCCATGCCGGGCACCCAGCTCGGCGACCCGGTCAAGGCCGCCGAGGCGATCATCACGGTCGCGGTGGACGGCGCGGCACCGCTGCGCCAGCTGCTCGGCTCCGACTCCTACGGCCTGGCGAAGGCCGCGGTCGACGCGCTCAGCGCGGACATCGAGGCCGGCCGCGAGCTGGCCGTCACGACCGATTCGTGAGCGCGGCGAGGTCCCGCTCCGCGTAGAGCCGGTGCTGCCACTCCTCGTTGAGTACGGTCAGCAGGCAGTCGGCGACCGGGTACGAGTCGTTCTCCGCCGGCCAGCCCGGACCCTTCGCGGGCGGCGTCGGCGCGGCCAGCGACTCCGGCGTGAGCGAGGCGATCACGTCGCGGACGCCGGACATGCGGTCGGCGCGCAGGGCGAGCACCTCGTCCAGCGCCGGCCGCGCGTCCCGGTCCCACGGCACGCCGGGCGTCGGGGACATGCCGTCCCACGGCAGGCCGAGCGGGTGCCACGGCGACGGGTCGCCGCCGATCGCGCGCCGCACCCAGGCGTCGGTGGCGAAGACCAGGTGCCGCAACGTCTCGATGAACGACCACTCGTCGTCGACGCGCTCGTGCAGCAGTGCCGGGTCGAGCCGCCGTGCGCGGTCGGCGGTCTCGGCCCAGATGCTCTCGACCACCTCCCATGCGGTGACGTAACCGTCCGGTGTGGTGGGGCGCATCAGCGGGCGGCGCGGGTCGCGGCGGTCCAGCTCCGCCTCGATCAGTGGCGCCACGTCGACGCCGTTGATCACCAGGTTGCGGACCTCGCCGTCGATGTCCACGTCGGACATCCAGACGCCGCGCATCCGCGCCCGGTGGAAGTCGACGTCGTGGAAGCGGGCGCCGGCCAGCCGCACCATCCGGAAGCGCGCGCCGCTCAGGTCCTGCCCGGTGAAGTCCGCCATGGTCAGAGCCTACGCACGGCGACGGTCTCCCCGTCGGCGACTTCGCCGGTCGGGACGAATCCGAGCCCGCGGTAGAACGGGGCGGGGCCGCCGTCGCGCGGCACGTAGGTCACGTAGAAGTCGATGGTGCCGCGGGCGCGCAGCTCCGCGCAGGCCGCCTCGACCGCGAACGTGCCGTACCCCCGGCCCTGCTCTTTCCCGGCGATGTTGAGCCGCCACAGGCCGGAGCGCCGGTCGGTGTCGTCCGGGTCCTTCCACGGCAGGTCCACGAACGCCATCAGGAAGCCGACCAGCCGGTCACCGTCGTAGACCAGCCGGGGCCAGGCGTGCTCGCCGTACACGTACGCCTCCGCGAGCGAATGCTCGACGGACGCCACGAGATCCTTCTGGTCCTCGCGGACGGACAGCTTCAGCGCCGCCTCGTAGTTCTTCGGCGTCACCCGTTCCAAGCGCATGTCCGCAGGATAGGCGTCAGGGATGAGCGATTTTTGAGTCCTTACCGAGCGCCTGTGCCGGCAGCTCCCGCACGCACGCGCTCGCTCGCGGCCGAGTAGTAGATGAACGTGCCCTGCCGCCGCGACGTGACCAGCCGGGACATGCGCCGCTTCGCCAGGAGCTGGCTGACCGCGGCCGGCGACGTGCCGGCCAGCTCGGCCAGGCAGGCGACCGACGATTCGCCCCGCATCAGCGCCCACCGCACCTTGACGCCGGTCGGCGCGGCTGCTGCCGGTGCGGCGGTCGCTGCCGGTGCCGCGGCGCGTGGGCCGGTGGCGGCGGAGGAGCTGCCGGCGGCGCTCGCGATCGCCGTCCGGGAGGCCGAGGGCCGCAACGCACGTTCCCGTAGCCTGGCGGCGTGAGTGACGGGAAGCTGACCGGCGACGAACCCCTGGCCGACGGCATGCGTGTCTTCGTGCGACTGCGCCGGGACTGCACGGTCACCGACGCGGACCGCCTGCTGGCCACGGCGTGCCGCATCTACCGCGAACAGAACCCGGACGCGACCGACGCGGACGCCGCGGCCTTCGTGACCGGTGCCGCCGACCCGCTGTGCACGGTGCTGGAAGCCGCCGGGCGC
The DNA here is from genome assembly GCF_030813715.1 of Catenuloplanes indicus. Taxonomy (NCBI): domain Bacteria; kingdom Bacillati; phylum Actinomycetota; class Actinomycetes; order Micromonosporales; family Micromonosporaceae; genus Catenuloplanes; species Catenuloplanes indicus. The sequence continues at coordinate 8,396,826 of NZ_JAUSUZ010000001.1, forward strand.
GAGTAGCGGAGCAGCTGACCCATCCGGTAGCTGGTCGTGAAGCCCACCAGGTACGGCCCGACCTGGAACACCGTGGAATCGGAGCGGACCGCGACGTGCCAGCCGTCGCTGCCGGCCGAGTCGCCGCCGATGGTGACGGTCCGCTCGTCCGTGATCCCGACGATGCACGTCATGCTGTCACTCTCCATGGCCGGGCGATGTCGTACCCGAATCGTATGATCCTGCGCGACACCGGCCGCTGGACCACGGGAGAACGCCATGAGCACGCTCATCGACCTGCTGCACGAGGACGGCTCGTGGCGGTGCACGCTGGTTGAGGGCATGGTCGACGAGGCGGTGTTCCGGCTCGAACCGGGGACCGCGCCGGCACGCCGGGACCTGGCCGCCCGGCTGCTGGACGGGCGGGATCCGGGCCGGCTGGCCGATCCCGAGCAGTGGGAGGCGGTGCTGATCGAGGCGTTGCTGGCCGACCCCGTCGTGGCGCGGCTGCGGGTGCTGCGGCTGCACCTCACCGACTACCACCACTCCGCGGCCGCCGCCGCGCGGGCGCTCGCCGGGAGCGTGCGCACCCACCTCGAAGAGCTCTATCTCGGGTACGACTTCACATACCTGCTGGAGCACAGCCGCACGTCGACCGGCGGCCGGATCGAGCCGGAGAGCCGGCTGCACGACGGCTTCACGCACGACGCCGAGGCCGGCATGTGGGAGGCGCTGCCCGCGCTGCGGACGCTGACCGCCGAGGGCGCGTTCCTGTTCGACCGGATCGGCGGCGACTCGCTGACCGAGGCGCGGCTGCGCGGCGCCGTGCTGTGCGACGGCGGTGTGTTCCCGGCGTCGGCACCGGCCCTGGTCCGGCTGGCCGTCGAGCTCGGCACGGACGTGTACGGCGTGGCCTGCCCCGTCGACCAGCTGGAGAACGAGCTGACCCCCACGGCCATGCCGAACCTGCGCCACCTCGACCTGGGCGAGGCCGAGTTCGACGGGACCGATCTCGAGGTGCTCGAGGTGCTCGCCGGGTCGCCGCTGCTGCCGCAGCTGGAGAGCCTGGTCGTGCGGTCGCTGGAGGCCGACGAGGAGGCGGTGGCCGCGCTCATGCCCGCCTTCGCCCACCTGAACCTGTCCGTCGCGCACTGAGTCAGCGGCAGCCCGGGTCCATGGCGTACACGTCGTAGTCGCCGTTCGTGTCCCCGGCGGCGAGGGCGGCGGCGGTGTGGAAGACGACCGAGGCACCGTCCGGCGTGAGCCGCGGACCGTACCCGTAGCCGCCGTAGCCGTTGCCGGTCAGGCGCGTGGTGGTGCCGGCGACCCGGTCCCGGACGAAGATATCGTAGCTGGCGTTCGTGTCGCCGGGTACGAGCGTGGTCGCGCCGGACGCCCAGACGACGCACCGGCCGCTGAGCCCGATCGCCGGGTCGCGGCTCTCGTACGCTGTCGTCCCCACTCCGGTGCCGCCGTGTGGGGGGTGGCCGTCGGCTGAGGGGGGAATGGATCGTGCTCGGGATCGCCGGACAGATACTGCTCGGGCTGGCGCTGATCGGTGCTGGGATCGGGCATCTCACGGTGCTGCGTGCGGAGTTCCAGGCGCAGGTGCCGTCGTGGGTTCCGCTGGACGCGGACTTCGTGGTGGTCGCGTCCGGGGTGGTGGAGGTCGTGCTCGGGCTGGCGCTGCTGCTCGCCTGGCGGCAGCCGGTGCGTGGCCTGGTCGGGGCGGTCGTAGCGGCGTTCTTCGTGGTGATTTTTCCGGGTAACGTCGCGCAGTTCACCGAGCAGCGGGACGCGTTCGGGCTGGAGTCCGACCTTGCCCGTGGGGTCCGGCTGCTCTTCCAGCCGCTGCTGGTCGTCTGGGCGCTCGCCGCGACCGGCGCGATTCCCGTGCTCCGCACGCTTCTCCAGCGAAGCCGGCGTTCCCGGCGTTCCTAGCGGCGGTCAGCGGCGGCGTGCGGGAGCGGAGCGGGAGAAGTCGTAGTCGTCGGCGTCGAACGGGACGCCCTTGAGCGAGGCGATCGCGGAGAGAACCTTGATCTGGCCCTCGCGGCCGCCGCAGCGGTAGATGCCGTCCTGGTCGACGCTGCGTACGTAGTCGTGGAAGAAGCCGGGCGCGACGAACAGGTTGTTGGCGACGTGCCAGAGCACCTCGGGCGCGGAGCGGAACGTGCCGCCCGGGTCGTCGATCAGGTCCACGACCAGCAGCGGCAGGTCGGGCGACGTCATGGTGACACTGTCGGCGAGCGCGACCATCGGGTGCGACGGGGACCGCGGCACCAGCTTGAGCGCGCGGGACGGGCTGACACCGGTGAACGCCGGGTCGTCCACGAACGTGAACGCGGCGCGGACCAGGTCGCCGCCGGGTGGCTCGGCGACGGCGCGGCACACCCGCGTCCACGCGTCCGAGTCGGTGAAGTCTGTGCGCACGACCAGCGTGCTCTCGGTCACAGGCAGCATGCCCTCACGCTAACAAGTGATCAGCGGTCTTCCAGCCGAACGCGACTGATCAGCTCCGCGATCGCCTCGGCGTCGCCGGTGCCGAGGCCGTGCCGGGTGACGTTGAGCGCGCCGGCGGCGGCGCCGGTGCGCAGCGCCGCCTCGATGTCGCCGCCGCGGGCGAGCACGGAGGCGATACCGGCGGTCATCGAGTCGCCGGCGCCGCGGTGGTCGGCGACCTCGAGCGCGGGCGGCTCGACCGTGACCACGCGGTCGTCGAAGAGCGCGAGGCTGGGCGCGTGCGGACGGCTGATCAGCACGGTGCCGGCGCCCTCGCCGAGCACGCTGCGGCCGGCCTCGATCAGAGCCTTCTCGTCGTCGCCGGACGCGCGGCCCGCGTTCATCAGCTCCTCGTGGCTGACCTTGACGAACGCGGGCTTGCCCTGGAGGACCGCGGTGAGGTCGTCGCCGGACAGGTCCACGACCACGGTCACGCCGTTGTTGCCGAGGTCCGCGGCGAGCCGGCGGTAGATGTCCGGGTCGACGACGCCGGGTGCGGCCGACCCGCTGAGCACCGCGACCGGCGACCGCAGGCCCTCGGCCAGCGCGATCCCGTAGAGCGCGTCGATGTCGTGCCGGGTGAGCGGGACGCCGCCGTCCTCGGCGACCTCGTCGCGTTCGCCGCTGCGGCGGTCGTGCACGTACCAGCCGTTGCCCGACTCCCGTTTCACCGACCGTACATCGATGTTCTCGCCGCTGAGCCGGCCGCGCAGGACCTCACCGGTCTCGCCGCCCAAGGACACACACAATGTCACGGGTACGCCGAGCGACGCCACCATGCGTGACATCCAGACGCCTTGGCCACCGGCGTGCACATGCAGCTCCGGCCGGTCCGCCCGTTCCTCGATCGTCACCGTCAGGATCGGTACGGCCGCGAACACCATCACTCGCGCATCCATGGCCCGGAAGTGCCCGGAATCCGGGCCGGTCACCCGTGGTAGTCGCTGTGAACTCGCTGAGCATTACCTCAGGCCGCGGCGGCCGCGCGGGCGGAGACGAACTCGTGCAGCCGCAGCCACTCGGTCTCCAGCACGGCGCCGTGCGCGCGGGCCACGTCGATCATGTCGCGCGCCCGGTCGAAGTCGCCGGCCAGGAACGCCGCGGTCGCGGCCGCGTTCGCCTGACCGCCCTGGGTGCGGCGCCGCGCGGACCACTCCTCGGCGGTGCGCACGACGTCCGGCAGGCCGTGCGTGGCGACGTGCGCCTCCAGCCAGGCCCGCTCCTCGTCGGTCGCGCCGGTGATCTCGCAGACGTACTTCAGCCAGCCACCGGCCACCTCCCGATAGCCCGGCGCCCACTGCTCCGTCGCCATCAGCAGCTGCTGCCGGCGTATCTTCGCGCGCCGCTGCTCCAGGTCGTCACCGAGCGCCGGAGCGTTCTCGACAGTCGCGGTCATACCGATCCCCCTCGAAGATCAACGTCAGGGGCCCGGATTTCCCTGGCTGATCGGCCCTCATGCCCGGCGGACGGACACGAGCGGGTAACGATCGGTACCGGGCGCCGAGTTCCGCGTGACCACGGGCCGGGTGGCCTGTGGCCCGCACGCCGTCGGTGTCGCACCGGCCCGCGTCGCGGCCCGGTGCGCCCCTGCGCGAAATCTCGGGATGAAGTCCTGGGCCGCTGCGTCTGGTGATCGTGTCCGCCGTGAGTCCGGAGCCTGTGTGATCAAACAGTGGAGCGAAAAGGAGGTCATTGAGCCTTTTTCATCCTGGTGTGTGGCCTGCGTCGATGTGGTCGAGGACCAGGATGGCTTGGATGATGGTGGTGGTGCGGTGCGGGCTGCAGCGGAGTTTGGTCAGGATCTTCCATTGCTTCAGGGTGGCGTTGGCTTGTTCGCCGATGGCTCGTAGGCGGGCGTGTCCTTTATTGGCGGTTTTCTCTCCGGTCGATAGTTTGCGCCAGCGGCTGCCGCGGTAGGGGACGAGGACGTTGTCGGGGGCGCCGAGGTAGGCCTTGTCCGCGAGAACGGTGATGTTCGCGCTGGCCAGGGCGTCGATGATGCCGTGGGTGCGGGCGGCGGTGAGGTCGTGGGCGCCGCCGGGCAGGGCGGGTGAGGCCCATAGCCATGTGCCTTGTGGGCTGGCGATCGTTTGGGTGTTCATGCCGTGCCGGTGATGTTTTCCGGAGTAGTACGGTTTTTGGTCCGCGACCCGGTCGATGGGTATCAGGGTGCCATCGAGGATGACGTACGGGTACCGGCGGATCCGGTCCATGGCGGTGGCCAGATCGGGTGCGGCGGCGGCGAGCAGGGCGATGGCTTCCTGGACGTAGCGCCAGGCGGTCGTGACCCCGATACCGAATCCGGCGGCCAGGCGGGTGTAGGTGTCCCCGTTACGCAGGTGCGCCAGGGCGAGAAGGGCCTGGTCGCGGGGTGTCAGCCGCCGCCACCGGGATCGTTGCTGGTGGCGGTGGCGGCGGATATGGCCGGTGAGGTGGTTGAGGGTGCGGGTGGACAACGAGATCGTGGCGGGGTAAGACAGCACGGGCGAGGCTCCCTGGTCGGGGCATCGGATCTTGGTCGACTGCTGTCTTACCGGGAGCCTCGCACCTATCGATCTCCGGGGTCGTCATACCCGCTGCCACCTGCAAAGCCAGGATGAAAAAGGCTCATTCAACGAAGGGGCGGCCATGCGAGCACGGTCGGGTGGCCGCGTCAGGGCCGGGTGCGGTGAGCGTGATCCGGGAGATGGGCAACAGGGCCGGAAGCATGCGGAACCCCGGCCGGGCCGGAAACCGGAGGCGGGAAACGGGAAGAGCAGGATCTTGAAGTTCAAGATCCTGCTCTTCGTCGCCGTATCGAGCCGTCAGCGGGGTGCCGAGTCCTCCGCCGGGGCCGGGGCCGGTGTCGTCTCCGGGAGCTCGCTGATCGTGACCGGGGGAACCGTGCGCTCCAGTGCCGCGCCCTCCACGTCCAGCGTCGGGAGCCAGCGCAGCCAGGACGGGAGCCACCAGGCGGCGTGGCCGAGCAGGCTGAGCGCGGCCGGCACGGCGATCATGCGGACGATGATGGCGTCGAAGAGGATGCCGACGGCCAGGGCGAACGCGATCGGCTTGATCGTGTCGTTGCCCTCCGGGACGAAACCGGCGAAGACCGCGAACATGATGGTCGCGGCCGCGACGACGACCGGGGCGGCCTGCTTGAAACCGGTGATCACGGCGTCCCGCGGCGTGGCGCCGTGCGCGTGAGCCTCGTGCATGCGGGAGACCAGGAAGACCTGGTAGTCCATGGCCAGGCCGAACAGGATGCCGATCACGATGATCGGGGCGAGGCTGAGCAGCGGCGCCTCGGTATCCGTGTTGACCAGCGCGTTCAGCCAGCCCCACTGGAACACCGCGGTGGTGGCGCCGAGCGCGGAGCCGATCGTGAGCAGGAAGCCGAGCACGCCGATCACCGGCACCAGCAGCGACCGGAACACCAGGATCAGCAGGATCAGCGCGAGGCCGACGACCAGCACCAGGTAGCGCGGCAGCGCCTCGTCGAGCTTCTCGGCCACGTCCACGCTGACCGCGGTCTGGCCGGTCACGTAGATCTGCTCGTCGCCGGTCTCGTCGACCCGGTCGCGCAGCGTATGGACCAGCTGCTTGGTCTCCTCGCTGTCCGGTGCGGAGTCGGCGATGACGGTGACCAGCGCGGCCGCGTCGTCCGGGCGGGCGCCGCCGAGCGTCGCGAACGAGACGCCGTCGAGCGCCTGGAACGACGCCGCGATCGCGGTGGCGCGGGCGGTCGCGTTCGCGCCGTCGACCAGCACGACCAGCGGGCCGGAGAAGCCGGGGCCGAACTTCTCGGCGATCATCGCCTGAGCCCGCTCCTGCGTGCTGCCGGCCTGCGCGGGCTGGATCAGCGTGGTCTGCATGGAGAAGAACGGGATGGAGACGACGCCGAGCACGATCACGGCGGCGAGCAGGCTCAGCGTACGGAACCGGGTGACCGTGTTCGCCCAGCCGCGGTAGAACGGGCGGCCCTGCTCCTCCGGGTCGACCGCACCGGCGGCCCGCAGCTTGCGCGGCAGCGCACGCCGGCCCATGAAGCCGAGCACCGCGGGGACCAGCGTGATCGCGATCAGCACGGCTACCACGATGGTGGCGGCGGCAGCGATGCCCATCTCGGTCAGGAACGGGATGCCGGCGACCGCGAGACCGGCGAGCGCGATGACGACCGTGATGCCGGCCGTGACGACCGCGGAACCGGCGGTGCCGACCGCCATCGCGGTCGCGTTCTCCGGGTCGCGGCCGTGCAGCAGCTCGTGCCGGTAGCGGGTGACGATGAACAGCGTGTAGTCGATGCCGACCGCGAGGCCGAGCATGACCGCGAGGATCGGCGTGGTCGACTGCAGGTCGACGAAGCCGCTGAGGGTGGTGATGCCGAGCGCGCCGATGCCGACGCCGACGATCGCGGTGAGCAGGTTCATCCCGGCCGCGACCAGCGAGCCGTAGGTGATCGCCAGCACGATCAGCGCGACCACCACGCCGACCGCCTCGGCCGGGCCGCCGATGTCCGAGCCGGGCTCCATGCTGGCCTCGCCGCTGACCTCGGTGTTCAGGCCGCCGTCGCGCGCCTCGGCGACCGTGTCGAGCAGGGCCTCGCGCTGCTCCGCGGTGATCTCCGGCGCGGGCGTGCCGTAGGTGACCGTGCTGTACGCCGCGCTCTGGTCCGGCGCCACCGTGGGCCGCTGCGGGTCGAGCGGGTTGCTGGCGGACTCCACACCGGGCAGCGCGCCGAGCTTCTGCACGTACGCGGTGATCTCCGCGGCCACGGCCGGGTCGCTGACCTTGGCGCCGTCCGGCGCCGCGATCACCACCTGTGCGGTGCCGCCGGAGCCGCCGCCGAAGCGCTCGTCGATCAGGTCGAGCGCGGTGGTCGACTCCTGGCCGGGGATGCTGAACGACGTGGCCATGGTGCCGGACAGCGTGGCCGCGCCGACCCCGGTGCCGACGAAGACCAGCAGCCAGACGATGGTGACCGCCCATCGGTGCCGGAACGAGCCCAGCCCGAGGCGATGCAGGAAGGTTGCCATGCCGAATGGTTCCTCTCGGTGGTCTTTAACGCGGGTGGCCGAGTGCGTCGTAGATGGCGGCGACCAGGTGGTCGCGGACCTGGCCGGGCGTGCCGTCGCTGAGCTGGTGGAACGGGTTGTCGTCGTCGCTGAGCGCGACGGAGGTGACCGCGAGGGCGCCGGCGGCGGCGATCACGCGGACCACGCGGCCGATGTCGGTGCTGCCGGGCAGCACGCCGAACGCGGTCATCACCGGGCGGGCGATGCCCTCGAGCTGGTCGCCCTCGCCCGGCCCGCCGATGAAGGAGAGTGCGAGCGAGGCGAGGCCCGGGCTGGACAGCGCGAGGTCGACCAGCTGCTCGATCACCGCGCGGTCGCGCGCCGGCCCGTCCGGCATGGCCGCGGCGGTCTCGGCGACCTCGCGCATGGCGCCGGCGCAGCAGTCGATCGCCGCGTCCCACAGCGCCTCCTTGTTCGGGAAGCGGTGCAGCAGGCCGGTCTTCGAGTAGCCGGCCGCATCCGCGATGCGCTGCACGGACGTGTCCTTGAAGCCGTGCCGGGCGAAGAGCGCGGCCGCATGCTCGACGATCTCGTCGTCGATCTCCTGTCTCGTCTGTCGCGGCATGCGGACCAACCTAGTCCCTCACGGACCACCCTGGTCCGTATCGGACCGTAATGGTCCTCACATTCAGCACACGATTCATACTCGCATTTCGCCTATATGCGGCGAAGCGAAACCAACGATCATCCAGCGGTACGGTGACCGTCCGGGAAGTCCGCCACCATCCGGTCCAGGAACGCCCGTTGCGCGTCGTTGAACGCGGTGGACTGGTAGTCCGCGAACAGCGAGGCCAGCTGCGGCGCGTCGATCGACGGATAGCCGTCCGCGAAGACCCGCGCGAACATCCGCCGGTACGCGGCCAGCAAGGCGTCCCGCTCGTGCTCCGGCGTCCCCGCGTCGAGCGCCGCGAACCGGGCGGTCAGCGCGTGCAGCTCGGCGAGCAGCTCCGGCCGGTGCAGCGAGGCGTAGAGCGCGCGCAGCTCCCGCCGGCCGTCCTCGTCCAGCAGGTGGTGCAGCAGGATCGACAGGTCCCGGTCCTGCGCGAGCAGCGCCGATGGCAGACCGGTCGGGCCGTACGCGCCGAGCAGCCCGGCCAGCTCCGGCGGCGTGTCCGGGGCGGCGCCGGCCGCGCGCAGCCGGGCGATCACCTCGCGGCGGGCGGTGAGCCGGTCGATCTGCGCGGCCAGCTCCGCGTCCAGCTGCTCCAGCACGGAGTCCGCGTGCGTGGCGGACTCCAGCAGCGCCGGGATCTCGTCGAGCGGCACGCCGATCTCGGTCAGCCGGCGGACGCGCAGCAGCAGGATCAGGTCGCCGACCGCGTACTCCCGGTAGCCGTTCGCCCGCCGGTGCGGCTCGGGCAGCACGCCGACCTGGTGGTAGTGCCGCAGCGTGCGCACGCTGACCCCGGCCAGCCGCGCGATCTCGCCGCTGTTCATCCGACCAGCTCCTCCGGCCGCTCCTGGTCGCGGGTCGCCGGCCGCGCGGGGGCCAGCGTGCGCAGCGACGGTGCCCACAGAGCGTAGGCCGCGGTGACCGCCCACGCGGCGGCCAGCGCGATCGCGGCGGTCCGCGCGCCGGACCACTCGGTCAGGATCGCGGCCGCGCCCATGCCGAGCGCCGGGGCGAGCGTCATGATCGCATTCTGCGTACCCATGATGCGGCCGCGCATGCCGTCCGGGATGCGCTCCACCATGAGCACGCCGAGCAGGCTGCCGAACAGCCCGTTGCCGAACCCGACCACGCCGGCCGCGGCCAGCACCAGCCACGGCGACGCCAGCGACGCCATCCCGCCGAACCCGGCGACCGTGACCAGCGTGCCGGCCACGAACCAGGCCCGGCGCGGCCCTCGGCCACCCGCGGCCGCGTAGCCGCCACCGCCGGCGAGCAGGCCGAGCGCGAGCGCGCTGAGCACGAACCCGAGCAGCTCCGGTCGGCCGGCGAGGGTGAAGTAGACCGGCAGCACGAGCGCCTGGAACGCGCTCAGCGCCAGCACCAGCACCGTGCCCAGCACGGTCGTCACCACCAGGAACGGCGACCGGATCAGCGCGCGCCAGCCGTCCCGCAGCCGGACCTCCGTGGCCGGCCCGGTGGCGGCGAGCGCACCGGCCTCACCGGGGATCAGCAGCGTGACCAACGCCGCCGCGCCGGACAGTGCCGCGGTGATCCAGAGGACGTCCGTACCGTCGAAGGCGGTGACCAGCACGCCCGCCGCGCCCGGGCCGATCAGCGTCACCACCGCGCCGGCCGCCTCGCGCAGCCCGAGCAGCCGCTCCGCGCCCAGCCCGCCGGTGCGCACGATCCCCGGCAGCATCGCCTCCCGCGCGGTCAGGCCCGGCACGTCCCCGAACGACCCGATCACCGCGGACAGCACGAACCAGCCCAGCGACAGGCCCACCGCGGAGTCCAGCAGCGGCAGCGCCGCGATCGACGCGGCCGACACCAGGTCGGTCAGCACCGACGCGGTCCGCCGGTTGATCCGGTCGATCACCACGCCCATCAGCAGCCCGGCGACCGCGGCCGGCAGCGCGGACGCGATCGCCACCGCGCCGGTGGCCAGCACGCTGCCGGTGGTCTGCAGCACGATCAGCGGCAACGCGACCCCGGCGACGGAGTTGCCGAGCAACGACAGCACGTATGAGGCGAGGTACGCCCCGGAGGCCCGATTCACCCCACCATGGCAAACCATGACGTCGCGTCGGGGTCAACCCGCATCCGGGGCTCCGCCGTCAGGCGGCGATCAGGTCGTCGATCTGGTTCAGCGACGAGGTGGCGCCCTCCACCACGCCCATGTCCAGCACCTGCTGCAACGCCTCGGCGGACGCGTAGGTGCTGACGTACGTCGCCCGGGTGCCGCCGTCGTGCGCGGTGAAGGTGTAGACGTTCGCGGAGAGCGGGAGGTCCGGCACCGGGTTGAAGTCCAGGTCGGCGAAGCCGTCCTGGAAGGCGAAGGACCGCGGCTCGTCCACCTCGCCGACCAGCCAGTACCCGGCGTGCTTGTCGCCCTCCGGGCCGGTCATGTAATAGGTCACGCGGCCGCCGGGGGTCAGGTCGTGGTCGACCACCGTCGCCGGGTAGGACGCCGGTCCCCAGATCTTCTCCAGCTGACGAGGGTCCGCGTACACCTGCCAGATCCGCTCGACGGGCGCCGCGAAGTCCGCGGTGATGGTCAGCGTCAGGGCGTCCAGGTCGTGCTTGACGTCGGTCACAGGCATCGTTCAGTCCTTCTGTTCGGGATCGGATGCGATCAACGCGTCGATACGGCCGATGCGGCCACGCCACACTTGCTCCAGCTCGGCCAGCATGGAGGCCACCGACCGCACCGCGGCCACGTCGCCACTGGCCAGCTGCTCGCGACCATTGCGTCGCTTGGTCAGCAGGCCCGCCTTCTCCAGCACGGCGACGTGCTTCTGCACCGCGGCGAAACTCATGTCGTACGCGACCGCGAGCGCGGAGACGGAGTGCTCCCCGGCCAGCACCCGGCGAAGTATGTCCCGCCGCGTGCGGTCAGCGAGCGCGTGGAACATGGCGTCCACCCGGCGCGCGTCCTCTTCGGCCATGAACACAACGTACAACCAATCGGTTGTACGTTGCAAGGCGCTGGTTCCATTCCGTGGACGGATTTCTCTCGGATCGGCATGCGGTGGCCATCGAGTCCCGGCCGTGACGCCGGAGGTGTGGCACTACCTGGCACTGCGGATGGCGGCCCGGCCCGGGGACGCCGGCCCGGCCGGCCGGGGTTCGCGCACCTGGCGAGCCCGCGCGGCGCGGTCGGCGGGACGGTCTCGGCGGTGGCCGGTGCGGACGGGCCTGTGGAGCGGCGAGTCCGTGACCGGGGAGACCGACGACTCGGATCCCGGGCCGGTCGCCGGTGGCGCGGTCTCGCTGCGGCCCTACGACGACTCGCCGGTTCACGTCGAGGGACACGTGCTGTCGGCACCGGGCCCGGTCGGCGTGGCGGGCGGACCGCCGACCGGGCCGTACCCGAAACCGCGCTGCCGGTCCTGCGACCGTCCGATGTGGCACCGACGGTCGACGGCCGGCGCAGCCTCTACCTGTGCGCGACCGTCACCACCCGCACCGCGACGAACCGGAACTGACCGGTGCGGTCGCGCGGCAAGCGGTGCCGGCGCTGGTTCAGCTGAGTGCGGTCCGCCAGGAGGTGACCAGGGCCGGGTCGACGGGGAGGTCCCAGCGGCCCTCGGGGCGGACGGCACCGCCGGTGTGGAAGGCGGTGAGGCCGGCGGCGCGCAGGGCGGGCAGGTGCGGGGGGCGGAGGCCGCCGCCGGCCAGGATGGGGAGGCCGGCGGCGGACTCGGTGGTGAGGACGGGGAGGCCGTCGGCGACGCCGGAGGGGCAGCCGGCGGTGAGGACGCAGTCGAGGCCGGGCAGGTCGCGCAGCGCGGCCCAGGCGGCGGTGCGGTCGGCGGCGTGGTCGATGGCGCGGTGGAACGTCCACGGGGCGCCGTCCAGGACGTCCAGCAGCTCGTGCACGGCGGGCAGGTCGACGTCGCCGGTGGGAGTGAGGAAGCCGAGCACGAACTCGGTCGCGCCGGCCTCGCGGGCCGCCTTGGCGGTGCCGCGCAGCGCGGCCAGGTCGCGCGGGGCGAAGCCGTCCCGGTCGCGGAGCATCACCCGGACCGGGAGGTCGACGGCCGCGCGGACCGCCTCGACCGTGGCCGGGTCCGGCGTCAGGCCGGCCGCGTCCATGTCGCTGACCAGCTCGATCCGGTCGGCGCCGCCGTCGGCGGCGCGGCGGGCGTCGGCGGGGCCGAGCGCGATGACTTCCAGCAGCGGGCGCGACATAGGCGGCATGGTCCCATATGCGTCGCATGTTCCCCGGCGAATCGCCGCTGTGATCTCGCGTACGTCGATGTTCCTCGCCATATTCTGACTCACCATGACGGACATCGAGGGTACGGTCGCGCCCGGCTACGAGCGGGTGGCCGAGGCGTTCGCGGCGACCATGGCGCGGGAGGCGGGTGCGTCGGTCGCGGTCTTCCGGCACGGTGTGCAGGTCGTCGATCTATGGGGCGGTACCGCGGGCGCCGGCCGGCCCTGGCGGCGGGACACGCTGCAGGTCGTCTTCTCCGCCACGAAGGCGGTTCCGGCCACGGTCGCGCTGGTGCTGGCCGAGCGGGGCGTGCTCGACCTGGACGCGCCGGTCGCGACGTACTGGCCGGAGTTCGCGCGGCACGGCAAGGACGGCATCCCGGTTCGCTGGCTGCTCACCCATCAGGCCGCGGTGCCCGCGCTGCCCCGCATGCCGCTGGCCGACATCTACGCCTGGCACCCGGTGATCGCGCGGCTGGAGGACGCCGTGCCGGAGTGGGAGCCGGGCACCGCGATCGGCTACCACGCGCTGACGTTCGGCTGGCTGATCGGTGAGGTGGTCCGGCGCGCGGACGGCCGTACCCCCGGGGTGTTCTTCCGGGAGGAGATCGCGGCGCCGCTGCATCTCGACCTGCACGTCGGGCTGCCGGAGTCCGAGCTGGACCGGGTCGCGGACCTGATCACGCCGCCGGGGGAGCGGGCCGCGCTCGCCGCGATGGACCCGGCCGCGCTGCAGACCCGCACACTGGTGATCAGCGAGGAGCCGCTGGACCTGTCCGTGCCGGCCGCGCTGACCTGCGAGATCCCCGCCGTGAACGGGGTCTGCACGGCCGGTGGGCTGGCCGGGTTGTACGCCGCGCTGATCGGTGCGCGCATCCTCGCGCCGCAGACGCTGGCGACGGCCACGACGGTGGCCGCGGCCGGGCCGGATGTGATCATGGGCGTGCCGAGCCGGAGCGGACTCGGCTTCGGTCTGCCGTCGCCCGACCTGCCGTGGTACTCACCGTCCGCGTTCGGCTGGCCGGGGCACGGCGGCGCGATCGGGTACGCCGACCCGCAGACCGGCGTCGCGTTCGGATACGTGCCGAACCGCCTGCACGCCGACTATGCGGAACCGGACACTCGCGCGGCGAACCTGATCCGGGCGGTGAACGCGTCGATCAGGTAAAACCCGCGCGAAACCGGCATAGTCCCGCGCCGCGCCGGGAACGACCCCGGTCAGTCGACGAGAGGGGTCCTGACATGAGGCGTCCTGACAGGAGGCGTCCGTTCCGGGTCGTCGCGGCGGCCGCGTTGCTGTGCACCGTCGCGGCCTGCGGCGGCGATCCCGGCGAGGAGACCGAGGCCGCGAGCGGGGCCGCGTCCGGCACCGCGACGCGGAGCGCGGCGCCCGCGCCGGCGGGGTCCGCGGCCGGTGGCGAGGCGTGCACCGGCGAGGACGTCACGGCGGCGGCGACCGTGCAGGACGCCGGCGTGGCGCTGCTGGCGATCACGAACGCGTCCGACCGGCCGTGCACGCTCGACGGCTGGCCCACGCTCGGCCTGCGGGCCGCGGACGACAGCGCGCTGAAGGTGCCGGTCGAGGAGGTGCAGCAGCCGGGACCGGCCACGCCCACGGCGCTGGACCCGGGCGAGACCGCGTTCGCCGGGTTCAAGTGGACGATCTGCGACCTGGGCGCGGCCGGCTGCGCGGTGGCGACCACGCTCACCGTCATGCCGCCCGGCGGCGGCACGCCGGTCAACGCCACCCTCACCGGCGTCGAGGGCGGCGACCAGGCGGTCGAGCGGCTGCCGGTCAGCGGCCTCCGGGTGGGCACGATCCAGCCGTCCACGCAGGGCGTCGTCGCCTGGTGAGAACGCTCAGCGGAGCCGGGCGGTGAGCACCACCGGGCCGTCCGGCGACGGCTGATCGTTCTCGGACTGCAGCGTCACCACGAACTCCGGGGAGGCGGCCGGTTCGACCGCGCTCCACAGGAAGACCGGGATACCGGTCCGCCGCTCGTGGAACGACCCCGGCGGCACCACCGTGCCGTCCGGGCCGCGCAGCCAGGCCGTGTAGTAGCTGCCCGCCGCGGCCGCCGGCAGCCCGTCCGGCTCCAGCACCACGCCGGTCCGGTGCCGGTCGGCACCAGCCGTACCGTGCCGGCCGCGCCGTTCGCCCCGGTCGCGGCGAACTCGGTGCCGCCCTCCAGGAACGGGTTCGGCGGCGTCAGCACCCGGTCCACGACCGGCACTCCCGCGGTCAGCGCCGCGGTGGCGGCCAGGGCCGCCAGCGGCAGCGCCCACCGGCGCCGGGAACCGTCCGGCCTCTCCGCGGGTACGGCGGGCGCGGATCCGGCACGCGGCGGCACCGGCCAGTAGCCGGTGGTGCCCGCGACCGGTGGTTCCGGGGGCGCGGCCGGGCAGTCCGCGAGCTCCGCGTCGTCCGGCCCGCCGCCGAACCGCCGACCGGGCAGCTCCCGGTCCCTGCCCGGGCCGGGAGCGTGGTCGCGTGGTTACTCCGCGTCGGTCACATCGGCCACCATGCGGGCCGGCGGCGACCCCGGGCATGCGCGCACATCCATCGACCGGGTGACGTCGTGCCTGATCGATGGCCCTTTACCCGTACCCCAGAATGGGAAGAACCGGTTCTTGATTTTCACCGTATTGGGTGTGGCGCCGGGCTGCACGGGGAGCCCGGGGCGGTGAAGGCGATACGGAGGCGGCGGACCATGGCGGGGTGGAGTCGAGGACGGCCGGGAGCCGTCTTCCGGATCGTGACGGTGGGCGTGGCGGTGCTGGCCGGGGCCGCGACGGCACTGGCCGGCACCCGTCTGCTGTTCGCGGACGAGCGCACGACCGCAGCGAACTCCGTGGACGTCCCGGAGATCGTGCTGACCGGCGCGGCCGCCGCGATCGCGTCCAACCGGCTCGTACCGGCCGGGCCGCAGTCGCTGTTCGACAACCGGGACGGCGAGCCGCTCGCGCCCGGCGACGAGGTCAACGTGTCGCTGCTGGACGTGGCCGAGGGCAGCACCGCGGTGGTGCTCGCGGTCTCCGCGCTGGACGCGGCCGGCGCCGGCGCGGTCACGGTCACGTCGTCCGAGGGGACGATCCCGGCGCTGCGGCTGGCCGGCGCGGGCGGGCAGACCAGCACCACGCTGATCGTGCCGGTGGCCGGCGACGGCGCGCTGCGGGTCCGCGACGAGGCCGGTGGGCGGCTGGTGGTCCAGCTGGTCGGCACGCTGACGCCGTCGTCGTCCGCGGCCGCGGGCCGGGTCGTGCCGGTCCCGTCCCGGGAGATCTTCCGCCTGGTCAAGGAGCCGGAGGGAGACGAGAAGGAACTCGACCTGGACCGCGTGCCGGAGCTGGCCGGGCAGTCGATCTCCGCGGTGATGTTGCAGGTCGCGGCGGACGTCGGCACCGACGGCGGGTTCGTGCGCGTGGGTGACGCGGACCGGCAGGAGCTGTTCTGGTCCGCGACCAGGGGCGCGGACCGTACCCGCGGCGGTTTGATGCTGGTCCCGGTCGACGGCGACAAGATCACGATCCACTACGAGGCGGGTACGGAGCTCCGGGCCGATCTGGTCGGCTACGTGACCGGCGAGCGGGCGCCGACGTCCGCGGAGGGCCTGCTGGTCATGGTCCCGCTGCCGGGGGAGCCGTCCCCGGTGCCGAGCCTGCCGCCGTCCGCGCTGGTCCCGTCGCCGTCCGGTGCGGCCGGTGGCCCGGGTGAGGTGGTCCCGACGCCGGTGGCCGGCCTGCCGTCGGCGCCCCCCGGCAAGGCCGACATCGGCGCGGGCCGGTCGCGAACCGTGACCGTGGTGCCGGCGGCCGGGCTGGCCGGAGTGCCGCTGGACCGGATCGGCGGCGCGTTCCTGCGGGTCACCGCGAAGGGCGACGGCACCGGCGACGTGGCGGTGCGCGGCGGCGGCACCGACACCGGCAACCCGACGATGCTGGCCGCCCAGGGCATCTCGCGCAGCATCCTGACATTGGTCGCGGTCTCCGACGGCACCGTCACCGCCCGCACCGAGGCCGGCGCCGAACTCACGCTCACGCCCGAGGTCCTGCTCCTCACCGCGGACTGAACGCCCGGCCTGGCCGGGCGGGACGTTCGGGCCATGGCCTATGTTGCTGGTACCGCCGCCGGTGGGGTGGTGGCTGCGACGCTGGGGAGAGACGTGGAGCTGCGGGAGCTGGCCGGACGCCGGGTGGCGGTCTGGGGTACGGGCCGTGAGGGCATCGCGGCGGTCGAGGCGATCGCACCGGCCGGGCCGCAGCGGCTGATCACCGTGCAGGACACCGCGAACTTCCTGGCCACGAACTGGGCCGGCGCGCTCGCGGACGCGGCACCGCTGTTCACCGGTGAGGACGCGCACCGCGAGCTGGCCGGCATCGACGTGATCGTGCGGTCGCCCGGCATCCCGGACGTACACCCGTGGATCGTCGGGCACCGTGCCCGGGGCGGCGTGGTGACCAGCGGGACCGCGCTGTGGATGTCCGCGCACCGGCAGCGAACCGTCGGCGTGACCGGCAGCAAGGGCAAGAGCACCACGTCCAGCCTGGTCCACGCGCTGCTGGCCGGTGCGGGCCGGCCGAACGAGCTGGGCGGCAACATCGGCATCGCGGCGCTGGCCATGCCACCGG
Source organism: Catenuloplanes indicus (assembly GCF_030813715.1). NCBI lineage: Bacteria > Bacillati > Actinomycetota > Actinomycetes > Micromonosporales > Micromonosporaceae > Catenuloplanes > Catenuloplanes indicus. The sequence continues at coordinate 8,413,821 of NZ_JAUSUZ010000001.1, forward strand.
CGGAGCTGTACGTGATGGAGCTCAGCGCGTACCAGTGCGCGGATCTCGATGATTCTCCGCGGGTCGCGGTGGTGACCTCGCTCTTCCCGGAGCACCTCGACTGGTTCGGCGGCGAGGAGGCGTACTTCCGGGGCAAGCTCAACATTGCGATGCACGGCGCGGAGGCCGTGGTCTACAACGGGCACGACCCGCGGCTGGCCGCGGAGTTCGCGCGCCGCGCCGGGCTGCCGCTGGTCGCGGCCGGGCTGCCGGACGGCTTCCACGTCGCGCCCGGGCCGGACGGCACCCGCTGGTTCTTCCGCGCTGACCGGGCGCTGTTCCCGCGCGCCGACCTGGGCCTGCTCGGCCGGCACAACGAGGGAAACCTGTGCGTGGCGCTGGCCGCGATCGAGGCGATCGGCGTCGACTGCGTGGCGTCCCGGGACGCGCTGGCCACGGCGCTGCGCGGCTTCGCGGGACTGGAGCACCGGCTGCAGCCGATCGCGGACCCGTCCGGGCTGACGTTCGTCGACGACTCGCTCTCCACCATCCCGCAGTCCACGATCCACGCGATCGAGAACTTCGCGGACCGGCCGCTGTCCGTGATCGTGGGCGGCGACGACCGCGGTGTGGACTACTCGCCGCTGCGCGACTACCTGCGGGAGAACAAGATCAATGCGACGCTGATCGGCATCCCGGACAGCGGCCCGATGATCCTCTCGCTGGTCGCGGACCTGCCCGGCATCACGGCCGTCCCCGCCGCCGACATGCACGAGGCGGTACGGATCGGCCGGGAGCGGACCGCGGCCGGCGGTGTGGTGCTGATGTCCCCGGCCGCGGCCAGCTACGGGCGGTACGACAACTACGCGCACCGCTCCCGGGTCTTCCGCGAGGCGATCGAGGCGACGCGGCCGTAGCGCACACGATCGTGTACGCGGGGTGAATGAGGTCCCGCTCACGATTCGATCTCCGCGGAACGGGCACTGAAGTGGTCAGAGCAGACAACTCACGTGGAGGTTAACGCGATGACCAGCAGCCTTGTCCACGACACTCCCGGCACCACGAACGGGACGGGCGACACGAGCCGCGTCAGTCAGGCCGTCGCCGCCACCCCCGAGGCGGCCCGCAAGACCGGCGCCGCGATCCGCCGCAACCCGAAGCCGGTCGCGGCCGTCGTGATCGTGCTGGCCGGCGCGGCCGCGGCCGTGATCCGCATGCGGGCGATGCGCAAGCCGCAGACGCGCACCCAGCGCATGCGCGCGGCCGTGACCACGCTGCCGTCCCGGATGCGCCGCACGCCGACGATGACCAGCCGGATGGCGGGCAAGCTCGGCCGCGGCAAGCCGTCGATGACGCAGCGACTCGGCCTGCGGTAGTCGTTGCGCGTATTGCGGCACCCGGCCCTGGCAGGCCGGGTGCCGTGCGCTTTCCGGCCGCCGCTGTGGAGGCCGTGCGGTGACGTCCGGCGGGCCGGGGATCCTCAGGCGCGCGTGGACATGCCGGGCGGGGTGACCGGGTCGAGCAGCCGCTCCGCGCCGGTGACCAGGCGCCGCATGGAGAGGATCGCGGAGCGGATCTCCTGTAGGTAACGGTCGGTCGCGGTCGCGGTCGGTGGCTGCGGCGGCACGGCCCGCGCCGGGTCGAAGCCGACGGTCTCGATCTCACAGCGGTACGGCAGGCCGAGCGTGCGGATCGCGTCGCAGTGCTGGAACGGCACGTAGATCGGGGACGTGACCACCAGGATCCGGTCACCGGGACGCACGGCGAAGCGGCGGGCCCAGAACTCGTACGTGTCCGGCGTGTGTGCCCGGCGTTTCTCCGGCTCACTCGACGGCGCGGCGAGGACGTGCACGGCCGGCGGTGCCGCCGGGAAGGTGCGGACCGCCCAGGAGTCGTGGCCGACCGGGCCGTCCGCGCACTCGACCACCGGATCCGCCGTACGGCCGAAGCTCGCCCGGACCGCCACCTCCATCGCGTCGACCTCGTGCACCGCACCGGCCAGGCCCGGCTCGGCGCGCTCGGCCGCGGACAGCGGCCGGAAGCTGCCGAGCGCGGCCACCTGAGGGGCGTGCACGCCGGAGCGCAGCAGGCCGGCCGTGTGCGCGACCCGCTGCAGGCAGGCCCGCCCGAGGCCGCCGAGGACGAGCACGTGGTCGTACCGCCGGTGGCGCGGCGGGCGGCCGTCGGCCAGGCCCAGCGCGGTGGCCGCGTCCCGTACCGTGGTGGTGGTCCCGGGGGTGAAGTCCGGCGGCCGGACCTGGTCACGCTCGACCCCGCCGGCCCGCCGGAAGTCCCAGTGCGCCGCGGAGAAGTCGTCGAGCCAGCCGAGCAGCCGCTCCACCCCGGCCGTCGGCAGCGCACCGCCGAACGCGGCGACCAGATCCCGCATCGGCGGCGCCGTCACCCACGACCGCACCTGGTCAGCGATCAGCTCCGGTTCCCCGGACGGTAACGGCACGGTCGCGTAACGGGCCACGGTCCTCCTTCGTCGGCAGACCCCGACGACCCTAATCAACGGGTACGACGACCGGCGCCTCGGACACGGCGATCTTCCGCCGCGGACATCCGTTCCGCGTCCGTGCCGTGCGGTATCCGTCTCCGGATGTCGTCGTCGGCGGTGCGTAGCTGGGTGCGGGTGCGCATCAGGATCCGGCCGAGCCGGTTCTTGCCGGTGCCGGTTCGGCCCCGTCCCCAGTAGTGGTCGGTGCCGGTGTCCTCGACGATCTCGGCGTCGCCGGTGTCGAGCAGGACGGCGCGGATGCCGGGGTGGGCGGTGAACTTGGCCGTGACGGCGCGGCGCATCACGTCGTCCTTGACCCGGTCCCAGTCGCGGCGCAGCGGGCGGGAGCGGTCGCGGCCGAGTTCGGCGGCGCGCAACGGGGTGGCCGCCCGGCGGATCAGGTCGGCGTGGCGGGTGCCGGCGTACTTCTGGGCCTGGAAGTAGTGCTCGGACGTCGGCCATCGGTGACCGTCGAGGTCGAAGCCGTGCGGGGAGAAGTTGGAGAAGCAGCCGTACGGCACGTCGTCGGCGCCGTAGAAGTAGATCGTCACCGTGGCCTCGCGGGTATGGGGGGCGATCCACACGGTGGCACACACGGACGAAGCGGCAACCGATTTTGCCCGGGTGCCCGCCCTGCCGATCGCCGAGGTTTGACAGCCGGGGTCACGATGCCGGGACGCTCGCCCGCGGGCCGTGGTCATCGTCGGTGACGAACGAGGAGTTGGTGGTGTTCCGGTTCAGGAAGAAGGATGCGGACGACCGCACGCGGATCGATCGCGCACTCCGCCGGCCGCGGGAGCCGGACTACGTGCGGGCCGCACTGAAATGGCGGCTCCTCGACGATCCGTGGCGGTCGTGGCTGCGGCGCTCGGACGCCGGGGTGGACCTGTTCAACCGGTGGCACGAAGCCGGCGAGCACGTCGCGCTGCTCGGCGAGGCCGCCTATCGGGAACAGCTCGTGCGAACGCTGTCCCGCGCGGTCCCGCGGGACTGTGCCGCGGCCCGGTTCGGCTGCACCCGGCGAATGGACCGGGCCTGCCGGAATCCGGAGATCTGCGCGCAGGACCCGCTTCCCGGCACCGGTGCGGCGGTCCATCGGGAAGGTCCGGTGCCCGGCGGATGTGACCACTATGTCGGCTGGTGGGGCGACTCGTACGGGTTGCGGGTCGCGTTCAGCGCCGGTGACCGGCATCGCGCGGTGCAGTGGGACCGGAAACTCTGGATCGACGGTGCCCCGATCGCGGCGGAGCAGAGCCTGGACGAGTACGGGGCCTGGCTCGACGAGCGGTTCTTCGTGATCCTGGCGGAGGGGCCGGACGATCATCCGGACCAGGCGTACATCTGGGATTCACCGGTCTCGGCCATCCGGTCGCTGGTCGTGCACGACGCCGACCGGGCGGCGACGCTGGTTCTCGTGCCCACGGCCGGGGAGCGGTGGACGAACCCGACGGTGGTGCGGGACGGGGACGTGCTGCTGGTCCACCCGGACCGGGACGGCGGCGCCGCGGACCGTACCCTGCCGGTCTACTGATCGTGCCGGTACCCGTGCGGGCGCTTCCGGGGTGGCCGCGGACACCCCGGAAGCACCGGTGGTTCAGCCCAGGCGGGTGGGCACGACCGTGATGTCGGCCAGGTTGACCCGGGCCGGTACCGCCACCGAGTAGGCGATCGCGTCCGCAACGTCCTCCGCCGTGATCGTCTCCAGCGCGGCCCGCATGTCGTCCAGGCCGGTCCGGGTGGCCTCGTGCGCCATGTCGGCACCCAGTTCGGTGACCGCGAACGCGGGCGCGACGTTCCGTACCCGGACGCCGCGGGGGCCGAGCGCGGCGCGCAGGTTGCGGGTCAGCTGGGCGACCGCGGCCTTCGTCGCGCCGTACACGGGATAGTCCGCGAAGATCACGTCCGCGGCGATCGACCCGACGTTGACCAGATCCGCGCGCCGGCCGTCACCGGCCGCGGCCAGCAGGTCGTCGGCGAAGACCCGGCCCGTCGTGATCAGTCCACGCAGGTTCACGTCGATCATGCGATCCCACTCGGTCGAGTCCGCCTCCTCGAACGGCGCGCCGAGCATGATCCCGGCATTCGCCACCACCAGGTCGGGGCGGCCGAGCCCGGCGCGGATCGTGTCGGCCGCGGCCGCCATCGCGTCCCGGTCGGAGACGTCCACCGGCACGGCCAGCGCGCGGACCCCGCTGGTCTCGCCCAGCTCACCCGCCAGCTTCTCCAGCCGCTCGGCGCGCCGCCCGATCAGGGCGACGTCCGCACCGCCCTCCGCCAGGCGCTGGGCGAGAGCCGCGCCGATCCCCGCGCTGGCCCCGGTGATGACCGCAATCCGTCCCGTCAGCATCTCACTCATGTCACCGAATCTATGAAGGCTTCCGGCCGCCAGGGAGGCTGCGCTGCACCCACCCACCGAGGGCCGCACGAACGTGACGTGGCCACACCGGAAGCGGGCACATGGGTGGTGATCGGCGTTTTCGTCAGGTAAGCATTTCGTCAGGTAAGCATTCGTCAGGTAAGCATTCGTCAGGGAAGCAGCAGTGTGCCGGCGGTGATCAGGGTGGGGACTTTGAGGATCTCCAGGGCTATGTAGATCAGGTGGGCGCGTGAGCGGGGGGCGGGCTCGCCGGCCAGGACGCGGTCGGAGCGGCGGGTCAGCGTGGGGCGGACGGCGCTGATCTGGACGGTCAGGATCACAACAGCGCCGGCGAGCGCGGTCAGGGCGGCCGGGGTGGTGCCGGTGATCACGGCGGTGAGCAGCGCGGCGGTGGCGAGGGTGACCTCGGCGATGTTGAGGGCGCGGAAGACGAGGCGGCCGATGCCGAGGCCGATCGGGAGGGTGACGCCGGGGGCACGGAATTTGAGGGGCGCCTCGATGAACGAGATCGCGATGACCATGCCGAGCCAGACGAAGACGGCGGCGGCGCTCATGAGCGGGGCGGCAGCGCGGCCACGAACGGCGTGTCGGACGGGACCGGGCCGATCTTGGCGGCGCCGCCGGGGGAACCGATCGGGGTGTCGCGGCCGGGGAGCGTGTCGGTGAAGAACGCGGCGTTCTCGGTGGCGTAGGCGGTCATCGAGCCGGGCAGGTCGTCCTCGTAGAAGATCGCCTCGGTGGGGCAGACCGGCTCGCAGGCGCCGCAGTCCACGCACTCGTCGGGCTGGATGTAGAGCGTGCGGCCGCCCTCGTAGATGCAGTCCACCGGGCACTCCTCGACGCACGCCTTGTCCATGACGTCGACGCACGGTTCCGCGATCACGTAAGCCATGCGGCCGAGTTTATACAAAAGTCGCTTGTGAAAAATCCGCCGGGCCCGTGTGAGAATGACGCCATGAGTGAGCCCGCGGTGCGGCGCCGGGAGGTGCTGGAGCTGCTGCGTGCGACGGCCGGGCCGGTCAGCATCGGTACGGTCGCGGAACGGCTCGGCGTCCATCCGAACACGGCGCGGTTCCACCTGGAGACGCTGGTGCGGGCCGGGCATGCGGACCGGGTCAGCGGCGTGCCGGCCGGCCCGGGGCGGCCGCCGCTGCTGTTCACGGCGCGACGGCAGATGGACCGGGGCGGGCCGCGCAACTACCGGGTGCTCGCGGAGCTGCTGGCGGACGATCTCGCGCGGGCCGATGATCCGATCGCGGCGGCGCAGGACGCGGGGCGCCGGTGGGGCAGCCGGGTGGCGGACGACGTGCGGGTGGCGGACGGGACCGAACCGGCGATCGTCTGGCTGCACGACATGCTGGACGACCTCGGGTTCGCGCCGGAGGAGCCGTCGGTGGCCGGGCGGGGCGGCGAGATCGGGCTGCGGCACTGCCCGTTCCTGGAGCTGGTCGACACGCACGGCGGCATGATCTGCGCGCTGCACGAAGGGCTGCTGGAGAGCGCGATGGACGGGCTGACCGCGCCGGTCGCGGTGGACGGGCTGACGCCGTTCGCCACGCCGGACCGCTGCCTGGTCACGCTGCGCCTGGAGGACTGACCGAGACCCACTACGCGGGGTGACCGCCGCAGAAGGCTGTCGGACCCCTCGGCTAACCTTGTCCACCGGCGCGGAAGGTGACGGGGGTGAAAGGTGACGGGGGTGAGCGGTGTCGGTGCAGGTCGAGACGGGTGCGGGGGATCCCGGGGCGCTGCGGTCGCCGTCGGCGGAGGCGTCGATGCGGGCTCGGTGGCGGGCGCTGGTGCTCACCGATCCGGTGGCCCGGCTGGTGCGCAACGCAGCCTTCGCGAACGTCGACGACCGGCGCTTCGACCTGCGGCAGCTGGCGCTCGCGGCGGTGGACATCGCGGTCGCGTCGATGGGGTTCGCCCGCCAGATCACGCTGGGTGAGCTGCTCGACTCGATCGCGGAGCTGGCCGTGCGGATGGCGCCCGGCGCCCCGCGGGACGCCTGCGCCGAGGCGGCCCGTTGGGTGATCAAGGGTCTGCTGAACGATGCGGAGGGGCAGCGCGCGTTCGTCTACGCGTTCACCGACGACGACGGGCGGCGCGAGGAGTTCGCGTTCAAGCTGCTCCAGCTGCAGGACAGCCCGGACGGCGCGATCGTGCAGGCGTCGCCGCAGGCCGTCATGCTCTATCTCAGCGGCCTCGACCTGGACGTGGACGACGCGGAGGCCGCGTTCTCCGTGGTGCTGCAACGGCAGCTGCGCGACCGGCGGTTCGAGGCGGCCGGGCGGACGGCGGCCCAGGCCGAGCGCGTGTCGGTGGCGATGGCCGCGTCGTTGACGGAGCTGATGGAGGCGACCCGGCGGGACGTGCGCGCCGTCGACTGGGCGGTCGACGTGCCGCGCCGGCTGGAGCGTGCCCGCGAGCACGTCGAGTCGCGGGTGGCCGAGGACGCCGAGGTGCTCAACCACGTCGCCGCCGGGATCGACACCGAGACCGACGCGGCCGTCCGGCAGGCGTCCGGCGAGCTGGTCGAGACGCTGCGCCGGATCCGGCAGGTGCACCTCGACCTGGCGTCCCGCGTGGGTACGGCGCACACCGTCTTCATCCAGGCGCAGCTGAGCCAGGTGTTCGCGCGTCCGGTGCACCTGCGGCTGCTGGACCCGGAGAAGGAGCTGTTCCACCCCGTGCTGCGGCTGCCGGACCGGGACGCGCTGCCGGTGATCGAGGCGTTCGGCGACCGGGTGCTGGGCCTGCGCGTGCCGCGGCTGCTGCACCTGGACAGCCTGGTGGACACGCTGCTGGCGCCGCCGCGCGCGCCGGAGCCGGACGACTTCGACCCGGAGCGGCCGGGTGAGACCGCCGGGGTGGACCTCCAGTCGTACCCTCCGATGGTCATCGAGGCGGCGTCCCGGGTGCTGCGCGCGGCCAGCGACGCACCGCGGCCGCTGTCGTCGCTGCTGTCCGACGTGGACCTGGCCGAGGGCGACGCGCAGGATGCGATAGAGTTGATCTTGCTGTCCGCTTTGTGGGCGTATGCGCCGGACGGCGTCTCCGAGGAGCCGGAGGACGACGACGGCCTGGCCGCGCTGGTCGCGTCGCTGGCCGTGGAGCGCGGCGACGACGTGCTCGACACGCCGGTGGCCTGGGGCGACGACCTGCTGGTCCGGTTCCTGCGGGAAGAGGAGGAGTCGCGGTGACGGTGCCGCTGGAGGACGTGCGCGCGGCCGCGGAGCTGGTCGCGTTCGGGCTGCGGGCGGGCGCCCGGCCCACCGACGCGAACCCGTACGGCGTGCTGCTGGAACGGTTCCGCAGCAACACCGGCTTCCGGGACACGGTCGAGGCGGTCGCGGGCGGGCTCGGCCTGACCGTGCTCGGCGCGCCCAGCCGCGGCGGCATCGTGCTCACCACCCAGCCGAACAGCGTCTTCGCGGTCCGGATGAGCGACCTGCGCAGCACCGCGATGAACCCGGACGACAAGCTCGTGGCCGGCCTGATCGTGCTGGGCATCGCGGCGTACGCGTTCCCCCGCCAGCTCGACCTGGACAGCACGGACGTCAAGATCGTGGAGGTGGCCGCGCTGGACGCGTTCGTCCGGGACGCGATCGAGGCGGTGTCCGCGCTGCCCGGCGAGGAGGACACGGTCGACGGGCAGGCGCGGATCGCGGCGAACGTCTACGCGCGGATGCCGTCGTTCAAGCCGAAGGACCGGCAGCCCGGCCCGGCGCGCGGCTGCACCCAGTTCGCGATCGCGGAGGTGCTCGGCTGGCTGGTCGAGCGCGGCGCCGCGCGCGTGATGCCGCAGATGGGCCCCGCGTCGTACCAGCTCACCGACCGCTTCCGGCTCCTGGTCGCGGACGTGGCCGGCGGCGAGGCCCTGGCCGCGCTGCGCGCCCACCGGCAGCGGGTCGTGGCCTGATGGCGGCCCCCGCGCGGCTGTGGCAGATGCGCCGCATCTTCCTGGACCGGATCGGCTCGCCCGCGGCCCGGTTCCGCGACGTCACGCTCGAACTGACCGGCCGGGACGGCACCCCGCTGGACACGATCCTGTGGATGCGCAACGGCGGCGGCAAGTCCACGCTGATCGCGCTGGTCTGCGCGCTGGTCCGGCCGGACCGGCGGGACTTCCTGGCCACCGCCACCACCGGCCGGCATCTTGAGGACTGCATCCTCGGCGCGGACACCGCGCACGTGGTGGTCGAGTGGGTCGACCCGGCCGGCCGCCGCCTGATCACCGGCGCGGTCTACGAGTGGGCCGACCGGGTGCAGCCCGCCGACCCGAACGCGGCGCACGACCGGCTGCGCCAGTGCTGGTACGCGTTCAGCCCGCTCGAGTCGGCGACGCAGATCGAGACGCTGCCGTTCACCCGGGCGGACGGCCGGCCGACGGACTTCAAGGAGTTCGTCAAGGCGCTCGAGGCGCTGCCGCTCGACCTGGACCCGGTGGTGGTCACCAAGCAGGAGCGGTGGGCCGGTGCGCTGACCGACCGCGGCCTCGACCCCGGCCTGTTCACCGCGATCCTGAAGATCAACGCGACCGAGGGCGGCATCGAGCACCACTTCAAGTTCAAGACCGCGGACGAGTTCGTGCAGTACCTGCTCTCGCTGGTCACCGACCCCGGCTCGGCCGGCAAGATCTCCGAGATCCTGCGCACGACGCGCGACCGCCTGGCCCGTCAGCCCCGGCTGCGCGCCGAGGTCGACTTCTGCGACGAGGCGACCGGGCTGCTGGAGCGACTGGCCACCGCGCGCGACGAGGTGGCCGGTGCGGACCGCACGGTCGCGCTGCGCAAGGACGCCGCGGCCGGCCTGGCCGCCTCGCTGCGCGCGGCCGCGGAGGTCGCCCGCGCCCGGGCCGAGGCGGAGTCGTCCTCGGTGTCCGGGCACCGATCCGACGAGCGGGCCGCGCTGGACCGCGTCGCCGCGCTGGACGCGGAGATCCGCGAGTACGTGTGGTGGGCCGCGCACCTGCGGCACGCGGAGGCGGCCGGCGCGCATCAGGAAGCCCTGGAGGAGGTACGCCGGTCCGCGCTGGAACACGCGGCCTGGCAGATAGTGCCGCTGCTGGCCGAGCACCTGACCGCGAGCCGCCGGCTGGCCAGCGCGGTGCAGCGCCAGGAGGAGGCGGAGGCGGGCGCGGAACCGGCCCGCGCCGCCCGCGCGGAGGCGGCGGCGCTGCTGGTGGCGGTGCTCCGCGCGGTGGCGGGCACGCTGGACACCGAGGCGGCCGGGCACGCGGCGACGGCGGCGGAGTCGTCCGCCGCGCACGCGTCCGCGCGTGCGGCCGCGGGCGAGTTGCAGGCCCGGATCGGCGGCCTGGACGCGCGGCGGCGCACGATCGACGAGCAGATCGCGGCGTTCACCACGGCGATCGAGACGGCGATCGCGGACGGCCACCTGGACTCGATCCTCGACGAGGTCGTGGGGAGCGCGGCGGCGGTGCCGCGCCGTGCGACCGGCGGCACGTCGTCCGGCGTGGACGCGGACGCGGCCGCGACCGGAGAGATCCGCGCGAACGGCCACGGTGGCCAGTCCGGCCCCGCGGACCACGCCGGCCCGGCCGGCGCTGAAGGCGGGGCTGGTTCCGGTGGCGCCGCCGGATCTGGCGGCGGGGCTGGTTCCGGTGGCACGGCTGGCTCCGGAGGCGCCGGCTCGGGCGTCGCCGATTTCGATGGTGCCGCCGGTTCCGGTGGTGCCGCGGGCTTCCGTGGTGCGGCGGCCGGCGGCCGCGGCGTGGAGGGTGGCGGCGCGGGAGCTGCGGACGGGCCGGCCGTGCCGGGGCAGCGCAGCGGCGGCAGCGCGGCGTGGCGAGCCGGGGCGGTGCGGGCGGAGGCGATCTCCGATCAGGAGATCGAGGAGGCGTACCGAGCTGCCCGGGACGCGGACGCGGCCGTGGTGCGGGAGCTGGATGACGTGCTGCCGGCGGCGGTGGAGGCGCTCGGCGTACGGCGGCGGGACCTTGATCTGGAAGTGACGCGGCTGGCCGAGGCGCGGGACGCGGCGCTGGACCGGCGGGCCGGGCTGGTCGCGGAGCGGGAGCCACTGGTCGCGGAGATCGACGCGCTGGCGACCGAGCACCGGCTGCTGATGCTGGCCGAGGCGGACACGATCGACCCGGTCGCGGAGCACCGGCGGCTCGCGGACCTGCTCACCGAGGAGATCCTGACCGCGGACCGGCGGCGGATCGACCTCGCGGTCGCGGACGTGGAGGACCACCGGGCCACCCGGGCGCTGGAGTCCGCGCGCGGGCTGCTGCCACCGGCGCTGGATCTGGCGATGGCCGCGGACGTGCTGGCGGAGAAGCGGATCCCGGCGATCGTCGGCTGGCACTACCTGGCCGACTCGGTGCCGCCGAGCCGGTGGGCACCCGCCATCGCGGCCGCACCGGACCTGGCCGGTGGCCTGCTCGTACCCGCGGCTGAAGATCTCGAACGGGCGCGGGCCGCGCTCGCGGCGGCGGCGCTGCGGCCGACCAGCGCGGTCCGGGTGTCGACCACGGCCGCGTTGCAGCAGGTCGTGGACGCGTTGCCGGAGCCGGGTGACGGCTTCGTGATCGCACCGGCGCAGGCGCTGTTCGACCGGACCGCCGGCGCGGCCGAGGCGGAGCGGCGACGCGCCGGGCAGCGGTCGCGCAGCGAGCAGATCCAGGAGCTGACGGACGGCCGGGACCGGGACAAGACGCTCAAGGACCGGCTGCTGATCCTGGTCGACCGGTGCCCGCCCGGCCACCGCGAACACCTGGACGAGTCGATCGCGCGCCTGGACGAGGAGGTCCGGGCCGCCGACCAGCGCGGCGCCGCGCTCGCCCGGGACCGGGCCGCGCTCGACGCCGAGCACGCGGAGTTGCAGGAACGCCGCCAGGCGCTGGCGGCGGAACGGCGCACGCTGGCGATCCGGATGGGTGTGCTGGCCGACATAGTGCACCGGGTACCGGCGATGGCCGGCCTGCGCGCGGAACGCGCGGCGCTGCCGGGCGCGCGGGCCGAGGCGGAGGCCGCGCTGGCGGCCGCGCAGGGCGAGGAACAGCGGTACGCGGCCGCGGCCGGTGCGGCCACCCGGGCGGCGGACGAGAAACGGTCGCGGGCCGCGGAGTACCGGGCGCGGGCCGACGAGCTGCGCCGGGTCGCCGGTGCCGCCGCGGTACCGGACGGCGAGCTGCCGTCGCTGGCGGACGCGCAGGCCGGGTACCAGGCGGCGGACGAGGCGTACCTGCGGCAGGCGTCGGAGTCGGCGCTGGAGGCCACGATCGCCGAGATCAACAACCGGCTGGCCGCGCTGGACGACCAGATCGACTCGTTCGGCCGGGCCGAGCGCGCCGCGGCGGAACTGCTGGCGGACACGCCGGAGGCGGCCGACCCGGTGTCGGTGCGGCGGTCGACCGCGATCGCGAAGGACGCGCACGACGAGGCGCTGATCGCGTCCGGTACCGCGCGGGCCGACGTACAGGCGGCCGAGCGGGTGCTGGTGGCCGCGACCGCGCGCCGGGCCGCGGGCGTCGGCGTCACGCCGCCGGACACCGCGGCGGAGGCGGACATGCGGGCCCGCGAGGTGCGGGCGGAACTCGACCGGCGGCAGGCCGAGGCGGACGCGCACGCGGCGTCGGCGGCCACGGCGGAGAGCCGGGCGCAGGCATCCGCGCGCCGGGCCGAGGATCTCGACCGGGCCGCCACCGACCTGGTGGACGAGGACACGGCGTACCCGGCCGGGGTGGCGCCGTTCACCGGTGAGGTCTTCGACGCGGACCGCGAGGTGCGCGCGGCGCGGCGTGCGCTGCACGAGGCGGAGTCGGCGCTGGCGACCGCGCGCGGCGCGCTGACCACCGGCGGGCACCGGCTCGGGCGGTGGGCGTCGCAGGAACGGTTCGCGGTGGTCAGCCCGGAGGTGCGGGACCGGTTCCGGACCGAGAACGCGGTGGACGAGCTGGCGCCGCACGCGGAGGCGCTGGCCGCGCGGCTCACCGAGTACCGCGAGGGGCTGCTCGGCGAGCTGTCCGCGATCGACAAGGACAAGCACCTGGTCGTGACCGCGCTCTGCGCGGAGGTGCGGGAGGCGCTGAAGACGTTGCAGCGGGCGCAGAACCACGCGCAGCTGCCGGGCGGGCTCGGTGAGCAGCTGAGCAACCGGCGGTTCCTCGACGTCGGGCCGCGGGCCAGCGTGGACACCGGGGACGCGGTGCTGCGGTCCCGGGTGGAACGGCTGGTGGACAAGCTGGTCGAGCGCAAGGAGCCGATCCCGGACGGGATGACGCTGGCGTGGGAGGCGACGTCGGCCGCGGTCGGCAAGGGGAACTTCGTCGCGCGCGTGCTGAAGCCGTCGACCGCGCTGGGCGAGGAACGGCAGCCGGTCGAGCTGATGAGCAAGTGGTCCGGCGGCGAGAAGGTCACGATCAGCCTGCTGCTGTTCTGCATGCTGGCCCGGTTGCGGGCGGCGAACCGCGGGTCGGACGTGCCGGGGCTGGGCGTGCTGCCGATGGACAACCCGCTGGGTACGGCGAACTACGTGGCGTTCCTGGACCTGCAGCGACGGGTGGCGGCGGCGAACGGGATCCAGCTGATCTTCCTGTCCGGGCTGGGGGACATGCGCGCGGTGGGACGGTTCCCGAACGTGGTCCGCATGCGCAACACCCAGAACCAGGGCCGGTCGTACGCGCAGGTGGTGGACCGGGACCTGAACGAGGACGCGCTGACCGCGACGATCACCACCGCCCGGCTCACGCTGCCGCGCCAGGAGCGGCTGTTGTAACGCGTCCGCCGCCGCTGCCGGAAAGATCAGGCCGGCGGGTGCGCGCCGTCCGGGCCGGCCCACACCCCGGCCGTGCGTGGCGGCCCCGGCTGACTCATGGTGTGGCCGTCGTCCCGCGAGTCGGACGCGCCGGAGATGTGCGTCTTCGCCACGGGAGCGGCGACATGGTTGGCTGCGTCGTATGCGGATCGCGGTCGAGGGTGGGGAACTGTACGGGGAGACCGCCGGTGCGGGGCGGGACCTGGTGTTGCTGCACGGGGGTGGGCTGGACGCGTCCATGTGGGACGGGCAGTTCGAGGCGCTGGCGGTGGATCATCGGGTGACGCGGTACGACGCGCGGTCGCACGGACGGTCCACGGCGGCGCGCGGGGACTATCACGCCTACGATGATCTCGCGGCCGTGTTGCGGTGGGTCGGGGCGGAGCGGCCGGTGCTGGTCGGGCTGTCGCTCGGCGGGCGGACCGCGATCGACTTCGCGCTGGCGTACCCGGATGTGCCGTTGACCCTGGTTCTGGTCTCGACCGGGGTCAGTGGGATGACCTTCACCGACCCGTTCACGCTCGAGTGCCAGCGTGCCCAGGCGGAGGCGGCGGCGCGGGCGGACGCGGAAGCGTTCGTCGAGGCGCTGCTCCGGGCGTGGGTGGACGGTCCGCACCGGGCGCCGCGGGACGTGCCGGTCGCGATGCGGGAGAGGTGTGCGGCGATGGTCCGGGACGGGCTCGTGCGGCTGTCGGTGACGGCGACCGGGCGGATGGTCGAGGTCGGGGCGGCCGATCGGCTGGCCGAGCTGCCGAGACCGCTGCTGACCATGGTCGGCGCGCTGGACACGACGGATATCCGGCGCGTGTCGGACGAGCTCGCGGCGCACGGCGCGGAACAGGTCGTGATCGACGGGGCGGCGCACACGGTCAACATGGATCGGCCCGATGCGTTCCTGGCGGCGCTGCGTACGTTCCTCGCTAAGGTTTGATCATGGGTGTCTCCGACTACATCGCCGGCCTGCGCAAGCAGATCGGGCATGACCTGCTGATGTTGCCCAGTGCGTCCGCGGTCGTGGTGAACGGCGCGGGGGAGTTGCTCCTGCAGCGGCGCAGTGACGACGGGCGGTGGTCGATCCCGTCCGGGGTGATCGATCCGGGGGAGCAGCCGGCCGAGGCGGCGGTGCGGGAGGTGTTCGAGGAGACCGGCGTGCGGGTGACGGTGGAGCGGCTGGCCGGGGTGGCGTTGCATCCGACCGGCTACCCGAACGGGGACCGGTGCGAGTACCTCAACGTGTGGTTCCTCTGCCGTCCGGAGCCGGGACAGGAGGGGGCGGCGCGGGTCGCGGACGACGAGTCGCTCGAGGTCGGGTGGTACGCGCCGGGTGCGCTGCCGCCGCTGAACGACTACGAGCGGCTGCGGATCGAGACCACGCTGGATGGCGGGGAGACCGCCTGGTTCGCCCGGAGCGGCGCGGACGTGCCGATGCGTTGATATTGTCGGGCGTCGATGCAATACTCCTGGAAGCGCTCCCATCGCTTTCGCGACCCACCGATTCCGGGAGTTCAGCATATGAGGCAATACCGATTCAGTTCACTGTGGACGATCGTCGTCGCGGTGGCGGTCGCCGTCCTGGGCATGGCGGCACCGGCCAGTGCCGCGGCACCGGCCACCGTCACCACCGTCACCACCGGGTGGGGGCACACCT
Source organism: Catenuloplanes indicus (assembly GCF_030813715.1). Classification (NCBI taxonomy): domain Bacteria; kingdom Bacillati; phylum Actinomycetota; class Actinomycetes; order Micromonosporales; family Micromonosporaceae; genus Catenuloplanes; species Catenuloplanes indicus. The sequence goes on from NZ_JAUSUZ010000001.1 coordinate 8,429,109, forward strand.
GCGCGGTCGGCGGCGACGCGTCGCTGTGGTGCTGGGGCAGCAACTCCAGCGGCCAGGTCGGCGACGGCACCACGACCGCGCGGAGCCAGCCGGTCGCGATCGCCGGCTCGTGGACCACGGCCGACGGCGGCACCGGGCACACCTGCGCGGTCCGCACCGACGGCTCGCTGTGGTGCTGGGGCAACAACTTCCGCGGCCAGCTCGGCGACGGCACCACCACGAACCGGACCGCACCGGTACGCGTCGGCACCGGCACCACCTGGGCCGGCGTCAGCGCCGGCGACAACCACACGTGCGCCACCCGTACCGACGGCTCGCTCTGGTGCTGGGGTTTCGACCGGCACAGCCAGCTGGGCCAGGGCGCGTCCGTCTACACCTCGACCGTGCCGCTGCGGGTCGGCACCGCGACCACCTGGGCCGCCGTGACCACCGGGTTCGCGCACACCTGCGCGACCCGCACCGACCGGACGCTGTGGTGCTGGGGTGACAGCTCCAGCGGTCAGCTCGGCGTCGGCAGTCTCGGCTACCGCACCAGCCCCGCGCAGGTCGGCACCGCGGCCAACTGGGCCGGCGTGACCGCCGGATACACGTTCACCTGCGCGACCCGTACCGACGGCAGCCTGTGGTGCTGGGGCGAGAACGGCTACGGTCAGCTCGGCGCGGACGTGCCCTACCAGACCGCGCCGCTCCAGGTCACCGGCAGCACCTGGGCCTCGGTCACGGTCGGCTTCGACACCACCTGCGCGTCCCGCACCGACGGCAGCCTGTGGTGCTGGGGCCACAACGGCCAGGGCCAGCTCGCCGACGGCACCACCACGCACCGCAAGACCCCGGCCCGCGTCGGCACGGCCACCACCTGGACCGGCCCGCTCGCGGTCGGCTACCACGGCTGCGGCGTCCGCACCGACGGCACGCTGTGGTGCTGGGGCAACAACGGCAGCGGTCAGCTCGGCGACGGCACCACGCTCCGCCGCACCACCCCGGTTCAGGTCATCTTCCCCTGACCGCACCACCGGCGAGGCCGGACTCCGGTGGCGGGACGTGCCCGCACCGGAGTCCGGCCACCGGTCCGTTCGGATCATCGTCCGGCTTCCGGAGTGGGCCGTCGGAGCGGGCCGCACCTCGCCGGACGGCAAGGCTCCGCTGGCGCTCCGGTTGCCGGCCGGCGTCGGAGCCGGTTGCGCGCGGTGCCGGGAGAACCCCACGCGATCACCGCCGTCCCGCCGGCCCGCGGCGCGGCGTCGGTGGCCGGGTTCGTTCCTGCCACGGCGACTCGCAGGAAGGAGCGCCGGCGACGACCGGTGCGCGCGGGACGGGACCACGCCGGAAGCGGGAAGAGCGCTTTTCGCGGGTGCGGCCCGAGGTCAGAACTCCTGGTACATGAGGTGAAGGCCGACGCGGCCGAGGGTGGGGTGGGTGAAGGCGCGGGGGACGGTGGCGAGGACGTCGAAGCCCTGGTTGCGGTAGAGGTGGACGGCGGCGTGGTTGGACTCGACGACCGCGTTGAACTGCATGGCGGCGTAGCCGTGGGTGCGGGCCCAGGTGAGCGCGAACGTGCACAGCGCGGTGCCGATGCCGCGGCCACGCGCGTCCGGGGCGACCATGAAGCTCGCGGTGGAGACGTGGGCGCCGGGGCCGGGCCGGTTCGGGCCCATCTTCGCGGTGCCGAGCACCCGGCCGTGCTCGGCCGCGACCACGGTCAGGCCGGGCGGCGACTCGATCCACATGGCCCGGGCCTGCGGCTCGGTCATGTGCGGGTCGTACGGGAAGGTCTCCTGGGCGGTCACCACGTCGCGGATGATCCGCCAGACGCCGGGCCAGTCGTTGTCGTCGAAGTCACGTACGGTCACCGCGGTACGGTATCCCGGTGGCCGGCGAGATGCTCACCGCGATCACCTCGCTCGGCGGGGTGCTGCTCGGTGGAGGACTGTCCTATCTGGTGCAGCACACCACACTGCGGATGACCGCGCGGGCCGAGCAGCGCCGGCTGGAGTCCGAGCGGGCGGAGAACCGTCGCGCCGAGCGGCTGTCGCACCTGGAGCGGTTCGTCGCGGTGGCGGCGGAGGCGGAACGGGTCGCGTTCGAACGGCCGGACGACTGGTCCACCGGCGAGCCGTGGCCGGTCGCGGCGCAGGAGGTCATGCACCGTCTCTGGGTGGCCGAGCGCATGCTCCAGGTGCTGTATCCGGCGGAGGTGTACGCGGCGGCGCGCGCGTACTTCGAGCGGATCAACCGCGCGGTGTGGGACGGCGTGCCGTCGCTGGACGACCTGTACGGCGAGCTCGACGAGCTGCGCGGTGCCTTTCTGACGACGTCGCGCTCCGCACTGGACCGCTAGGGCCTTGCCGTCCGGCCGCGGTCGCCGGGCTCCTCACCCGGGCGTGTGCGGGTGAGGAGCCGATGTTCTACTCGCCGCCGCTGGACGCGTGGGTGGTGACGCGGTTGCTGGACGCGGTGCCGCGGGACTCGGCCGGGAAGCCGGTCCGGACGGCGGGCTCCCGCAACGGGGGAAAACGGGAGCCCACCGCGATCAGAGGACCGTCCACCAGGTAGGGATCGTCGTGAGGCGGGTGCGCCGCGCGACGGCCGCACCGGGCTGGGGCCATGCCGATCCGGCCCGGCCGCCGGGTGAGTCAGCGGCGGAGGGCTTCGACCGGTTCGATGCGGGCCGCGCGCAGCGCCGGGTAGAGGCCGGCGAGCAGGCCGATCAGCGCACCGGCGGCGGGGGTGATCGCGACGGTCCACGGGGCGAGCACGGCGGTCCAGTCGCGGGCGAGCGCGGTCAGGACCACCACGGCGACGCCGATGCTGCCGCCGACCAGGCCGCCGAGCAGACCGAGCGCGGTGGACTCGGCGAGGAACTGGCCGGCGATGTGGACCGGGCGGGCGCCGAGCGCGCGGCGCAGGCCGATCTCGCCGGTGCGTTCCAGGACCGCGACCAGCGTGGTGTTCGCGATGCCGACCGCGCCGATCACCAGGCAGACCGTGGCCAGCAGCAGGAACAGCGTGTCCAGGTCGGAGGAGATGCCGCCGCGCAGCGACTGCGGGTCGGGCGGGGCCAGCACGGTGAAGCGTTCCGGCGCGTCCGGGCGGAGCGCGACCGGGAGCTGGCCGGCGACCACGGCGGCGGCACCGGGCCGGGTCTCGACGATCATCTCGGCGCGCGGGTCGGTCGGCGGGCCGTAGGCCTTCATCGCCGTACCGGCCGGGATGATCACGGACAGCAGCAGGTCGGCGCGGCGTTGCAGGTCGTCGATCACGCCGAGCACGGTGTACGGCACGTCGTCGACGAACACGGCCGGGTGCCCGTCCAGCCGGGTGACGCCGAGCCGGGCCGCGGCGGCCGCGCCGAGCACCGCGACTCGTTCGCCGCGCCGGTCGTGGAACGCGTCGAACAGCCGCCCGAGCCGCAGCGCCGGGCGCATCGCGGTGAGCGCGGACGGTTCCGCGGCCACCAGGCCGAGGCCCTGACCGGCCCGGCCCGGCGTGCCGGGCACGGCCGCGATCGCCGGGGTGCGCAGCGGTACGGTCCAGTGCAGACCGGCCGCGCTGACCCCGGCGATCGCGGCCGCGCGCGCCGTCGCGTCGTCCGGGAACGAGAACGCGGTGTCCAGCGGGTCGGCGCCGCCGGCGTCCTTGACCGTCACCTCGGTCACGGCCAGCTCGGTGAACCGGCGGTCGATCTGCCCGCCGGCGGTCGCGGTCAGGCCGAGCACGGCCACGAACGCGGCTATGCCGAGCACGGTGCCGAGCGCGGTCAGCGTGGACCGGCCGGGCCGCTGCAGCATGCCGGCCAGCGCCTCGCCGAACAGGTCCGGCACCGCGAGCCGGGAGCGGTCAGTCATCGCTCAGCACCCCGTCGCGGATCGTCACGGTCCGGGCGCCGCGTGCGGCCACGGCCGGATCATGGGTGATCACCACCAGCGTGATCCCGGCGGCGTGCAGCGCGTCCAGCAGGTCGAGCACGGTGCCGGCGGTCGCGGAGTCCAGGTTGCCGGTCGGCTCGTCGCACAGCAGCAGGCTCGGCTCGTGCACCAGTGCGCGGGCGATCGCCACCCGCTGCCGTTCACCGCCGGAGAGCGTGATCGGCAGCGCGTCCCGCCGGTGGGCGAGCCCGACCCGGTCGAGCGCGTCCCGGGCCGCCGCCAGCCGGCGCCGCCGGGGCACGGCCGCGTAGAGCTGGGCCAGCGCCACGTTCTCGGTCGCGGTCCGGTACGGCAGCAGGTGGAACGACTGGAACACGAACCCGATCCGCCGCCCGCGCAGCGCGGTGCGGGCCGACTCACGCAGCGCGCCGACGTCGATGCCGTCCAGTTCGTAGCCGCCCTCGGTCGGCCGGTCCAGCAGCCCGGCCACGTTGAGCAGCGACGACTTGCCGGAGCCGGACGGGCCGACCACGGTCAGGTACTCGCCGGGCGCGACGGTCAGGTCTGCCGGGTGCAGCGCGGTCACCGGCGGCGGGCCCGGATAGGTGAGGCCGACGCCGCGGAACCGGATCACCGGCGCGGTCACGGCGCGGACACCACGACCCGGTCGCCCGCGGCCAGCTCGCCGCCGGCCGGGGACACGGCTACGAACCCGTCGCCGGACGCGCCGGCCCGCACCTCGACCCGGGTGACCGTGCCGGCCGCGTCCACCGTGGAGACCGTGGTGCGCCCGTCCGCACCGGCGGACACCGCGGACAACGGCACGACCAGCACCTCCCCGTCGGTCTGCGCAGCCGTGATCGTCACCCGCACGTCCTGCCCGGCCCACTGCGCGGGCAGCGGCTTGCGCGGCGTGATCAGCACCGGGTGGTACGGCCCGCCGCCCTGGTCGCCCGCGCCGCCCGCCTCGCCACCGGCCGGCGGCGGATCGGTGGTGAGCTCGCCGACGCTGGTCACGGTCGCGTCCGCGTTTTGGCCGAGCGAGTCCGCGCGCAGCGCCGCGGCCTGGTCGGCGCGGATCAGGCCGGCCTGCTCGGGCCGCAGGCGCACGCCGACGCGCAGCGCGCCGGACGACAGCACGAGCAGCGGCGCCTCGACCGGGTCGCCGACGCGCGCGGTGAACGTGGCGACGCGGGCGGGCAGCTCGGGCACGAACGCGACCTCGTCCAGCGGCACCATCGGGCCGGTGGTGGCGATCAGGTCGGCCTCGGCGGCCTCGGCGTCCGCGAGCCGGCCCTCCAGCCGGGCGAGTTGCTCGCTCAGCGGTGCCTCGCCGGTCGCGGCCGGCGGGCCGTCCTTGATCCGGCGGCGCATCGCGGCCACCTCGGCGCGCGCGGCGTCGACCGCGGCGGCGGCCTCGGCGAGCGCGGGCCGGTCGGTGCGCCCGCCCGGCCCCCCGGTGTCCGGCACGTCGTACCCGGCCTGCTGGTAGAGCCGGCGGACCGCGTCCTCGGTGGCGTCGCCGAACGTGCCCTCCGCGTCACCGCCCCGGTAGTGCCGCAGGTCGCGGAGCGCCCTCTGTAGCTGCGTGACGTCCGCCCCGGTGTCGCCGGGCTTGAGGTCACGGTACGCCGGGACCGCGCCCTTCAGCACGATCAGCGGCCGGCCGGAGACGGCCAGCAGCACCTGCCCGGCGGTGACCTCGGCACCGGCCTTGACCCGCGCGGCGGTGAGCACGAGCGTGCCCGCACCCTCGGCCGCGGTCGGCGTGATCTCCAGCCGGGCGCTCGCCTCGACCGTGCCGCGCGCCACCACGGTGCTGGTCAGCACGCGTTTCTCGACCACCGCGGTGAGCTGCGTCCCCGGCGGCGGTGAACTGTCCGCCAGCAGCTGCTGCGGCGACTTGACCAGCGTCGACGCGAGCAGCCCGGTGGTGGACAGCACCGCGCAGGCGGCGGCGAGCACCAGCGTGATCCGCCGCCGCCGGACGATCGGCGTCGGCTCGTCGCTCATGTGGCCGCGGGGGTCGGTGTCGACACCGCCGGCGGGTTTCGCTGGATCTCCTCCGGGCTGGTGTCGCCGCTCGACGGGCAGCCGGCCAGCAGCAGTGCGGCCAGCGCCGCGAACGGCAGGATCATCAGGGTACGGTTTCGGCGCGTGATCACTGTCCGGATACCACCTTCGCAGCGTTTCTGAGCAGGGTGTCGTAGTGCTTCCGCAGCTCGCTGAGCTGCTGTGCGTTGTCCTCGATGGTGCGGCGCTGATAGGCCGACTCGACCGCGAACCAGGTACCGACCACGTTCGCCTCCTGTTTGCAGGCGACGTCGGCCTTCGCGGTCTCCAGCTCGGCCGCGCTCACCGTCTCGCTCTGCCAGCGCGCGTCGTCGCCGGCGTCCATCGGCACGCCGTAGTGGAAGCCGCGGTCGCGCATGCAGGCGCTCCACCGGCCGAACGCGGCCTGCACCCGGGAATCCCGCTCGGCACGATCGTGGTCCGCGTTCGCCATCTGCTCCGGGTTGATCATCGGAGCCTCCGGTCCGCCCTGGCTCAGCCGGCGCATCGCCTCACCGGCGCAACCACCCGCCGGCACGGCCTGCCCGGCGATCTGGGTCTCGCCCTTGCCGGCCCAGAGCGCGGCTTCCTCCGGCGTCGGCTCCCGCTCCTGCCGGGCCTGCCACTCACCGTCCGGCCGGGGTGCCGGGTGGTAGCCGTAGGCGGTGGCATGGTCCGGGTCGAACAGCCCGTAACGGCGGGCGTGGATGACGGTCCCGTCCGGCGGGACACCTTCGATCACCGGCCAGTCCAGGCCGAAGCGCTGCATGCACTGCCGGCCCAGCATGTTGATCGCCCGGTCCGGCACCTGCCAGGACGTGACGAACACCAGGTACGGATCGAGCGGCAGCACCAGCTCGCTCGCGTGGCGAACGGCCGGGATGGACGCCACCGCCGGCTCACCCCGGTCGTCGGCCGCCCGCCCCTCGCACCCGAGCGATGCCAGCGCGGCCACCCCGGCGAGGACCAGCCCGATGGTACGGCGCATGGGAATCCTCCTTCCCCAGGTGCCGGCCGGGCGACCCGCGCCGCCCGGCCGGACTCGGTGCTGCGGTGATCAGCAGGACGTGGCGCTGGAGTGCGAGCTCAGCCGGTCGTTGGCCCAGCCGAGCGTGGTGTAGGCGTAACCGACACTGCCGCTGGACTGCCCGTACGGCAGGTGGGTCACGGACGCGCCGCCGCACCACGAGTGCTCGTAGGCGTAGATGCGCACGGTCCGGCCGTTCGCCGTGGAGCTGGCCTGGTCGCCGACGTGGACGTTGCTGTTGACGAAGTACAGCGGGCCGTAGTTGCCCTCCTGGCTGAGGGCCCGGTCGTAGATGCGACCGCTGAAGCCGCTGTCCTGCCACACGGCGAACTCGCCGGTGTGCCAGACACCGTCCCGGTCCGCCAGGGCGGGCGCGGCGAGGCCGGCCGTGACCATGGCGGCGCCGAACGCCACGATGCCCGCGCGTTTCACCGCGCGTACGATGGACTTGGTTTCCACAGATCCTCCTAGAGATCGGGAACCTGCGGCTGCGGTGCTGAACCCACCGCAGCCGCGCCTGATAACGGGATGCGGGGATCACGTAATCCCCCCGTGTTGCGTCTCTGACCGTACCATTGGTCGATGTTTTCGAGGGCCCGTCCAGTGTCGTCAAAGCGTCAACCCTATTTGTGATCGACAATCTTTGAACGGCTCTGACCTGGATTGATGTGCATCCATGGTGGATATGCGCGAGTTGCTGACACTATTGGGTGAACAAACTTATTAATTGTTCAGATGCAATGGTTGGGTAGGCGGGCCAGTGCTTTTTCCGGAAAGCTGACGGATATGTCCGGCAGGGCGACCGGGGTGGCAATGTTGATCGATCACAAAGGGAGCCCGCCCGCGGTCCTTACGGATGATCGAGAAGCCGGGCGGTGATCAGGTCGTCCGGTGAGCCGTGCGGCGCGTGGCCGATGGCGTACGCCGCGGCGGCGTCGTAGTGGCGGACGAGCGCCGGTGGCGGCTGCGGCCCGGCCGCGACCAGCGACCGCAGCAGCGCACGGGCCGTCCGGGTGTGGACGGCGAGATCCCGCTCCGCCACGACGTGCACGGACGTGCACGGACGTGCCGGTCGGCAGGTGCCACAGCGTGAACGCGGTGGTGCGGGTACGGGTGCAGTGGAGATCGACCCGGATCTCGTGGTCCGCCGGCGGACCGTGCTCGCCGTCGGCCAGCGGCAGGACCTCGACCACGGCGGCGGCACCGGTGTGGCGGCGGTGGAGGCCGGTCTCACGGCGCAGGGTGCCGTAGGTGTACGGCGTCGTGATGACGCTGATCCGGCCGTGCCGGCCCGGCACCGGCGCGTCGGTCCGGGGCGCGTCGTGGCAGCGGCGGACCAGGTCAGGTACATCGTGGTCAGCACGTCCGCCCAGGTCTCGTCGTCGGCGTGGACGCGCAGGACGGCCGCGCGGTGGTCGAGCGGGCCGGTGAGGTGGGCGTGGGCACGGGCGACGCGGACCGCGGCGGCGAGGGTTTCCACTTCCGCGGCGAGATCGCCGAAGATGGTTCCGCCGGGCTCCTCGAGGGACAGCGCGGCGAGCTGGAGCGCGTCGGTCACGCGGCGGCGTGCGTCGGTGGCCGCGTCAAGCGCGGCGGTGAGCGTGACCAATCGGGCCGTGACGCGACGGGCGTGGGCCGGATCGCTTCAGAACGCGGGCGTGCAGGCCTGCTGCAGCAACGTCTCCCGCACGTGGCGGAGGTGCGCGAGGCCGGGTGCGGCCGCGCGCAGCGTCGTGTCGAGCGCGATCAGGTCGTCCACGGCGAGCGCGTCTACCGGCTCAGGTGGGTGGCTGGATCCAGTCGAAGGTGTGCGCGACCGCGCGCTGCCAGTTGGCGTACTCGGTGGTGCGCAGCGCCGGGTCCATGTCGGGGAGCCACTGGCCGGCGCGGTGCCACAGGTCGCGGAGCGCGGCGAGGTCGGGCCAGTAACCGACCGCGAGGCCGGCGGCGTAGGCGGCGCCGAGCGAGACGGTCTCCGCGACCATCGGGCGGACCACCGGCACGTCCAGCACGTCCGCGACGAACTGCATCAGCAGGTTGTCGGCGGTCATGCCGCCGTCGACCTTGAGCGTGCTGAGCGCCAGGCCGGAGTCGGCGTTCATCGCGTCGACCACCTCACGGGTCTGCCAGCCGGTCGCCTCCAGCACCGCGCGGGCCAGGTGGCCCTTGGTGATGTAGCTGGTCAGGCCCACGATGACGCCGCGCGCGGAGCTGCGCCAGTGCGGCGCGTAGAGGCCGGAGAACGCGGGCACGATGTAGCAGCCGCCGTTGTCGCGCACGGTCCGGGCCAGCGTCTCGATCTCCGGCGCGGTGGTGATCAGGCCGAGCTGGTCGCGGAACCACTGCACCAGCGAGCCGGTGACCGCGATCGAGCCCTCCAGCGCGTACGCGGGTGGCGCACCGTCGATCTGGTAGGCGACCGTGCTGAGCAACCCGTGCGTGGACGCGACCGGTTCCAGGCCGGTGTGCAGCAGCAGGAAGCTGCCGGTGCCGTAGGTGCACTTCGCCTCGCCGGGCGTGAAGCAGGTCTGGCCGAACAGCGCGGCCTGCTGGTCGCCGAGCGCGGCCGCGATCGGCACCCCGGCGAACACCTCGGTGGCGGTGCCGAGCACTCCGGCCGACGGCCGGATCTCCGGCAGCATGCGGCGCGGGATGCCGAAGAAGGACAGCAGCTCGTCGTCCCAGGACAACGAGCGAAGATCCATCAGGAGGGTACGGGACGCGTTCGTCACGTCCGTGCAGAAGACGGCGCCGCCGGTCAGGTTCCAGATCAGCCAGGTCTCCATGGTGCCGAACAGCACGTCGCCGTTGACCGCGCGCTCCCGCAGGCCCGGCGTGTGGTCGAGCAGCCAGCGGATCCGCGGCGCGGAGAAGTAGGTGGCCAGCGGCAGCCCGCTGCGTTTCGGCACGCTCTCCGCGCCCGGCGTCGCGGCGAGCGCGTTGACCAGCTCGTCCGTACGGGTGTCCTGCCAGACGATCGCGCGCGCGACCGGGCGGCCGGTGTGCCGGTCCCAGAGCACCGTGGTCTCGCGCTGGTTCGTGATGCCGAGCGCGGCGACCTGGTCCAGCGTGATCCCGGCGGAGGCGAGCGCGGACGCGGCCGTCCGCCGCACGTGCTGCCAGATCTCCATCGCGTCGTGCTCGACCCAGCCGGGGCGCGGGTAGTGCTGGTGGTGTTCCTGCTGGGCGACCGCGTGCAGCCGGCCGCGGCGGTCGAAGACGATGCAGCGGGTGGAGGTGGTGCCCTGGTCGATCGCGACCACATAGCGCTCGGACGTTCTCATCGCGACCCCAGGTCCCGGGACACGGCACGGGCCGCGTCCCGTACGTAGCCGATGAGCCGGGCGTCGGGCCGCAGCGACGCGGAGCACAGCCGGTCGACGGCGCCGGAGATGCCGATCGCGCCGACGACCAGACCGCCGTGCGCCCGGATCGGCGCGGCCAGCGAGGCCTCGCCGGGCGCGAGCTCACCGGCCTCGGCGGCGAACCCGGAGTCGCGCACCGTGACCAGCTCGCGGGCGAGGTCGCGGCGGTCGGTGAGCGTACGCCGGGTGAACGGCTCCAGGGTGCGCAAAGAAGCAAAAGCCGTCGAGTCGTACGCCAGCAGCACCTTTCCCAGCGCAGTGGCATGCAGCGGCAGCAACGACCCCACATCGAGCGTCTGGAGCGAGTCGTCCGGGCGGAACACGTGGTGCACGACCAGCACCCGCCCGTCCAGGACGGTGCCGATCCGGACCGCCTCGCCGCTGCGCGCGGCCAGCGGGTCCGCCCAGTTGATCGAGCGGGAGCGCAGCTCGTTGACGTCCAGGTAGGACGTGCCGAGGTGCAGCAGCGCGGCGCCGAGCCGGTATTTCCCGGTCTCGTCCTGCTCGACGAAGCCGACCCGCTGGAGCGTGCGGATGATCCCGTGGGTGGTGCTCTTGGCCAGGTCCAGCGACCGGGCGATCTCCACGATGCCGAGGCGGCCGTGGCTGTGCGCGAGCAGGCGCAGCATCGCGGCCGCCCGCTCGATCGACTGCACCGGACCTGGCATGCACCCAGACTGCATCGAAATCCGCCGTTCGACAATGCCGAACCGGGTTCGTTGACGATCAATGTTGACCGTCCATAGCGTCAGGGCTGGTAACGACAGTGCAATCACTCCGTAACCATGGAGGCAAGATGGCACAGCGATTCAGAATCCCCGGTGGTCTGACCGGCGAGCTGGCCGCGGAGTTCGCCGGGACGTTGATCCTCATTCTGTTCGGGTGCGGCGTCGTCGCACAGGTCGTCGCGGGCGGGATCGGCGACCACGACAGCATCGCCTGGGCGTGGGGCCTGGGCGTCACGCTCGGCGTCTACGTGGCCGGCCGAATCAGCGGCGCGCACCTCAACCCGGCGGTCACGGTCGCGCTCGCGGTCTTCAAGGGCTTCGCGTGGCGAAAGGTGGCACCGTACGCGCTGGCCCAGCTGCTCGGCGCGTTCGTCGCGGCGCTGATCGTGCGCTGGAACTATACGGAGGTGCTCAACGCGTTCGACCCGGGCCTGACGATCAAGTCGCAGGGCGTGTTCTCCACGCTGCCGGGCAACGGCGCGCTGCCGGTCGGCGAGTGGGGCGCGTTCCGGGACCAGATCATCGGCACCGCGATCCTGCTGTTCCTGATCCTGGCCGTGACGGACGTGCTGAACACGCCGCCGGGCGCGAACCTGGCACCGTTCGTGGTCGGCCTGATCGTGGTCGCGATCGGCATGGCCTGGGGCACCGACGCGGGCTACGCGATCAACCCGGCCCGTGACCTCGGCCCGCGGCTGGCGTCGTTCCTGACCGGCTACGAGGACGCGTTCCGGGATCAGAACGGGTATCCGTACTTCTGGATACCGATCGTCGGGCCGCTGCTCGGCGGCGTGCTCGGTGCCGGGCTCTACCAGGCGCTGATCGGCCGGTTCCTGCCGGCGCAACCGGAGCCGGTGGCCGAGCCGGACGTCCCGAGGCAGCGCACGGCCGTGTGAAGATCACATTCGTCTGCGGGGGTACGCCTCCGCGCGTGAGAAGAAGGGGCACCCATGGCTGACTTCGTCGGCGCGATAGACCAGGGCACGACCAGCACCCGGTTCATGATCTTCGACCACGGCGGCAACGAGGTCGGCCGGCACCAGCTGGAACACGAGCAGATCCTGCCGCAGGCCGGGTGGGTCGAGCACAACCCGATCGAGATCTGGGAGCGCACGGTCGCGGTCGCCCGGACCGCGATGGGCAAGCTCAACCTCGGCGCGACCGACCTGGCCGCGCTCGGCATCACCAACCAGCGCGAGACCACCGTGGTCTGGGACCGGCGCACCGGCCGGCCGTACTACAACGCGATCGTCTGGCAGGACACCCGCACCGACCGGATCGCGTCCGCGCTGGACCGGGACGGCCGCGGCGACGTGATCCGGCAGAAGGCGGGCCTGCCACCGGCCACCTACTTCTCCGGCGGCAAGATCCAGTGGATCCTGGAGAACGTCGACGGGGTGCGCGAGGCGGCCGAGCGCGGCGACGCGATCTTCGGCAACACCGACTCCTGGCTGCTGTGGAACCTCACCGGCGGGGTGGACGGCGGTAAGCACGTCACGGACGTCACGAACGCGTCCCGGACCATGCTGATGAACCTCGAGACGCTGCAGTGGGACGACGAGCTGCTGTCGTTCTTCGGCATTCCGCGGGCGATGCTGCCGGAGATCAGGCCGTCGTCCGACGCGTCCGGATACGGCGTCTGCCGGGTCGCCGGGCCGCTCGGCGGCGAGGTACCGATCACCGGCGACCTCGGCGACCAGCAGGCGGCCACGGTCGGGCAGGTGTGCTTCAGCGTCGGCGAGGCCAAGAACACCTACGGTACGGGCAACTTCATGCTGCTCAACACCGGCACGGAACTGGTCCGGTCGAGCAACGGGCTGCTCACCACGGTCGCGTACCAGCTCGGCGACGCCGCGCCGGTCTACGCGCTGGAGGGCTCGATCGCGGTGACCGGCTCGGCCGTGCAGTGGCTGCGCGACCAGCTGCGGATCATCGGCAACGCGGCGGAGAGCGAGTCGCTCGCGGCGCAGGTCGAGGACTCCGGCGGCGTCTACTTCGTGCCCGCGTTCTCCGGGCTGTTCGCGCCGTACTGGCGGTCGGACGCGCGCGGTGCGATCGTCGGCCTGTCCCGCTACAACACGAACGCGCACATCGCCCGCGCCACGCTGGAGTCCATCTGCTACCAGAGCCGGGACGTGGTCGAGGCGATGCGCGAGGACTCCGGCGTCACGCTGGACGTGCTCAAGGTGGACGGCGGCGTCACCGCGAACAACCTCTGCATGCAGCTCCAGGCGGACGTGCTCGGCGTGCCGGTCAGCCGGCCGGTGGTCGCGGAGACCACGGCGCTCGGTGCGGCCTACGCGGCCGGGCTCGCGGTCGGCTTCTGGAAGGACACCAACGAGCTGCGCGCGAACTGGAACGAGTCGCAGCGCTGGACGCCGAACTGGGACGCGGACCGGCGCGAGGCCGGCTACGGCCGGTGGAAGAAGGCCGTGGAACGGACGCTCGGCTGGGTAGACGTGGACTGAGCGCCGTCGATCCCGGGGCGGCTCCGATCGTGATCCGCCCCGGGACCGGCACGGGGCGCGTGGCACTCGAAGTGCCGCGTGGGGCGGACGGCGACGTACCCTGGCAAGATTTTGATCTTGATTGGTGGTAACCGGCATGTCGGATCTGTCACCCACCGGCCGCGCGGCCGCACTCGACGCGATGGCCGACCGCGAGCTGGACGTCGTGGTGATCGGCGGCGGCGTGGTCGGCGCCGGGAGCGCGCTCGACGCGGTCACCCGCGGACTGAGCGTCGGCCTGGTCGAGGCGCGCGACTGGGCCAGCGGCACGTCCAGCCGGTCCAGCAAACTGATCCACGGCGGGCTGCGGTACCTCGAGATGCTCGACTTCGGGCTGGTCCGGGAGGCGCTGCGGGAACGCGGCCTGATCCTGTCCGTGCTGGCCCCGCACCTGGCGCGGCCGGTGCGGTTCCTCTACCCGCTGCGGCACCGCGCCTGGGAACGCGCCTACGCGGGCGCCGGGGTGCTGCTCTACGACGTGCTGGCGCGGCGCGGCGGGCTGCCGCCGCACCGGCACCTGACCCGGCGGCAGGCGCTGCGCGCGTGCGCGGCGCTGAAGAAGGACGCGCTGGTCGGCGCGCTGCAGTACTCCGACGCGCAGATCGACGATGCGCGGCACACGCTGTTCCTGGTCCGGACCGCGGCCGCGTACGGCGCGCACGTCGCGTCCCGCACCCGGGTGGTCGGCTTCCTGCGCGAGGGTGCGCGGGTGACCGGCGTGCGCGTGCACGACCTGGAGTACGACCGGACGTTCGACGTCCGCGCCCGGCAGGTGATCAACGCGACCGGCGTGTGGACCGACGAGACGCAGAGCCTGGTGGGCGAGCGCGGCCAGTTCCACGTGCGCGCGTCCAAGGGAATCCACCTGGTGGTGCCGCGGGACCGGATCCAGTCCAGCACCGGGCTGATCCTGCGCACCGCGACCTCGGTGCTGTTCGTGATCCCGTGGGGCCGGCACTGGATCATCGGTACTACGGACAGCGACTGGAAGCTCGGCAAGGCGCACCCGGCCGCGTCCCGTAAGGACATCGACTACCTGCTGTCAGAGGTCAACCGGGTACTGGTCACGCCGCTGACCCGAGCCGACGTGGAGGGCGTCTACGCCGGGCTGCGGCCGCTGCTGCACGGCGAGTCGGAGTCCACGTCGCAGCTGTCCCGCGAGCACACGGTCGCGTCGCCGCAGCCCGGGCTGGTCGTGGTGGCCGGCGGGAAGTACACGACGTACCGGGTGATGGCCGCGGACGCGGTGAACGCGGCCGCGCACAACCTCGGCGGCGCGATACCCCGGTCGGTGACCGCGCGGGTGCCGCTGGCCGGTGCCGAGGGCTATGCGGCACTGTGGAACCAGCGACACCGGCTGGCCGCCGCGTCCGGCCTGCACGTCGCGCGGATCGAACACCTGCTCGGCCGGTACGGGTCGCTGATCCACGAGGTGCTGGCGCTGATCGCTTCCGCCCCCGATCTCCGGCGGCCGCTCGACGGCGCCGACGACTACCTGCGCGCGGAGGTCGTCTACGCCGTCACGTTCGAGGGCGCGCGGCACATCGAGGACGTGCTCACCCGCCGCACCCGGATCAGCATCGAGACGTTCGACCGTGGCCTCGCGGCGCTGCCGGAGGTGGCCGACCTGATGGCCGCGCCCCTGGGCTGGACCGGCGAGCAGAAACGCCGCGAGATCTCGCACTACGAGGCGCGCGTCGCGGCCGAGCGCGCCTCCCAGGAGGAACCGGACGACGAGACCGCGGACGCGACCCGGCTCGGCGTGCCGGAGGTCGTGCCTCTGGCCTGAGGTTTTCCTGCTTCTTCGATGCGATGTGCCGTACAGTGCGTACCGCGCTTGGGCGCCGGCCCTTCCCACGATGCGCGGAGGCATGCATGGCACCGGACATCTACGAGATCATGTCGTCGGCGCGGGACGCGATGACGGTCCGCCGCGCCTTCGGCGAGCCGATCGAGCGTGACGGCGTCACGCTGGTGCCGGTCGCGTTGATCGGCGGCGGCTTCGGCGCCGGCACCGGCCGCGCCGACAGTTCCCCCGACGGTACGGCGGCGCATCGCGAGGGCGACGGTGGCGGGTGGGGGATGGGCGCGGTCCCGGTCGGGGCCTACAGCATCCGCGACGGGCGGGTCCGCTTCCACCCGGCGGTCAACGTCAACCTCGTGATCCTCGCCGCCACCACGCTCGCCGCCACCTGGCTCACCACCCGCGCCCTCACCACCCGCGCGCTCACCACCCGCGCGCTCACCGGCCGCCGCCGCGGCCGCTGAGGGACAGGCGGTCCACCGGTGTTCGCCGGGCCGCCGCCACGGCCGGAAGCGGCCCGGGACAGTGACCAGCGGCCGGGCGGCGGGCCGAGGTCTCCGGGCCGGCCTCCGGCGACCGTCCGTACGCCGAGTTCAGCCGAACCGTCCCTTGTGTCCAGGGCGCGAAACGTGGTCCGGTGGATCACAATGTGGTGAGCGGACGGACGGGAGGACGAGTGGCGGCTCAGGAAGACGTCCACGGTGGAATGTTCCGTCAGGGAGCAGGTCTCTAGTGGCGGAGCCCAGTCGTCTCGTCCGTGTCGTCGGGGCCGCCGACCGGCCGCTCGGTTACGTGATCGCGGACGGGCTCGTGCTGACCGCGGAGCACCATCCGGGCCGGCTGGACGACGCGGTCGAGGTGGAGGGCTACCCGGACCATGTGCGGTCCACGCCGGGGCGGTTGATCTGGTCGGACCCGGTGATGGAGGTGGCGCTGGTCGAGGTGCCGGGCGCGGCCGGGGAGACCCGGCTGCCACCGGCCCGGTTCGGGCGGATCCTGTCCTCCGGCACCGAGCTGGAGGTCACCGCGCTGGCCCTGGTCAGCCCGGACCCGGCCGTGCCCGAGCCGCGCACTCCGCCCGAGCCGCGCACTCCGCCCGAGCCGCGCCCGCGCGCGGCCGGTGACAACGTCCGGCCGATCGGGACCGCCCGGCCCCGGGGCCATGAGCCGCGGCCGGCCTGGGCCGGGCCGACCCGGCAGGCGCGGATCGTGACCGGCCCGCCGGATCCGATCTCCGCGTTGCGCGCCCTCGAGGCGCTGCGGCCGCCGGACGGCGAGCCGGAGCCGCCGGTCGAGCACCCGGAGGAGGACGAGAGCGACGTGCCGGTCGCCATCCCCGGCCGGGTCCGCGTCTCCGACAACCTTTACCAGCTGGAGCTCGACGCAGACCCGCTGCCGCCGAACCTGGCCGGTGCACCGGTCCTGGCCGGTGGGCTGCTGCTCGGCGTGATCACCGACGACGCGTACCGGCCGGGGCGGCGCTCGCTCACGCTCACCCCGGTCTGGCGGCTGCTGCGCGACCGGACGTTCTCCCGTCCGGTCGGCCGGTTCACGAAGCGGCCCGTGGTGTCCGAGCCGGTCGAGCTGGCGCACGCGCTGATCGATCCGTACGCCGGCCCGGACCGGGTGGTGGCCCGCGCGGCCGAGGGGCCGTACCCGCCGCTGCTCACGGCCGAGGCCGCGGTCGTGCCGTTCCGCGGCAGGGTGCGGGAGATCCGCGAGCTGACCGCGTGGTGCAACGCCGAGGACCGCACCGTCCACCTGTTGATGCACGCGCCGTCCGGCGAGGGCAAGACGCGGCTCGCGGCGGAGCTGCTCACCCGGTTGCGCGCGCAGGGCTGGCTCGGCGGCGTCGCCGGTGACCTGCGGCGGCTGATCTCCGGACTGGACGCGGTGGACGGCCCGACCGCGCCCACACTGATCATCGTGGACGACGCGGAGTCCCGGCCGCCCGCGCTGCTGGCCGAGGTGCTGGACCGGCTGGCGATGGGCCGCCGCGCCCGGATCCGCGCGCTGCTGCTGGCCAGGACCGCCGGATCATGGATGCTCGGGCTCAGCGACCGCATCCGGCTGGCCGGCATCCGTACGCTCGCGCTCGGCCCGCTCTACCCCGATCCGGCGATGCGCGCGGCCGAGCAGCGCCGGGCCGCCCGTGCGTTCGCCGAGGTCTTCGACCGGGGCATGCCGGGCCGCCCGTACACGGCCGTGGTCGAGCAGTCGCCGCGGCCGATGACCGAGGCGCTGCCCGCGTTCGGGCACGCGCTGACGTTGCAGGCCGCGGCGCTGCTCTGGGCGATCGGCCGCCCGCTGCCGGACGCCGGCCGCTACTACCACGACCCGCTCGCCGCGCTGCTGCGGCACGAGGACCGCTACCTGAACCGGGTCGCGGACAAGCACCGGATCACACCGAACCGGGCCGCCCGCGCGCGGCTCGTCGCGGTCGCCACGCTGTTCGGCGCGTCCTCCCCGGACGAGGCCCGCACGCTGCTGGGCAGCCACAACGGCACCGGCGACGTGGACGCGTGGCTGTCCGAGCTCTACCCGGCCGAGCGCGGCGCGCACTGGCGGCCGGTCCGGCCCGCGCTGATCGCGGAGGAACTGGTGGTCCGTGCGCTGCTGCCGGCCGGTGCCGCGGTGCGCGCCGCCGACCTCGCGCTGTTCGTGCCGCGGGCGACACACCATCAGCGGGTACGGATGCTGGCGCTGCTGACCAGCGCGGCCGCCCGGCACCCCGCGCTCGCCGGCGTGCTGCGCGACCTGGTCCGCCGCCACCCGGACGCGCTCGCGCCCGCGGTGCCGGACGTGCGCGTGCGGGTGCCGGACCCGAGCCCGCTGCTGCGCGCGTTCGCCGACGTCGGCCCGACCGTGGCCGCACCCGTGCCGCCCGAGCCCGCCGTGCTGACGCCGCCGATCCCGGACCGCCTCTATGCGTACGTGGCGTCCGCGACCAGCCGCGGCCTGACCTGGTGGCGGGTGCTGTGCGAGGTGGACGCTCCCTGGCTGCGGCTCAAGGCCACCACGGAGGCCCCGGACGGCGGCGTACCCCTGGTGATCGCGTCCATCGCGTGGCTCGGCGGCGCGACCGGCCGGCACACGGTGCGCCCGGCGCCGCACCCGGACGAGTGGCACCGCATCGAGATGCCCGCGCCGACCGAGGCCGTGCTCGGCTCCGTCGCCGTGGTCGGCGACCGCAACTTCCCCACGCCCGCGATGCTGCTGGTCTCGCCGGAGCCGCTGACCATCCCACCGATCCCGGTCGGCCGCGCCACCGAGTCGGCCGGCGCCCAACTCGGCCGCGCTCTCGGCGCGCTGCCCCTGGCCCGCCCACCGTCCGCCGACCCGCCGGACCCGTTCTACCGCTAGGGCGTGTTTGGTGGACCGCGCCGCAGGCCGTCGGGATCCACCAAACACGCCCTAGGGTCCCGGCCGTGACGCCGCCCGGCCCGGGTTGACAGCATCAATGGCTAACCGTTATCTATTACGGCATGCAGGACGTCCTTCTGGCGATGCTGGCCAAGGAACCCGTGCACGGGTACGAGTTGCGTGCCCGGCTGCGGGACGCACTCGGGCCGCTCGGCGAGTCGATGAACGGCGGCCAGGTCTACGTCACGCTCGCCCGGCTGGCCCGGGCCGGGCTGGTCGTCGCCGAGCACGACGAGGGCCTGCCGGACCGCCCCGACCGCCGCGTCCACCACCTGACACCGGCCGGGCAGCAGCGCGTCTCCGACTGGCTGAGCGAGGTGACCTGGCCCCGGCCGGACATCACCGAGTTCCACCTCAAATTGGTCGCCGCGGCGGCGGCCCGGCTGGCCGACCCGGTCGACCTGGTCGACGCGCAGCGGCGCGAGGTGCTGCGCCGCATCCGGGAGGCGCAGCGGGCCGCGCTCGACCGCGCGGTCGACCCGGTGGCGGCGCTGCTGCTGGAGGGCGTGGTGCTGCGACTGCGGGCGGACCTGGAGTGGCTGGCGGCGTGCGAGCGCACGTGGACCGGACGGAGATCATGATGGCGTTGCGGGCCCGTGGCCTGACCAAGCGGTACGGCTGGAACGACTCGCTGGTCCGCGCGGTCGACGAGATCGACCTCGACGTGCCGGCGGGCCAGTCCGTAGCGATCATGGGTCCCAGCGGCTGCGGCAAGTCCACGCTGCTGCACCTGCTCGGCGGCCTGCAACGCCCGACCGCGGGCGAGCTGTGGGTGGCCGGGCAGCGCATCGACCGGCTGAGCGAACGCGCGCTGGCCAAGCTGCGCCGCCACCACATCGGCCTGGTCTTCCAGTCCTTCCACCTGATGGACGAACTCACCGCGGTGGAGAACGTGGAGATGGCCGCGCTGCTGGCGGGCACCGCGCCCGGCCCTGCGCGCCGCCGCGCACTGCACCTGCTCGACCGGTTCGGGCTGGCCGACCGGGCCGGGCACCTGCCGGCCGAGCTGTCCGGCGGTCAGCGGCAGCGCGTCGCGATCGCGCGGGCACTCAGCAACTCGCCGCGGATCGTGCTCGCCGACGAGCCGACCGGCAACCTGGACAGCGCGGCCACGCTGGACGTACTGCGGATCTTCGACGAGCTGCGTGCGGCCGGTCAGACGCTCGTCGTGGTCACCCACGACGCCCGGATCGCCGCGGTCGCGGACCGGGTGATCGGCATGCGGGACGGCGCGTTCGCCGACGACACCGTGCTGACCGGGGCGCGCTGACGTGGCCGGGCGACTGCTGCTCATTCTCCGGCTGCTCGGCCGGGACCTGACCCGGCGCCGGACCGAGACCGCGCTGCTGCTGGCCGCGATCACGGCCGCGACCGCGACGCTGACGCTCGGGCTGACGCTGAACGAGCTGGCCTCCCGGCCGTACGAGCGGACCCGGGCGGCGACCGGCGGGCCGGATTTGGTGATCGAGCCGGCCATGACCGGGCCGGACGCGCTGGCCGCACTGGCCACGATCGCCGCGCGGCCGGACGTGACCGGGCACTCCGGGCCGTACCCGCTGCTGTTCCTGGATCTTGATTTCGCGGGTCTTCGCTCGCGCGTGGTCGTGCAGGGGCGGGACCCGGCGCCGGTCGCGATCGACCAGCCGGCCGTGACCGACGGCGGCTGGGTGCGGCCCGGCGGTGCGGTCGTCGAGCTGGCGTTCGCGGACGCGTTCGGCATGCGGGTCGGCGACGTCGTGACCGTCGGCGGCCGTCCGCTGCGCGTCGACGGCCTCGCGGTGTCGGCCGCCCGGTCGCCGTTCCCGAACGCGAACTGGCACCGGCCGCAGTCGATCGACGTCTGGAAGGGCGGCGCGATCTGGGTCCACCGGGACGACGTCCCCGCGCTCGCCGGCTCGCAGCCGGTCTCCTACAACCTGAACGTGACCGTCGCCGGCCCGGCGCAGGCCCGGGCGTTCACCCGCCTGGAGTCGGGGGAGAAGAACCCGATGTTCCGCGGCTGGCACGTCCGCCGCTCGGCGGACTTCGTCAACTCGGCCGGGCGGCGGTACGGCCCGACGTTCGAGGCACTGCTGATCGGCAGCTGGCTGCTGACCGGCCTGGCCGTCACCGGCGTCGCCGGGATCGTCGGCGGGCGGGTCATCGCGCAGCGGCGCCGGGTCGGGCTGCTCAAGGCGGTCGGCGCCGGGCCGGGCCTGATCGCGGCCGTCCAGCTCACCGAACATCTGCTGATCGGGCTCGGCGCGGCCGGTGCCGGGCTGGCCGCCGGCTGGCTGGCCGCGCCCGTGCTGTTCCGGCCCAGCGCCGGGCTGATCGGCACGGTCGGCACCGCGCCGCCGCCCGCCTGGCTGGTCTGGTCCGTGCTGGCGCTGGCGCTGACGATCGCGGTGGTGGCCACGCTGGGGTCGGTGCTGCGCGCGGCCACCACCGACACCGTGCACGCGCTCGCCGACGCCACGGTGCCGCCGCGCCGCAACGGCGTCCTGATCGGACTGTCCCGCCGGCTGCCGGCCACGCTGCTGATCGCCGTACGCCTCGGCACCCGCCGCCCCCGCCGGTCCCGGCTCGCCATGATCAACACGATGATCACCATGACCGCGGCCGCCGGCGTGCTCACCATGCTGGCCCAGCCACCGGACTTCGACGACCTCGGCGGCATGACGATCCCCGACACCGGTGGCGGACGGCTCCGATCGGCGCTGTTCCTGATCGTCACGGTGGTGTGCGTGCTCGCGCTGCTGAACACGGTGGTCAGCACGCGGACCGCGGTGCTCGACGCGGAACGGCCGCTCGCGGTGGCCCGCGCGCTCGGCGCCACCCCGGCCCAGGCCGGCGCCGCCGTGGCGATCTCCCAGCTCCTCCCGGCTCTGCCCGGCGTCGCGCTGGGCCTGCCGCTCGGTATCGGCATCGCTCGCTTCACCAACGACACGTACGGCGCGGAGCCGTACGCCCCGGCGTGGTGGATGCTCTCCGCCGCGTGCGCGGTGCTGCTCGTGGTGACCGCGTTGACGGCGATCCCCGCGCTGACCATGGCCCGGCGGCCGGTGGCCGGCACGCTGCGGTGACGCCCGCCGCCGGTGCGCGCCGCCGCCAGGCCGGCCACCGGCGTTCGCCGGGTTGCGGTGCCGGTGGCCCGGGCGCCGTTCACGTCGTTCCGGCGACGTGAACGACGCCCGGCTCACGGTCGTGCACCCGGTGAATGCCGGCGGACACCGCACTATGCCGGATCGTCGCTGCGGCCGGCCGGAGACTGAGCGGCCGGTTCGCGACTGACGCTCGGTGCCGCCTGAACCGCCGATGCCGCCTGAACCGCCGATGCCGCCGGCACCGCTGATGCCGCCGGCACCGCTGATGCCGCCGGCACCGCTGATGCCGCCGGGACCGCCGGTGCGGGGCGGTCGCCGTTGCCGTCCGGGCCGCGGAAGCGGGCGCCGAGCAGGCCGGCCAGGTCCACGCCGGTCAGGTCCGCGCCCAGTTGCAGGCCCTGCGCCACGTTGCTGGCCACCGCGCGGGTCAGCGACGACGCGCCGTCCGTGGAGATCACGGTCAGCTTGTCGATCTCGCCGATCGGCCGGCTGGCCGCCTCCACCACGTTCGGCAGCACCTGGGCCAGCAGGTCCAGCGTGGCCGCGTCACCGTACAGGTCGAACGAGATCGCCTTCAGCCGCATCGACTCCGCGTCGGCTCGGCCGAGTGCGAGCCGGGCCGCGCCCTCGGCCTGGCCCTCCAGTTCGACCGCGCGGGCCAGCGCGGTGCGCCGGGCCAGTTCGCCCTCGCCGACCAGCCGGGACCGTTCCGATTCCGCCTGCGCCTCCGCGATCGCGCCCTGCCGGCGCGCGTCCGCGGCCAGCACGTCCGCGTTGCGGTGCGCCTCGGCCTCCTGCTCGACCCGGTAGCGGGCCGCATCGGCCGGTTTGCGGACCTCGACGTCCAGCTCGCGCTCCTTCAGTTCGGCCTCGCGCTCGGCCACCTTGCGGCGTTCGGCCAGCACGGCCTGGCTCTGTTCCGCCTCGGCGAGCGGGCCGGCCGCGGCCGAGCGCGCCGCGGCCGCGTCGACCTCCGCGCGGATCTCCGCCTTGCGCAGCGCCAGGTTCCGTTCCGCGACCGCGACCGACTCCTCCGCCAGCAGCCGGGCCTGCTCGGACGCCTGCCGGGCCTGCGCCTCCGCGATCGCCGCGTCCTTGAGCACGCGGGCCGCCTCCGGCCGGCCGAGGTCCTGCAGGTACGTGCCCTCGGTCAGGATGTCCTGCACCTGGAACGTGTCCAGGACCAGGCCCTGGTTGGTCATCGAGTGCTCGGCCTCCTCCGCGACCGCGTTCGCGAACGCGACCCGGTCGCCGATGATCTCCTCGATGGTGAGCCGGCCGACGATCGCGCGCAGCGAGCCGGCCAGCACCTCGCGGGTGAACTGGTCGATCTCCTTCTGCTGGTGCAGGAACCGCTGCGCGGCCGCGCGGATCGCGTCCTCGGTGCCGCCGACCTTGACGATCGCGACGCCGTGCAGGTTCGCGCGGATGCCCAGCTTGCTGACCGCACCCTGGATGTCCACGCTGATCCGGCGGCTGGACAGGTCCAGCGACTGCTTGCGCTGCACGACCGGGAGCACGAAGACGGACGCGCCCATCACGACCTTCTGCCCGGACAGGTCGGTGGAGCGGATGCCCTCCGCGTCGGTCACCGAGCGGCCCTTGCGCCCGGTGATGATGAAGGCCTCGTTCGGGCCGGCGACCTTGATCCGGGAGAGTACGAACATCACGACGAGGAACACCACCAGCACACCGCCGGCGGTCGCGATCAGGATCGGCATGGGACCCTCCTCAGGGCGTGAGCTTCTCGACGACGACGCTGGTGTCCGACGGCGCCTCGACCACGAAGATCTCGGTGCCGAGCGGGATGGCGGTGTCCGCGCGGGCGTGCAGCTTCATCGGCAGGCCACCGGCCCGCACACGCACCTCGCCGTACCCTCGGACGGGAATCGGGGTGACGACGACGCCGATCGCGCCGACCAGGTCGGCCCGGGTCAGCGTGCCGTCGGTGGGGATGTTGCGGGCCCAGCGGGACAGCCGCACCGCGAGGTACGCGGTCGGTACCGCCGCCGCCAGGCCGACACCCGCCGCGGCCAGCACCGCACCGGCCGAGCGCGCGCCCAGGAGCTGCACCGCGATCGCACCACCGAAGCCGAATGCGCCGAGGAAACCGGCGATCGACTCCACCGAGGCCGGCCCGCCTAGATCGACGTGCACCGCGCGCAGCGCGCCCGCGCCCAGCAGTGCCAGCGTCAGGACCGCCGCGCCGAGGCCGCCGACGAGCAGGAAGACCAACGTGGGCGCGTCCATCTCGGACCTCCCTCGGGGTGGTTATCCGCGAGGGTAGACAGCCCGCACAAAGCAGCGTGATCAGAAGCGGGGTGGGCGCTTCTCGTGGAACGCGGTCACGCCCTCCACCCGGTCCGGGCTGGCGATGCCGGTGCGGTGCCAGTGGTCGATCACGGCCGGGTCGTCGGACTCCACGAACGCCTTCGCGGCGGCCAGCGACATCGGCGAGCGGGACGCGATCGTGGCGGTGAACTCGGCCAGCCGGCCCGGCGTGGCGATCTCGTTCACCAGGCCGAGTGCGGCAGCCTGCGGTGCGCCGACCGGGTCGCCGGAGAAGAGCAGGTACTTCGCGGTCGCCGCGCCCACCACGGAGACCAGCCGGCGGGTGCTCGCATGTGGATAGACGATGCCGAGCTTGCCGGGTGGCACGCCGAACACCGCGTCCGCGTCCGCGAACCGGAGGTCACAGGCGACCGCGAGCTGGCAGCCGCCGCCGATCGCGTAACCCTCCACGTACGCGATGGTCGGTCGTGGGAACGTCACCAGCGCGGCCTCGGCGCGCGTGACGATCGAGTCCTCGCCGCCCGGGTACGCCTCCGCGATGTTCGCCAGGTCCGCGCCGGCGCAGAAGGTGCCGCCCGCGCCGCGCAGCACGAGGACCCGGACCGCGGGGTCGGCGGCCAGGGCCGACAGCACGGACGGCAGCGCGCGCCACATGTCCGCGGTCATCACGTTCCGCTTGCGCGGGTTCGTGATCGTGACCGTGGCGACCGCGCCGTCGACCCGCGCGTCCAGATGACCGGTCACCGCTCAGGCCTCGAACCGGGACGGATCGCCCGCGCCCACGCGCAGCACCTCGGGCACCTCCTCGGACAGGTCGATCACCGTGGTCGGTACGACGCCGCACTCGCCCGAGTCCAGCACCGCGCCCAGCTGGTGGTCCAGCCGTTCCTTGATCTCCCAGCCCTGCACCGGCGCCTCGTCCTCACCGGGCAGCAGCAGCGTGGTGGACAGCAGCGGCTCACCCAGCTCGGCCAGCAGCGCCTGGGTGACCGCGTGTGCCGGCACCCGCACGCCCACGGTCTTCTTCCGCGGGTGCAGCAGCCGCTTCGGCACCTCGCGGGTGGCGGGCAGAACGAACGTGTAACTGCCCGGGATCGCCGCCTTCACCGACCGGAAAACCGCGTTGCTGATGTGCACGAACTGCCCCACCTGCGCGAAGTCGCGGCACACCAGCGTGAAGTGATGCTTGTCGTCCAGCCCGCGGATCGCCCGGATCCGGTCCAGCCCGTCCCGGTTGCCGACCAGGCACCCGAGCGCGAAGCACGAGTCCGTCGGGTAGGCGATCAGCCCGCCCTCCCGCAGGATCGACACGACCTGCGCGATGGCCCTGGGCTGCGGATTGTCCGGATGCACGTCGAAATACCTCGCCACCCGCGCAGCCTACCCCGCACCCGATTCCAGACCTTTCAAACCCTTGCTCTCCCGCTCCCGGCGGGGTTGCGTCCCGCACGCTCCCGCGGGCACCGGCCGGCCGCGGGCGGCCTCCCTGTCAGTGCCGTGGGTGGTCACCACGAACGAAGACCCACGCAGCTCTCGGGAGCAGGTCCACCGGGTCACCCTGGCGGAAATTCGCGCTCGCCGGGAGAGGTGCCCCGGGCACAATGGGCGCCGTGCTGACCGGAACACGCAAGCTGCTGGAATCGCTGGAGACGCTGCCGTACCGGGCGCGGATGACGACGCTCGCCCGGTGGGCGCGCACCGCGCCGGATCGCGCCGAGGTCTGCGCCGACCTGCGCGGCCGGGGCGTCTACGAGCGCCGGCTCGCGCTGATCGCCGCGATGGTGGTGCGGGACGCGGCGGGGATCACGGCCGTGGCGAGCGACCCGGTGCCGGCGCTGCGGGCGGAGGCACTGGCCGCGGCCGCGCACACCGGTCTGCCGGCCCACGCGCACGCGGACCGCCCGGAGGTGGAACGGCGGCGGATCTACCGCGCGCTGCGCCAGCGGCACGCGCCGGACGTCGCGGACGCGCTGATGCCCGAGGTCCGGGCCCGGTTCGGCGACGACGAGGCGGCCGCGCTGCTGCCCGGCTGCGGCAGCGAGACCGTACGCGCGCTCCTGCCGGAGCTGGAGCACGGGTTCGGGCTGAGCCGGCTGGTCCGCCGGCACGCCGGTGTGGTGCTGGACCGGGCCCGCGAACGGCTGGCCGGGGCCGGCCTCGAGGAACGCGACCGGGTGTGGGGCGACGTCGTGCACGCGGTGCTGCGCTGCGACCCGGCGCAGGCGCTGGACCTGCTGGAACGGTACGGCCCGGAGGAGTCGCTGCCCGGCCCGCTCAGCGCGTACAGCCCGCTCGCGACGTACGACGTGCGCCGGGTCGCCCGGCTGCTCACCGCGCCGGCCCGGACCGGCTGGCTGGAACGCACCGCGCTGCCGCCCGGACTGCTGCGCCGCCTGGCCGCGCTGCCCACGGACGAGCTGGCCCCGGTCGGCGTCCGCTTCCGGCACCACGGCGCCGCGCTGGCCGCGTTCCTCGACGCGCTCCCGCCGCACCGGCGCGGCGAACTGTACGACCTGATCATGGCGGACGCCGACACGTCCATGCTCCTGCCGGCGACCGGCGTGATGGAGGCGCTGCCGGCCGCGACCCGAATCCGGGAGGCGGCGCGGGTGCTGCGCCTGCCCCGGATCCGCGAGCACGAGACCCAGGTCCGCACCTGGAGTTCGTACCTGGCCTGGCCGGACGCGAAGGCGGCGCTGGAGAGCGCGCTGACCGCAGGCGACGCGGACGAGCGGGCACGCGGATACGCGCTGCTGATCGGCGCGGCCCGCCGTTCCCGCGACCCGCGGGCCGTGGCCGAGACGGTCACCCGGCTGGGCCGGCTGCGCAACGAGCAGGACCCGGTGCGCGCGTCCGCGGTCACCGCGCTGGTGACGATCGCGCCGCTGCTCACCACCGAGACCGCGGCCGGCCTGACCCGGCTGACCAGGGACGCGGCCGAGGCCCGGGACGCGTCCGCCGCGACCACGTCCGCGCTCAGCCGCCTGGCCGCCGACGTGCTGCGCCACCACGTGGACGCCGCGGAGTTGCGTGAGTGGGCGCTGCTCACGATCGACCTGGTGAGCAGCGGCTCGGCCGTACCGGTGCTGCGGCGTTTCGGTTCCGTGCTGCGGCGCGGGCAGGAGCGCGTGGTCTTCGCCCGGTTGCGCCGCTGGGTCGAGGACGGGATCGCACGCGCGAACTACGGGCCGCTGTTCGCGGTCACGCACGCGCTCGGCCGGCGTGCCCGGACCGTACCCGAGCTGCAGGAACTTCTCCGGGAGGCGACCGGCGGGCACACGCTGCCGTCAGTCGCGCGGACCGCGATCGACCTGTGGCTGGACGACCCGCGGCACCGGGCCGCCCGGGTCGCTGAGGTGCTGGACCGGGACGTGTCCACGGCCAGCCTGGACATCGTCTGGTCCACGATGTGCACGGTCCGCACGGACCTGCTCGACCGGGTGCTGGACCGTCCGGTCACCGGCCGGTTCGTGCAGCAGGGGCCGCGGTGGGTGCCGGGCCGGCCGGCCCGCCCGGAACGGTGGCTGCCCCGGCAGCAGGCCCGTTTCGTTGAGCTGCAGGCGATGATCGCCGCGGATCCGGGTCAGGGCGTGTGGCCGCGCGCGTGGGCGATCCGGACCGCGGCGGAGATCCCGGACGCGGGCCGTGAGCTGGTGCTGCGCTACCTCGACCACCCGGAGGTGCCGATCGCGGAGGCGGCGCTCGGCGCGCTCGCCCGGACGGACCGGCCGGACCGGGCGCTGCCGATCCTGCTGCGGTACGCGGACGGCGACCGGGCGCGGGTCGCGCTCTACGCGGCCGGGCGCGCGGCCCGGTACGTACCCCCGTCGGTGCTGGTCGAGGTGGTGGGCCCGGTGCTGTCCGGGCCGGCGAAGGTGACCAGCCGCAAGGAGGCGGCCCGGCTGCTGGCCCGGTCCGGGCCACCGGCCGTGATGGCGACGCTGCGGGACGCCTACGCGCGGCCGGACCAGCACCGCGACGTGCGCGCCGCGATCGTCTCCGCGGCCCGGCAGCAGCTCGGCACGGAGGACAGCTGGGCGATCCTGCGCACCGCGGCCGGCGGCGGCCGGGAGGACCGGCGGGCGGTGCTGGCCGCGCAGCCGTACCTGATCGCGGCCCGGCACCGGCGCCGCTACGCCGAGTTCATCGTGGACGCGGCGCACGCGGACGACCGGGAGGTGCGGCGGGTCGCGTTCGGGCAGTTCCGGAGCTGGGCGCCGTGGCTGACCGGTGTCGACGACATGATCGTGGCCCGGCTGACCGACCTCGGGGAGTCGCTCACCCACACGGAGATCGCCGGCCTGCTGCGCGCCGGCGGGCCGGACGTGCTCGCCCGCGCGATGACCACGCTGGCCGGCCTGGACACCGCGCCGGGAGGCGCGGCGGCCGGTGGAGCCGGGCCCGGCGGCGAACCCCGGGAGACGGCGGACCGGCCGGCGCGGCGCCGCATCGAGGTGCTGGTCCGCGGCATCTACCTGCGGGCCCGCACGCTGCCGTCGAGCGCGGACCGGTCCGCGCTGACCGGCCCGGCGCGGTGGCTGGCCGGGCAGCCGGGCTTCACCGGTCTCGCCGCCGGCCTGCTCGTCGACCTGGGCCGGCTGGACAACCTGGACGAGATCGTGGAGCTGTGCGCGTCCCGGCCGGTGCTGGCCGCGTGGCTCGCCGATCGGGCGGCCACCCGGCTGCAGAGCCTGCGTGAGTGGTCCGACCCCGGGGCGATCGCCCGGCTGACCGCGCGCGGCGACACGGCCGGTGGGCTGTTCGCGGTCGCGCTGGTCTCGCACGGCGCCGGGGTCGGCTGGACGGAACCGTGGCGCGGCCTGCTGGCGGCGCTGCGCACGCACCCGGACCCGGATGTGCGCGAGACGGCGCTCGACATCGACATGAGCTGACGTCTGCGCCACGATGGCCGGATGACCGCTCGCTTCGACGTGGTGGTGGTCGGCGCCGGGCCGGCCGGTGCCGCCGCCGCGCTCGCCGCCCGCCGGGCCGGCGCGGACGTGCTGCTCGTGGACCGCGCGGACTTCCCGCGCGACAAGCCGTGCGGGGACGGCATCACGGCGCACGCGCTGGACGTGCTGCGCGACCTGGGCGTGCCGGACCCGGCCGCCGGGTTCGCGCCGGTGCCGGCGCTGCGGCTGCGCTCGCCGCAGGGGCCGCACCGCGCTGCGCATCGCCCGCCACGTGCGCTGAGCGGGGCGGGTCAGAACGCGTACCGCACCCGGCAGTACGGCGTGCGCTCGGCGATCAGATCGACCAGCGCCGCCACGTACCGGCCCTTGTGCCCGGTGCGGTAGCGGACGTTCCAGAAGCCGTTCTCCGAGCGCTTGCCCTGCTGGAGGTCCGGGCGCCAGATCAGCTCCTCCGCCTTCGGGTGCCAGCCCAGGTTGACCTCGTGCAGGTCCCGGTTGTGGGTCAGGAAGATGACCTCCGCGGCCAGCTGTGCCTTCGCGGCCGGGCCGATGC